>DAIRFV010000002.1:0-25808 GCA_036794905.1 Pyrinomonadaceae bacterium | reverse complement strand
GCTGAAGATATTCAGAACGCGACGGAAGAAACTGCTCGACAAGCGGAAGGATAGTGCAGTTAAATGGCTGCCCTGTCAACACCTATTTCTGGCCGCCGGAACCCTTTTGAACATGACAACCAACCACGCCCCCGAGCGTCGCGCCTTCCTGTCCGCCGCCGTCGCCCTGTGCCTCTTCGTTAATTCGTTCGGCGCGACAAACGCCACGGCCGCCGAGCCGATTAACGAGGTCAACCCGATGATCGGGACGACCGGCCCGAGCCGCCACGACTACGGCGGGATGATCCCGGGCGTCACCGTCCCCTTCGGCATGACCCACTGGACGGCGCGGACGCGCCGGAACGAGATCAGCGTCTACTCCTACAACTACCAGGACACGACCATCCGCGGCTTCATCGGCACGCACCAGCCCGCCATCTGGATGGGCGACTACGGGCAGGTCAGCCTCATGCCCTTCAGCGGCGAGTTGCAGACGCCCGAGCCCACCCTGCCCTTCCGCCACGAGGACGAGACTTCGGCGCCCAACTACTACTCGGTGAAGATGGGCGAGGCGGGCGCCCGGATAACGTCTGAGCTGACGGCGACGACGCGCGCGGGCTTCCTCAGGTTCAAGTTCCCGGCGTCGGACGCCTCGCACGTCGTCGTCACCGCCTGCGACTCGAAGGCGGAGGGCGTCCAGGGCTTCGTGCGGGTCAACCCGGCCGCGCGCGAGATCGTCGGCTACAACCCCGACCGGCAGTCGGCGCACCTCGGGCCGCCGCTCCCGAACTTCAAGGGCTACTTCGTCGTCCAGTTCGACAAGCCCTTCCGGTCTTCGGGGACGTGGTCGGGCGGCGAGATTCACGCCGCGCGCGCCGAGCAGTCGGGCCGGCACGTCGGCGCCTACGCGAGGTTCACGACCGCGGAGGGCGAGACGGTCAACGTCAAGGTCGGCACCTCCTTCATCAGCCTCGAACAGGCGCGCGATAATTTAAGGCGTGAGATTCCCGCCTGGGACTTCGAGCGCGTGAAGGCCGACGGGCGCAGGGTCTGGAACGAGGCGCTGGGCAAGATCGTCGTCGAGGGCGGGTCGCGCGACGAGCGCGTCAGCTTCTACACGGCGATGTACCACTCGCTGCTCTTCCCGCGCATCACCTCCGAGTACGGCCGCTACTACTCCGCGTTCGACGACCGCGTCCACGACGGCGTCTCCTACAACGACTACTCGCTCTGGGACACGTTCCGCGCCGAGCACCCGCTGCTGCTTTTGATCGAGCCCGAGCGCGTGCCCGGCATGATTACGTCGCTCCTGCAGATGTACGACGAGGGCGGGTGGATGCCGATGTGGCCCAACCCGACCTACACCGGCATCATGATCGGCACGCACGCCGACAGCGTCATCGCCGACGCCTACGTCAAGGGCATCCGCGGCTTCGACCTCAGGAAGGCCTACGAGGCGACGCGCAAGAACGCGTTCACCCCGCCCGACGGCGACACGAAGACGCGCTGGCTCGACCGCGCGCCGTGGACGGCCTACGAGGCGCGCGGCGGCCTGACCTACTACATGGCGCTCGGCTACGTGCCGCAGGATAAGACGGACGAGTCGGTCTCGCGCACGCTGGAGTTCGCCTACGACGACTTCTGCGTGGCGCAGCTCGCGAAGGCCGCCGGCCGGATGGACGACTACGCGGTGCTGATGAAGCGGAGCAAAAATTATAAGAACCTCTACGACCCGGCGAAGGGCTTCATGCGGCCGCGGCTGGCGGACGGGCGTTGGGACGAGGAGAGCTGGAACTCCAAGGAGGAGCGGATGCCCGGCTTCACGGAGGGCGGCCCGTGGACTTACCTCTTCTGCGTGATGCAGGACGTGCCCGGGATGGTCGAGCTGGTGGGCGGGCGCGAGCGCTTCGCGGCGAAGCTCGAAGAGAATTTTACCGGCGGCCATTACCGCCACGACAACGAGCCGGGGCACCACTACACGTACCTCTTCGACTACGTGGGCCGCGCGTGGCGGACGCAGGAGCTTGTGCGCGAGACGATGCGGACGAAATATCAGAACGCGCCCGACGGGCTGAGCGGCAACGACGACTGCGGCCAGATGTCTGCGTGGTACATCTTCAGCGCGATGGGTTTTTACCCCGTCACGCCGGGCTCGCCGGTCTACGCGCTGGGGAGCCCCATCTTCGACAAGGCGACCGTCAAGCTCCGAGGCCCTTACAGGAAAGGCCCCTTCACCGTCATCGCGCGCAACCAGTCGCCCGCGAACATCTACGTCCAGTCGGCCACGCTCAACGGCCGCCCGCTCCGCGAGCCCTTCATCAACCACGCCGACATCGCCAACGGCTCCACCCTCGTCTTCGTCATGGGCCCGCGGCCGAACAAGTCCTGGGGGATGAGGGAAGTAGACAGTAGACAGTAGTCAGTAGTCAGTAGTCGGTAGTCGGTAGATAAAACAAGCGGCGCGCCCGACCTGATGGCCGAGCGCGCCGCTTGTGTTTCTTCTACTGACTACTGGCTACTGAATTTAGTACCCGTTCCAGCCGTCGCGGTAGCCGTTCTCGAACCCGGCGCGGAAGAAGCGCTGGTAGAGGGCGCGGTTGCCGAAGCGCGAGTTGTAGTCCTTCGACGCGCTGCGGTAGTCGCTCTCGTCCGTGAAGTTGAACCGCTCGTTGCGGCGGCGGTCGTTGCGACCTTCCTTGATCCCCTCGTTGTACCCGGCGTTGAGCGCGGTCTGGCGCATCTGCGAGGAGCCGCCCCAGTTGCCGTACTCGCCCCAGTCGCGGCCGCGGCGCGCCTCACGACGCTCCTGTCTCTCTTCGCGGCGCTCCTCGCGGCGCTCCTGCCGATTCTCGCGGCGGTCTTCGCGACGCTCCTGCCGCTGCCTCTGTTCCCACGTCTGCGCGTTGACGCTCGTCGCCGGAGCCAAAGTCAGAACACCGAGCGCCAGCAGCGACGCACCCTTCAACAAGCCTTTACGATTGCTTCTCATCTTGATTTGAAACCCCCTAAGTGTTTCGTTTGGCTTCGGCGCGACAACATGTCCGCGAAGCGTCCCTTCTCGCCGTGGTGTAATAACAACCGCCGTGCCACGCGGCGTGCGGGCGAAAACAAAGGGGAAAAGCGGCGCGCGACCTCTCGGCCGCGTCCGTGCGGCGCACGATAAGGTGTCTCTTCTCCCCACAACGTGAATTACGGGAGTACGGCCGCGGGCCATGTTTACAAAACTTTACGCGTGCGTCCGGTCACTCGGCCTGACGCGGCTCGACGCGCGCGGCGGCGGCGACCGCGCCGCGCCTCGACAGCCACGCGCGCAGCCGTCGCAGCGCCAGCGCCAGCCCCGTGTAGACCAGGAGCGCGCCGCCCAGCGAGGCGAGCATCGCAATCGTCTGCCCCGTCAGGCCGTAGACCTCGCCCGTGTGCGCGAACCGCAGCCACGAGCGCATGCGGCGGCCGAGCGTGTTGTTCGAGTACTGCTCCCAGCGCACGACCCCGCCGGTCGCGCGGTCGAGTGTGAGCTGCGAGCGCAGTTGCGGCTGGCCGCCGTTGCCGCGGTCGATGGCGAAGGTGACGGGCGCGTCCGGCTTCGAGGGCAACTGCAAGGTGATGGTGCGCCAGCCCTCGACCTGCCGCTCGGTCCTGACGAGCAGCGCGTCGAGCCCTTCGAGCTGCACGGGCGCGCCCGGCGGTTGCGCACCAGCGCCGCCCGGAGGGGCGGGCCGCTGCGCCTGCGCGGGCGGCTCCTCGCCCGCGATGCGGTAGACGAGGTTCGAGGCCCACGTGTAGGAGATGACCACGGCCGAGAGCACGACGACGAAGAGCGGCAGCGCCGACCAGAAGCCGACGACGTTGTGCCAGTTGAAGTCGCGCGCGCGCCCGCTCTCGGTGCGCCTGAACCACATGATGGCGCGCAGGGAGTTGCGCGTCCACCTGCGCGGCCACCAGAGGTAGAAGCCGCTCATCACGATGAAGAGAAAGACGAGGTTCGACGCGCCCGTCACGGCGCGGCCGGCCGCGCGGCTCTCGCCGCCCGCGCCGAGCCAGCGGTGCCAGTCGGTCACGCCGCGGAAGAAGGCGCGCACGCGCGGCGAGCCCTCGCCCAGGACCTCGCCCGTGTAAGGGTGGACGAACAGGTTTCGCCCGCCGGGGAACGCAACGGTCGCGGGCTCGGTCTCGCCCGCGTAGAGCGTGACCGCGGTCGGCGCCGCGCCCGGCTGTGCTTCGCGCGCGCGCGCGACCAGCGCCTCCACCGGAAGCCTCTGCGTCTCCGACGACGGGCGCGCGACCGTGTAGCCGCGCGTGTCGGCCCATCGAATCATCTGCTTCTCGTAGGCCAGCAGCACCCCCGTCACGGACATGATGAGAATGACGACGCCCGCGCACGCGCCCGCCGCGAGGTGACACCAGAAAATGACTCTCCTTAACTGCTGCAAATCCGAACCCCCTCTAAACATTCTCGCGGCCGGGCCGCAATCCGCATAGCATCGCACGACTCGGCGCCGCCGGGAAAATGCCCCGGCACCTGATGAGCCGTGAAGTTATGAGCTTCGTTGTTGGTGCACGGATGTGGGGCCGGGGTTGCCGAGGTCGGGACGGGTCGGAACCGCCCGCGGTGGCGGGTGGGTCTGTCTTACAGCTTAAGGGTGGACTGAGTTACACGCACCCGCCCGCTCCCGCGGGCGGTTCTGACCGCTATGGCGTCGCATCCGTTTGGAGTCGCGTCAACAGGAGTCGCGCGAGGCAGAGCGCGAAGCCTATGAGCGCGACGTAGGGGAGCGAGTGCGCGAGGGCGAGCAGCGCGAAGAAGAGCATGATGGCGGCGCCGACGAAGGCCGCCCAGAAGTTCTCGCGCGGGTGCTGGCCCATGACGCGGCAGGCGACGAGCGCGGTCAGGAACCAGCCGGCGAAGTTGACGAGCGGGATGCCGTAATAACTCCCGGTCTCCGCCCACGTCCAGTAGCCGAGCCGGTTGGCGGCGAGCGGGTCGATGACGAGGTCGGTCGCCGTCGTCAGGAGCGCGGCGAAGACCGTGGCCGCCCACCCGCGGAGCCGCAGACGCCCCGCCGCGTCCCATGCGAAGGCGACCAGAACCATCCACGCCGGCCCCATCACGACGGGCACGCCGAGCAGTTGCGGCCGCAGCGCGTCCGTGTAGACGTAACTGCCGAAGGGGACGCCGAAGCGCACGCCCGCGGCCTCGGCCGCTAAGCCCAGCAGCGCGACGCACGCGAGCGACAGGGCGCCGCGCCGCGTCGTCTCGCCGAGCAGCACGACCAGCCCGGCCGTCAGCAGGAAGAGCGAGGCGAGCGCCCCCGCGTCTTCGCGCACGACCCCGAGCCACTGGCTCGCGACGCCGCCGACCCAGAGGACTGCGAAGACCGCGAGCGAAGTCCACAGCGCCGCGCGCCGCAGGCCGAGCAGCGCGCGGCGCGGCGCGGCGGGCGTGTGTGTCGTCGCGCTCAAGGCTCGTGCCTCCCGATGAGGTCGCTCGTGATCTGCGCGGAGAGCAGGACGGTCGGCGTGCCGCCGCCGGGGTGGCTGCTGCCGCCGACGTGGTAGAGCCCGCCGACGCGCGGGTGCCTGTTCGGCGGGCGCAGGAACGCGCGCCGCCAGCCGTGCGAGTGCGTGCCGTAGATGGCGCCGCCCGGGCTCAGGTACTCGCGCGCGAAGCGCCCCGGCGTCCACACGTCGGAGACGACGATGTCACCCGTGATGTCGGGGAAGCCGCCCTTCGACAGGCGCTCGAAGACGCGCGCGCGCGCCTCCTCGGTGTGCCTTTCGTCCCACGGCGCATCGGCGGCCGGCGCGTTCGCCATGACGAAGAGCGTCTCGCAGCCGTCGGGCGCGGCCCGCGGGTCTGTGCGGCTCGGGGCGCAGACGTAGACGGTCGGGTCTTCGGGGAAGCGACGCTTGTCGAAGAGCTGCGAGAACTCCGCGCGGTAGTCTTCGGAGAAGTAGACGGTGTGATGCCCGAGGCCGCCGAGTTTCCTCTTCAGCCCGAGCAGCAGCACGAAGCCCGAGAGCGAACGCTCCGACTGCGGCTGCCCCCCTTTACTCTCGCCGAGCAGCGCGCCGGTCAGCGCCGCGTCGCCGTTCATCACGACCACGTCCGCGTCGTACCCCGTCCCGTCTTCGAGCCGCACGCCGCGCACGCGCCCCCGCCCGTGCTCGATTGAGCGGACGCGCGCGCCGGTGTGAAGACTCACGCCGAGGCCCCGCGCCAGCTCGATCAGACTTTCGACGATGCGGTAGAGCCCGCCCTCGACGTGCCAGCCGCCGAAGGCGTACTCGATGTAGGGGATGACGGCGAGCGTGGCGGGCGCGAGGTAGGGCGAGGAGCCGACGTAGGTCGGGTAGCGCCCGAAGAGCTGCCGCAGGTGCGGGCTGCGGAAGTGCGCGGCGACGGTCGAGTGGTAGTTGCCCCACGCGCCGCGCAGGGGGAGGCGGCCGAGCGCCTTGAGCGAGCGCAGGTCGGGCGGCGCGAGCGGCGCGCGGCGCAGGAACGTCTCGCGCGAGAGCGCGAACAGACGCGCGCCGAGCCGCATGAAGCGCAGGAAGCCTTCGCAGTCGCGCGGCTCAAGCTGCCGCACGGTCTTGAGCCATTCGGGGAGCGAGGTGGTGTAAGTGAAGCGCGTGCCGTCGGCGTAGACGTAGTCGGCGAGCGGGCGGACGGGCGCGAGTCGGACGTGCTCGCGGAGGGAACTGCCGGCGGCCTCGAACAGCTCCTCGAAGACCCACGGCATCGTGATGAGCGAGGGGCCCGTGTCGAAGCGGAAGCCCTCGCGCTCGAACGTGTTCATCTTCCCGCCGAGGCGCGGGCCCTGCTCGCAGACCCGGACGCGCCAGCCCCGGGCCGCGAGCCGCACGGCTACGCCCAGGCCCCCGAGCCCGCCGCCGATGACGAGGGCGCTCCGCCTCTTCGCGCTCAACGCTTCCAACTATACGTGTTCCTCTCGAAGAACTCGGGCGCGCCCTCGGGCCTGACCTCCTTCTTGATGGAGAAGGTCGAGGCGTCGAGCGTGTAGGTGAAGCGGAACGTGGCGTCCTTGTCGTTATCCGTGCCCCGCTTCAACGTCACGAGCCGGAACCCGCCGCCGTCCAGCCCGGAGCGCTCGACGACCGTCTCGCCGTCGAAGACTGCTCCGCCGTCGCCGAGCTTCAGAGACCGTTTGCCGTTCGCCTTCGGCTCCGCGGGGTACTCGTACTCGAAGACCCACGACGCTTCGTCGCCGGCCGCCTGCGTGACCGTCAGGTTCGACGGGATGGAGACACGTTTGTTCGCGCGGTAGTCCAGATAGGTCAGCGTCCCCGTCCAGCGCGCGCCCGTCAGCCGCCGCAAATCCTCGGCCGACACGCGCGGCGCCTGCCGCGGGACGAGACCGGCGAAGAGGACGGGGAAGAGCAGTGCGAACAAGAAGAGTTTCATTCCTTCGCTCCTTCGGGTTGAAGACGTGCCCGGGTCTCGGCGCCCGCGCGGTAGCGGCGCCCCTTCCACTCGACGCCGCGCCCCGAACGGCAACGCAGCCAGGACGCTATCCCGAGCGCGACGAGCAGCGTCTCGCCCAGGGGGTGCAGCGCCGCCGACCACCACGGATGCCCGAACCTCAGGGCGAGCGCCGCGCGCGCCGCGAGCACGCAGCCGGCCGCCGCCGCGAACGGCCACGCCCACGCCCAACGCAGCGCGAGCGGCGCCAGCGCGAACGGCAGCAGGAAGACGAGGAGGTGGAGCGCGACGAACGCGCCGAACGTGCGCGCCGTGCGGAAGGCCGGGAAGAAGTTCTTGCGGAAGCCGCCCCAGATTTCCCGCAGCGAGCGGTACATGCGCACCTCGACGACCCGGCGCCCGTCGAGGCACAGCCCGCGCTGCCCGCGCGCGCGCCACGCCTGCGCCAGCCTCACGTCCTCGAAGATTTCGCCGCGCACGACCGCGTGGCCGCCGACCTCCTCGTAGGCGTCGCGCCGCGCGAGGATGCACGAGCCGTGCGCGAGCCCGAGCGACGCGTCGTCGCGGCGCAGCGCCAGCGGCGCCGGGTAGAGCGTGAAGACGACGAAGTTCAACAGAGGCATCAGCGCCCCCTCCCAGAAGCCGCGCGTCACGAGGCGCGGCCAGCACGAGAGCAGCGTCACGCCGCGCGCCAGCGCCTCGCCCGCGATGAGCGCCGCCGCGTTCCCCTTCAGCCGCGCGTCCGCGTCGAGGAAGAGCAGCCAGCGCCCCTTCGCCTCCGCGGCCAGCCGCGCGCAGGCGAACGTCTTCCCGCACCAGCCTTCGGGCAGCGGCGCAGGCCGCACGAGCCGCACGCGCCAATCGCGCCACGCGTAGCCTTCGACGATCCGCGCCGTGGCGTCGCGCGAGTGGTCGTCGTAGACGAGCACTTCGAGCACGCAGGCCCCCTGCGCGAGCGCCGCGTCGAGACAGCGGGCGATGTTCGACTCCTCGTCGCGCGCGGGGATGAGTATCGACACCGAGGCCGAATCCGCCCTCGACACGACCCCCGCGTCGCCGACGCGCGGCCACGCGAGCGCGTTCCAGACCGCCACGCACAGCAGCGCGAGGGCGGCGGCGAGGACGAGTAGAGGGAGGAGCGTCACAATTGTCTTTTATGCATCAGTCCGGCGGCGCGGCGGCTCAGCGTCCGGGGTCGAGCAGCCGGTCTACCTCCGCGTAGAGACGGTTCAGGCCGTCGGGCGTGGCCGCGCCCGCGGCCCTGTGCGCGACGGCGCCGTCGCGCGCGATGACTAAGACGTTGGCCTTGTCGCCCTCGTAGCCGTAACCCTTCGTCACGTCGCCCTTGAAGTCGAGCAGCACCGGGTACTTCACCTTCTTCCTGAACTGCCGCCGCGCGTAGCCGTGGAAGAGCGAGGGCACGGACGTGAGCACCGCCACGCCGTGCAGGTCGATGCGGTCGGTGTAGCGCTCGTAGACCGGGCGCACCCAGCCCTCGACCTGCTCGGAGCCCTTGCGGTCGCCGAAGACGAGCACGCTCACGCGCTCCTTCGGGAAGCGGTAGGCGAGCGTCTTGCCGAACTGGTCACGCAGCTCGAAGTCCATCGCCCGGTCAGGCGCCCCGCCGCCCGCGCGCAGAGGCGCGACGGCCAACAGCAACATTGTCATCAACAGCGCCGCGCGCCGCGGCGACCGGTGAGAACGTCTCCGAGTCAACTCCGTCCCTCCTCGTTCGTCCGTATCGCTTTCCTTTTAAGAGGCCGCGCGTCACGCCACGGCCTCTTCCTGAACCGCGAGCGCGTGCCCGCCCGTGCAGGCGGCGGCGCCCGTCGCGGCGAGCACGTAGTGTGCGGCGTCGGAGAGGAGCGTCACCTCCTCACGCGGGCCGAACTGCCCGTGCAGTCGCGCCACGCCGCGCGCGACGAGCCGCCGCGCGAAGCGGCGCGCGCCCTCGGCGCCGAAGCCCGTGACGGCGCTCGCCCGATTGTTGCGCGCGTCCTGCCGCGCGGGCTTGCCCGTCACCTCGCCCGCGCAGGTCTCGTCCCACACGTCGTCGCAGACCTGGTAGGCGCGGCCGAAGCACTCGCCGAAGTCCGCGAGCGCCGCGGTCGCGCCCGCGCCCGCGCCGCAGGCGAGCGCGCCGGCCGTCATCATCAGACGCATGAGCGCGACCGTCTTCAGGTCGCGGCACGCCAGCGCCTCGTCGTCGGCCGCGGCCGCGCGCGTCTCAAGGTCAACGACCTGCCCGCCGACCATCCCGTCCGAGCCGACGCAGCGCGCGGCCTCGCGGACGAGCGCGCGGCCGTCCCGCCCGCGGCCGCCGTCGCCGCCCGCGGCCTCCGCGAGCAGCGCGTACGACTGGTTGAGCAGCGCGATTGCCGCGAGCACGGCGACGCCCTCGCCGAAGACGAGGTGGAGCGCGCCGCGGCCCCGCCGCACGTCGGCGTCGTCCATCGAGGGCAGGTCGTCGAGGATGAGAGAACTGCTGTGCAGAAACTCGACGGCGCACGCGACCCTCAGCGCCTGCTCGCGCGAGGCGCCGGCCAGGCGCGAGGCGAGCAGCGCGAGCGCCGGCCGCAGGCGCTTGCCGCCGGGGAAGACCGCGTACTCCAGAGCCTCGTTGAGCCGCGCGGCGCGCGCGAGCCTGCTCGTGGGCAGGCTCCGCCGCAGCGCCGACTCGACCGCGTCGCGCTCGGAGGCGACGAACTGTGCGAACAACTCGCTCAAACTGTTACCCGCCCTCTCCCTCCGGCGACGCCCCCGAAGATGACTTCCGAAACACGCGCGGGCGCCTCCGCGAACGGCTGGTGCCCGGCCCCTTTCAGCTCGCGCACGCGCGCCTGCGGCAGCACGTCGCGCCAGAGCGCGAGCGAACGCTTGACGGCGCCGAACGTCCGCTCGCCGTAAGCGATCTCGACGGGCACCCGGAGGCCGCGAAAGATTTCGACCCCGCCCACCTCGTCGTAGAGCTTGAGGTACTGGCGCGCGGCCTCGTGGTCGGCCTCGGCGAACGAGGCCGTCAGGTCGGCCGCGCCCGCGCGGCGGCCTCGCAACGACTGATTCGTCAGCCAGCGGCCGAACGGGTTGGCGAACGTCGCACGGTAAGCGCGCCGCCCGAACTCGCCCGCGTTGAAGAGCCTGAAGTAGCGCGGCAGGTACGCGAACGGATCGACCATCGCCACACGTTCAACTCTCTCGCCGAGTTCCCGCGCGGCCAGCAGCGCGAAGACCGCGCCGCCGCAGTTGCCGACGAGCGTGACGCGCCGCGCCTCGACCGCGCGCACCGCCTCGACAATCTCTTCGACCACGGCGCCCAACGTCCACGCGCGCGGCCGCGGCGAGTCGCCGCAGCCCGGCAAATCCGCGGCGTAGAGGGAAGCGGTTTCGGGCACGTGCGGCGCGAGCGGCGCGAACGTGCGCCGGTCGCCGCCCCAGCCGTGCAGCGCGAAGTAGGTGTCAGGCCCGAACCCCTGGCGCTCAACGAACACGTTCGGCAATCCTCTCCGCGACGAGGCGGCCCGAGATGACGACCATCGGCATCCCCGTCCCCGGCGTCGTGCTCGCCCCGACGTAGTAGAGCCCCTCCAACTCCTCCGAGAAGTTCTTCTGCCGGAACGGCCCGACCTGAAAGAGCGTGTGCGCCGCGCCGAAGGCCGACCCGTCGTAGAGCCCGAAGCGGCGGCGCCAGTCCTCGGGCGTGTAGACCTCCTCGCACACGACGCGCTCGGGGGCGATGCGCACGCCGTGGAGCGCGAGCGTGTCGGTCACGCGCTCCTTTATCTTCCGCGCCTCCTCGTGCCAGTCGGCGCCGGGCATGCGGCTGAGCGTCGGCGTCGGCGCGAGCACGAAGACGGCCGAGCACCCCTCGGGCGCGAGCCCCGGGTCGGTCGCCGAAGGCACGCTCACGTAGAAGGGCAGCCCCCGCGGGACGCGGTCGTGCTTCAACAAATCGTCGAAGGCCGCGCGGCTGTCTGCGGGGAGGAAGATCGTGTGGTGGCCCAAGCCTTCGACCCGGCCGCGCACGCCCCAGTAGAAGGTGACGACGCCGGGCGTCATCTTCGTCCTCGGGGCGCGGGCGCGCGCGTCGAAGGCCGCGTCCGACTCGACGAGTTCCGTGTCGGTCGTCGGCACGTCCACGTTCGAGAGGACGACCGGGGCGCGCTCGATGGTGCCGTCGGCCAATTGCACGCCGTGGACGCGCCCGCCCCGCGCGATGATCTTCGACACGCGGCAGCGCGTGCGGACTTCGACGCCGACCTCGAGCGCGAGCCGTTCGATGGCTTTGACCAGACCGTAGACGCCGCCCTCGGGGAGCCAGAGCCCGTAGGCCATCTCGCCGTAGGGAAGAATCGTGAACATGCCGGGCAGCTCGTAGGGCGAGCCGCCGAGGTACATCGCGTAGGAGCCGAGCGCCTCGCGCACGTGCCGGCTCTTGAAATATCTTTTTAGTTCGCCGTCGAAGGAGCGCCAGAGCGCAGTCCCCCACAGCTCGCGGGCGGTGAGCGCGCCGAGCCAACGCGCCGGGTTGTCCACGTTGCGGCTCACCAGTTTGTCGAAGGCGACGCGGAACTTCTCGCCCGCGTCGCGCATGAAGCCGAAGACGGAAGGGCCGGAGCCCGGCTCCAGCCGCTCGCACTCGGCGAGGAAGTTTTGCAGGTCGGAGGAGAGCGTGAAGCGCGTGCCGTCGGCCCAGCGGAAGGTGAGCGAAGGGTCAACGGGGAGCAGCCGCACGTAGTCCTCAAGACGCCGGCCCGCGGCGGCGAACAGTTCCTCGAAGACCCAGGGGTAGTTGAGCAGCGACGGCCCCGTGTCGAAGCGGAAGCCGTCGCGCTCGATGAGGTTGGCGCGCCCGCCGACGCGCTCGCCGCCTTCGAGCAGCGTCACGCGGAAGCCCTTGAGGCGCAGGTGTATCGCGGCGCTCAAGGCCCCGAGGCCCCCGCCGACGATGAGCACGTGCCTGTCGTCCTTCGTCTTCATCTCGAAAGGTACGCGAGCGGGATGCGCCAGTATTTGCTGACGGGAAGCGCCCGGAACTTCTCGCGCAGCGGCACGCTCTCGCGGTGCGCGACGCCGCCGTCGCTGGCGGCGATGCGTTCGTTGAGGCGGCCGTAAACTTTTATGCAGGCCTGAATCGCCAGGCGGCAGTCGGGCGCGAAGGCGTCGAGGTCTGCCTCGGCGCTCGCGTAGTGTTGGGCGGCGACGGAGGCCAGACGGCGGAGCACGCGCGCGAGTGGTTCCTGTTGTCGGGGGTCTGCGGCGTCGAGCCTTTCGACCCCTTCGGCGCGCAACGCGTCCGCCGGGAGATAGACGCGCCCGCGCCGCTGGTCTTCGGCCACGTCGCGCAGGAAGTTCGTCAGTTGCAGCGCCACCCCGAGGTCGCGCGCGGAACCGAGCGCGCGCACGAAGTCGCGCGGCCCGCGTGCGCCGTAGACGTGCGTCAGGAAGTAGCCGACGACGACGGCGCTGCCGTAGACGTAGGAGCGGACGAGGTCGTCGAGCGTCTCGAACGCGCGCGGAGTCACGTCCAAACGCATCGCGTCGAGGAAGGAGCGGTAGTGCTCTTCGGGGATGTCGCGCTCGCGCACGACGCGCGTGAAGGCGGCGAGGTGCGCGGGCACCCCGCGCGCGAGCGCTTCGCGGAGCGTCGCGCTCTTGAGGCCGGCCTCGTAGTGCGCGCCCCACTCGTCGAGGAGGCGCAGACGCTCGCCGGCGTTGAGAGGGAAGGTGTCTACGACCTCGTCCGGGTAGCGGACGGCGGCGTAAACGGCCTCGACCTCCTCGCGCTTGGCGCGCGGCAGGAAGCGGCTGACGATGAAGAAGCTCGTCGTGTAGGCGCGCATCACGCGGCGCGCCTCGCGGTTGAGCACGCGCCACGCCGCTTGTTCCGAATGAGCCCCAAGCGCAGCCGCGCGCGCGCGACGCTCCCGCATCGCCCACTCCGCCTGACTCCACACGTCCTGCGCGGGCATGGCGGTCGGCACCGCCCGCGGTAGCGTGTGAGTCTGCGCGACCCGGCGCCAGCGGTTGACGAAGGCCCACCCGCTACCGCGGGCGGGGCTGACCTGTTTGCTCGCGCCTGCACTCATACTCGCTCACCCCTGCTTCGTGCGTGTCAGGCGGCTCACGTCGAACCCCTGGGAGCGCGCGGCCTCGGTCAGCCGCTGGTAAGTGGCCTCGTCCAGTTGCGGCGTGCGCGAGAGTATCCAGAGGTACTCGCGGTCGGGGCCGCCGACGACGGCGTAGGAGTAGTCGGGCGCCAGCTCGATGATCTGGTAGTCGCCCCAGACCATGGGGAGGAAGGAGAGGAAGGCCGGGGCGAACCTCACCTTCAGACGCGAGTTCGGCCCCTTTTTGTCGGCGAGCTTCGCCTCGCCCACGGCCTCCGTCACCTTCCCGTCCTGCCGGCGGCAGCGGTTGACGACCTTGAAGCGGTCTGTCCCCTTGAGCGCGTACTCGGCCGTCACGTCGCCCGCGCACTTCTCCTGGAAGCGGTTCGGCAGGCGCGCCACCTCGTACCAGACCCCCGCGTAGCGCGGCAGGTCTACCGAAGGGACGACCCGCAGCGGCTCCTTCTCCTTCTGCTGGCCCTTCACCATCAGCGCCGCGAAGAGCACCATCAGCCCCGCGGCCACGACCTTCCTGTTCATGACTTCACCCCCCCGTGCGCCTGCGCCTTGCCCGTCAACTGCCGACCCAGAGCGCCCGCGTCGAAGTAAGCGCAGAAGCGCTTGATCTGCTCGCCGTCCGTCTCGATGATGCTGACGCCGTCGTACTTCACGGGCGTGCCGTCGCTCGCCGTGCCCTCGGTCGTCCATTCGAGCGCGGCGCGGTCGCCCGCGGCGAAGACGTTGCGGAAGGTCGAGCGCACCTCGCCGAAGGTGTCGCGGTACTTCGCGCCCCAGAACTCGCGCGCCCCCTCCGACCCGCGGAACTTCTCCGGCGAGACGACGTTCCCGACCTCCGCGTCCGGGGCGAAGAGTCGCACGATCTCTTCCAGCTCGCGCCCGGCTTCGAGTTTGCCGAGCGCTTCGATAAACCTTTTCGCTGTCTGCTCCGACATGACTTTAAAAACCCCCTTTGTCAGTTCAAGCTTCGCGGGCGGCCAGTGTGCCCGCGAACTCTTCCAGTTGGCGGAAGCTCTCGGCATGGAGGTCGGCCGGCAGACGCCTGCGCACGCCCTCCTCGCGGAAGCCCGCGCCGCCCAAAACGACCGCCGCCCCCGCGCGCCGCGCGGCCTTGCGAAATCCCGCGTACTCGTACGCGGCACGGTCGAGCCGCAGGAGTATGGTCGAGGAGACGCAGACCAGTTCGGGCCGGAACCTGTGCACCGCCTCGGCCAGCGCCGAGAAGGGCGTGCTCGTGCCCAAATTGAAGACGGCCAGCCCCGAGGCTTCGAGCGTGACGGCGGCGAGCCGCAGCGGCAGCTCGTGGAAGTCGTCCTCGACGCTGCAACACAGCGCGCGCGTCCTCCCGTCCCACGCCGCCCCCTGGAGCGACGCCTGGAGACCTTGCAGCGCGACGACGGCCGTGCGCGTCGCGACGTGCTCCTCGGCGACCGAAAGCTCGCCCGCGTGCCAGAGGTCTCCGACGCGCCGCATCGCCGCGCACAGGAGGCCGTCAACGAGCCGGCCGACGCTCTGCCCGTCCAGGTGCAGCGTGACGAGTATGGACGTAAGCTCCTCGTCGTGTCCGTCCACCAGCGCGCGGAAGGTCTCTTCGGTGAGCGCGGCCTCGCGCCCCGGCGCGAGCCCCGGCGCCTGTGCCTCACGCGCGGGAGTCAAGACCCCAGGCCTGTCGAGCGGCGCCTCGGCCGCGGACGGCCGAGCCCTCCGGACGGCGGCCACGTCCTCTGGGCGGAACCTGCGGTGGCCGCCCGCGGTCTTCTCCATCGGCAGGAGCCCGCTGTCGGCCCAGCGCTTGACCGACGCCTCGCTCACGCCGAGCACGCGCGCCGCCTCCTTGCTCGTCAGCCTCCTGCCTGCGGTCGTTCTGTTCATGTTCCCCCGAAACGTTCCCAAGAGACCTTAACAGAATGAATCGTTCATGTAAAGAAGAAAAACGAACAATCCGTTCACAGGGCGAGCGCGTATATATGAAAAAGCCGCTTGACAGATTCGGGCGATTAGTTTAAAAACGCTCAAATCGTTCACAAGGGAACGGCGAAAAGTCGAGCCGTTTCCTTTTATGCGGGGAAGGGTTGTCGGCCGCGGGTAAGCGGCCGGAGCTCTCACGGGCGGGCGGAGGGGGTGACGCGAGTGTCAGTCTGGATAATTTTCGCTATCTGCTTTACCACGCTGCTGGTCGGCACGTTGTCGTCCTTAACGATCCTTGAGTTCTACCGCGCGGAGAAGCGCGTGAGGGAGGCGGAGCTGCGCGAGGCGGCGCGCGTCCGCGGCGAGCTGGCGGGCTGACGGGAGGGCTGAGCTTTGAGTCTTGCGGATCGAGTCGTGATGGTCGTGGGCGCGGGGCGCGGCATCGGGCGCGCGGCGGCCGAGATGTTCGCGGGGGCGGGCGCGCGCCTCGTGCTCGCGTCGCGCGGCGAGGCGGAACTCTTCGAGCTGGAGGCGGCGCTCGAACGCCGCTGGGGCGCGGGCGCGCTGTCGGTGCCGACGGACGCGACGCGCGCCGGGGAGGTCGCGCGGCTGGTGTCGGAGGCCGTGGGCCGCTTCGGGCGCGTGGACACGCTGGTCTACACGGCGGGGGCGGGCGCGCTGGGGCCCTTCCGGGAGACGACCGAGGAGGAGTTCGAGCGCCTGTGGGCGGTCAACGTCCGCGGCGCCTTCCTGCTCTGCCAGGCGCTGCTGCCGCTGATGGAGCGGCAGCGGGGCGGCCACGTCGTCGCCGTGCCCGGGATGTTAGGGCGCGCGCCGATGGCGCAGGCGGCCGCGTACTGCGCGTCGAAGTACGCGCTGACGGGGATGCTCAAGTCGCTCGCGCTCGAATACAAACGCGCGGGCGTGCGCTTCAGCCTGCTCCACCTCGGCGGCGTGAACTCTACCTTCTGGGACTCGATCCCGATGCGCGTGCAGCGCGAGCGCATGCTGACGGTCGAGGCGGCGGCGCGCGCGGTCTTCTTCGCCGCGTCGCAGGAGGGCGAGGGCGTCCTGAACGAGATCGTGCTTCAGCCGGAGTCGCACCAGTTGTGAGGCGCGCCGCCGGGGACACGAAAAAGTTAGGGCGCGGGGACGGCGTGTGAAGCTTTCCGGGGCGGCAAACGGGTAGAATGGGTGTGTATGGCGGCTGAACAACTGATACTGGTGGACGCGTTCGACCGCGAGCTGGGCGTGGGCGAGAAGATGCAGGTGCATCTGGCGGGCGCGCTCCACAGGGCCTTCTCGGTCTTCGTCTTCGACGGGCGGGGGCGCCTGCTGATGCAGAAGCGCGCGGCCGACAAGTACCACTCGGCGGGCCTGTGGTCGAACACGGCCTGCGGCCACCCGCGCCCGGGCGAGGCCACGCCGGCCGCCGCGCGCCGCCGCCTGCGCGAGGAGATGGGCTTCGACTGCGAGCTGCGCGGGGTCTTCGAGTTCGTCTACCGCGCGGAGCTGGACGGCTCGCTCGTCGAGCACGAGTACGACCACGTCTTCGTCGGCACGCACGACGCGGAGCCCGCGCCCGACCCGGCGGAGGTCGCGGAGTGGCGCTGGGTCTCGATGGACGAATTGCGGCGGGGACTCGACGAGGAGCCGCACCTCTACAGCCGCTGGCTGAAGCTCGCCGTCGAGGGCGAGGGCCGGCGCCTTTTACAATCCAGGGAGGGTTAAGAGATGAGCAAGGCCGTGACGCAGGACGACAAGGTGGGCAAGCTGCGCGAGATAGTGAAGGCGGTGGACATCTGCATGCTGACGACCGTGGACGAGCGGGGCGATCTGCACAGCCGCCCGATGTCGAACAACCGCGACGTGGAGTTCGACGGCGACCTCTGGTTCTTCACCTACGGCTCCTCGCTCAAGGCCGACGAGGTCGGGCGCGTGCCGAAGGTGAACGCGAGCTTCGCGGACATCGACAACCAGCTCTACGCCTCGCTCACGGGGCGCGCGGAGGTCGTGCGCGACCGCGCGAAGATCGAGGAGCTGTGGAAGCCGCAGCTCAAGGCGTGGTTCCCCGAAGGCGTGGACACGCCGGACATCGCGCTCCTCAAGGTGACGGTCGAGCGCGCCGAGTACTGGGACGGCTCGCAGTCAATCGTGGCGCACGCCGTCAGCCTCGTCTCGTCGCTCGTCACGGGCGAGCCGGCGCAGTTGGGCGAGAACGAGAAGATCGACTTGAAGTGAAGTTCGACTACACGCTCGACTTCAAGCAGACGGACTTCCGCGCGCGCCCGGAGTTGTACCGCGTCGGGCGCGGCGAGCAGGGCGTGCTGCTCGTCGAGCCCTACAAGAGCGAGCTGCTCCCGCACTGGCGCTTCAGGACGCCGGAGGTCGCGCGCGAGTCGGCGGCGAAGCTCCGCGAGCTGTTCGAGGCGTACAAGCGCGCGGGCGACTTCGTCGGGATGGACATGGCGCGCAAGTACATCCAGATGGGCTGGACGCGCTCGATGCGCTACGCCAACCACCGCTCGGGGAAGAAGTACGTCGGCGCGGTGCCCGCCGGCAAGAAGGGGCAGAGTGGAGCGCACGGCCGAAAGGTCGCGCCGCGCGCGCTCGACGAGCAGAAGCTCGAGAGCGCGCGCGTCTTCAAGACGCTGCTCGACGCGATTCTTAAAGACCCAGACTACCTCGCCATGCGCGAAGAGCACCGGCGGCGCTACGAGAGCGGCTGAACGGGCACCGCCGGGAGCGCGGGCATCCCTGCCCGGCGAAGCGTGCTCCAGCACGCTTCGCCGTGAAGCGCCACACCTCCACGTGGAGGTGTGGCGCTTCTTTACGTTCGCGCTTTAGCGCTCATGGCGGGCAGGGAGGCCCGCGCTCCCGGGGAGAGGTCGCGTCCGGCCGGCGCTCAGGGTGAGCCCCAGACCGAGCAGGCCAGAGAGTTGTAGAGCGGCCCGCCGTCAACGGCCGTGAAGCCGCTCTGGTTGTGCGGGACGGAGACCTTCACGCTCCCCCGGCAGCTCGCGCCGCGCGCGTCCGTCGAGGTGAAGTAGACGGTGTAGACGCGCCCGTCGCCCGTCCCGCCGCGCTCGGCGCGCACGTAGGCGGTCGAGCCGCCGGGCGGGATGTAGGCGTCGGGGCAGGTGTCGCCGTCGCCGTCGCCCGAGGTCGGCTCGTCCTGCCTCACGCCGTCTATCCTGACGGTCACGGCGTCGCCGTCGGGGTCGGTCACGCCGAGGATGGAGACGGCGAGCTTGTGGTGGTTGGGCGCCCAGATTTCTTTAATGCCCGGGTAGGCGGCGGCGCAAGCGGGTGCGGAGTTGTCGCACGCGTCGCCGCTGCGGTCGCCGTCCGCGTCCGCCTGCGTGGGGTTGTAGGCGTCGGGGCAGTTGTCGAGGGAGTCGGGCACGGCGTCGCGGTCGCGGTCGGGCGCGGCCTGGAAGTCGCGCGTGTAAGTGTTGCCGCCGAAGTCCTGCCAGCGGATGCGCCAGGTGAGCGCGGCGCAGGGGTCGCCCGAAGTCTGCGTCGTGAAGCGGACGCCGCCGTCCGTGCTCGTCGAGGTGGCGAGGGCGATGACCGTGCGGTGCGTGGACGGGTCGGCGTCGTCCGGGTGCGAGAAGCCGGCCGCGGCGTCGAGGACGCCCACCGAGTTCGGCGCGTTGACGATCTCGGCCGTCACGTTGTAGGCCCAGCCGAAGCCGAAGTTGGTGAGCTCAACCTGCCACGCGTCCGAGCCGGGCGCGGCCTGCGTGCATTGGAGCACCTGGAGGTCGGGCGCGACCGGGTACGCGGGGTCTGTCACGATGTGTTCGAGCGCGTTGGTGTCGGTGCGCTCGGGCGGGTTGGCGTCGGGGAAGAGCACGGTCGCGACGTTGCGGACGACGGTGTTGGGCGGCGCGTCCTGCCGGACTGCGACGGAGAAGCTGACGCTGCGCGGCTGGTTGGGCGGGACGACGGCGTCACGCCAGACGACGGTGCGCGTCGCCGCGTCGTAGGCGCCGCCCTCGCTCATCCGGAGCGTCGTGTCGTCGAGGTCTGTGTCGAGCGGGTCGAGGATGCTCACGTCGTGCGCGTCGCCCGTGCCCGTGTTCTCGTAGTGAAGGGTGTAGGTCATCGTCCGCCCCGCGGCCGTGTAGCCGTAGCCGTAGACGTTGGTCGCGGGCTCTGACTCCTTGTAGTTCGGGTCGTGCGGGTTGGGGCAGTTGATCCGGCGCCAGACGCGGTCGTCCGTGTCGCCCACGACCGGCTGTTCGCAGCAGCGCGGCGGGACGTTGACGAAGCTGCCGCTGTGGGCGGGCATTTCCACGGCACACCTCTGCCGGTGCGCCTGATTGCTCACCGGCCCGCTCTGATTGCCGCAGGTCACGAAGAGGGCGCTGTTGCCCCCGGGGATCGGCGCGCTGATCGGAATGACCTGGAAGCCGCCGTTGCACTGGAGGTGGCCGGCGGTCTGCCACGCGGGCTGGAAGCAGCCGCAGCCGGGGTCTGTGCAGTCGGCGAGCCCGTCGCAGTTGTCGTCGATGCCGTTGTCACAGATCTCGCCGAAGTTCGCGCGGCGCGCGGCCTCGTCGTAGCGCGTGACCGAGAAGGAGGCGTTGTCGCCGGGGAAGAGTTCGAGCGAGGTGGAGGTGGCGAGGGCGTAGTTCAGAATCGTGGAGCCGCAGCCGAAGGCCGGGAAGGCTTGCGTCTCGAAGTCGAGCGTGGCGAGGCGGTCCCCCGTGTGGGGCGGGATGTCCGCGAGGCCGATGGTCGCGATGCGGCCGCCGGCGGTGAGCGTTGGCGCGGGCGAGGTGCCCATCAAAGTAGCGTTGGGCGGGAGGAAGTCTACGACGCGCACGCCCGAGGCGGCGTCCGGCCCGGCGTTGGCGACCGCGACTTCGGTGGTGATGTGCGCGCCGTTGCCCGCGAAGGCGGGGGCCGTCTTGCGCGCCGAGAGGTCTGCGCTGAGCGGCGGCGTGGGGGTCGGCGTCGGGGTGACGGGCGGCGGGACGAAGAGCATGTCGTCCCAACGCTCCGTCTGCGGGCAGGAGCTTTCGAGCCTGACGTGCGAGATGTCGCCGATGTCGGACGCGCCGATGAAGACGTTGCGCGGCGAGCTGAACGGGAACATGAAGCTCTCGGCCGCCAGCGAGCCGCTGAAGGTCGCGCGGCCGGGGCATTCGACCCAGCGGTGCCGGAAGCCGATGGCCGGGACGGCCGGGCTGATGTCAATTTCGATGCCCTGCGGGAAGGGCGAGCGCAAATCGCAGTTGCCCGCGGCGTCGCAGAAGAAGAGGCCGCCGGGCGAAGTCGTGCTGAAGGTGAAGGTCACGCCGTTTCTCGTGATGGAGAAGCTCTGCGCGCCGTCGGGTGCGTCGCCGGGGCCGAAGGGCACGGCAACGGCGCCGCCGAAGGCCGGGTCGTCGGGGTCGAAGATGAGGCGCGCGGAGCCCGGGCGCACGACGAGGAGCGGAATCAGGAGGACGAGGGAGAGGAGCGCGAGCCGCGGGGCGCGACCCTGCGGGCGGCGACGCGCGGGGGGCGCGGGCCTTTGTTCGTGGACGAGAGTACGCGGGAAGGTTTTTCTCAAGAGAGCACACTCCTTGTCTGAAAGCGTTGTGGGAGCCGGCGGCCGCGGGGCGCGGACGCTCGGGAAAGGCCGTGACTTTGTGTCGCGACGGGCGGGGACTATAATCCCGGCCGCGCCGCGCGTCGTGACCGAGTCCTGACGGGGGCGTGACTTTTTCGTGCGCCGCGCCGCGAACCCCGCCTTTCGGTGAGGAAAGCCCATGGCAACCCCCACAACCCCCTCCCCACCACGCTTCCGCTTCGACGACGTGGTCGTGGACTGTCACGACTTCAGCGTGGTCAAGGGGCGCGGGAAGGTCGCGCTCACGCCTCGCGCCTTCGACGTGCTCCGCTACCTCATCGAGCACGGCGACCGCGTGGTCGAAAAGCAGGAGTTGTTCGAGCAGGTGTGGAAGGAGCGGTTCGTCACCGACAACGCCCTGACGCGCGCCGTCAAAGAGATTCGACAGGCGCTCGGCGACAACGCCGCCGCCCCGCGCTACGTCGAGACGGTGCCCAGGCGCGGCTACAGGTTCATCGCGCCGGTCGGGCCGGTCGTTGAAGTCGGGTCAGTAGAAGAAGTGGCGCGCGGGCACGAGTCGCCGGCCGCGGCCGTGGCGGAGGACGGCGCGGGCGTGCGCGCAGGGGCCGTTGAGGTCGCCGAGCCCGCGCCGACGGCCCGGCCGGAACCCGTACCTTCGCCGCCCGCCGCGCGCCGCCGCCCCGGCATCGTCGCGCCGCTGCTCGCGCTCGCCGCCGCGCTCGCCGCCGGCTCCTTCCTCTTTTACCGCTGGTCGCAGGCGACGGCGCCGCCCCCGCCGCCGCCGGCCGCGCCGCGCTCGGTCGCGGTGCTCCCGCTCAAGAATCTGTCGGGCGACCCCGCGAACGAGTACTTCAGCGACGGGATGACCGAGGCGCTGATTACCGCGCTCTCGAAGGCGGAGGGGCTGAAGGTCATCTCGCGCGGCTCGGTCTTCAGTCTGAAGGGGAAGGAGGTTGACCCGCGCGAGGCGGGGCGGCGGCTCGGCGCGGCGGCCGTCGTGGAGGGCAGCGTGCGGCAGGACGCAGACTCCGTGCGCGTCTCGGTGCGGCTCGTGAGCGCGGAGGACGGGAGCGTCCTGTGGGCGAGCGACACGCGCGACCACGCGCTCGGCGACATCTTCGGCCTCCAGGACGAGATCGCGCGGGGCATGGCGGCGGGGCTCAAGGTCAGGCTCACGGGCGAGGGCGCGCGACCGGCCGCGCGCCGCCCGACGCGCGATGTCGAAGCCTACCAGCTCTACCTGAAGGGGCGCTTCTTCTGGAACAAGCGGACGGAGGAGGGCCTGCGGAAGGGCATCGAGTATTTCGAGCAGGCCACCGAACGCGACCCGCTCTACGCGCCGGCCTACGCGGGCCTCGCCGACTCTTACGCCGTCTTCAACCTCTACAGCGCGGCCCCTTTGAAGGACGCCTCGCCCCGCGCGAAGGCCGCCGCCGAGCGCGCGCTCGCGCTCGACGACACGCTCGCCGAGGCGCACACGGCGCTGGCCTACGTTAAGGAGCAGTACGAGTGGGACTGGCGCGGCGCCGAGCTTGAGTTCAGGCGCGCCATCGAGCTCGACCCGAACTACGCGACCGCGCACCACTACTACTCCGAGTTCCTGGCGTTGCAGGGGCGCACGCAGGAGAGCGTCGCGCACATCGAACGCGCGCACGAGCTCGACCCGCTCTCGCTCATCATCAACACCGAGCTCGGCTTCCCGCACATGTGCGCGGGGCGCTGGGACGAGGCGTTGGGCTACTTCCGCCGCGCCCTGGAGATGGACCCGGACTTCCACCTCGCGGTCTACTTCGGGGCGCGCTGCCACACGCAGAAGGGCGATTTCGAGGAGGCACTGGCGCAGTCGCGCCGCGCCGTCGCGCTCTCCGGCGGCAGCACCGTGACCGTCGGCGGGCTCGGCTACGTCTACGCGGCCGCGGGGCGGCACGCGGAGGCGCGCAAGGTGCTCGCGCAACTGCGGGAGCTTTCCGCGCGGCGGCACGTCTCGCCGTACATCCTCGCCACCGTGCACGCGGGGCTCGGCGAGCGCGACCGCGCGCTGGCGCTGTTAGAGAAGGCGTTCGAGGAGCGCGACTACCTCCTCGTCATGCTCAAGGTTGACCCGCGCCTCGACCGGCTGCGCGCCGACGCGCGCTTCCGGAGCCTCCTCGGGCGCGTCGGCCTCGCGCCGTGACGCCGCGACGGCACTACTCTTTACAAAAGCCGCGCCGGGAAAGTATCTTTCAACGTCCGTTCGCCCCGGGGTCGTCGTAAGAGAGGGCGGACGCCATCCAGGACGCTCCCGAAGAAGAGGAAGGAAAGAGTGGGAAGAGTGCGGGTACTCGTGGGCACGCGCAAGGGCGCGTTTGTCCTGACTTCGGATGCGGCGCGCGAGAACTGGGAGGTGTCGGGGCCTCACTTCGCGGGCTGGGAGGTGTACCACATGAAGGGCTCGGCGGCCGACCCCGAGCGCATCTACGCGTCGCAGACGAGCGCGTGGTTCGGCCAGATCATCCAGCGCTCGGACGACGGCGGCCGAACCTGGTTCCAACCCGGCACGCCCCCGGGCGAGCCCACCACGACGCCCGACGGGATGCCGAAGGGCGAGAGCAACAAGTTCGTCTACGACACCTCGGCCGAGACGGGCGCGCCGCTCACCACGCACCAGTGGTACGACGGCACGCCGAAGCCCTGGGAGTTCAAGCGCGTCTGGCACCTTGAGCCCTCGCGCGAAGACCCCGACACGGTCTACGCGGGCGTCGAGGACGCGGCGCTCTTCCGCACGACCGACGGCGGGCAGACGTGGCACGAGGTGGCGGGGCTGCGCGGCCACGGCACGGGCGCGCAGTGGCAGCCCGGCGCGGGCGGGATGTGCCTGCACACGGTCATCCTCGACCCGCAGAACCGCGAGCGCATCTACGTCGCCATCTCGGCCGCGGGCGCGTTCCGCACCGACGACGGCGGGAAGAGTTGGAAGCCCATCAACAGGGGTCTGCACTCGCTCTACATCCCCGACCCGGCGGCCGAAATCGGCCACTGCGTCCACCACGTCGCCATGCACCCGTCGCGCCCCGAGGTGCTCTTCATGCAGAAGCACTGGGACGTGCTGCGCAGCGACGACGCGGGCGAGAACTGGCGCGAGGTGAGCGGCGACCTCCCCTCGGACTTCGGCTTCGTCATCGACGTGCACGCGCACGAGCCCGAGACGATCTACGTCGTCCCCATCAAGAGCGACGCCGAGCACTACCCGCCGGATGGAAAACTGCGCGTCTACCGCAGCCGCACGGGCGGCAACGAGTGGGAGGCTCTGACGCGGGGGCTGCCGCAGGAGAACTGCTACGTCAACGTGCTGCGCGACGCGATGAGTGTGGACACGCTCGACCCGTGCGGCGTCTACTTCGGCACGACGGGCGGGCAGGTCTACGCGTCGCGCGACGGGGGCGACAACTGGGGCCCCGTAGTGCGCGACCTGCCGGCGGTGCTCTCCGTGGAAGCGCAGGCGCTGCCGTGATCCGCGTCCTCCTGCCGCAACCGCTCCGCACGCTCGCGCGCGTCGAGGGCGAGGTCGAGCTGAGCGTCGAGGGGGCGGTCACGACGCGCTCCGTGCTCGACGCGCTCGAAGAGTTGTACCCGGCCCTGCGCGGCACGATCCGCGACCACGCGACGCGCGAGCGCAGGGCCTTCGTCAGATTCTTCGCCTGCGGGCAAGACCTGTCTCACGACCCGGCGGACGCCCCGCTGCCGGCAGAGGTCGCCGCAGGCCAAGAGCCGTTCCTCGTCGTCGGCGCCATCGCCGGCGGCTAGCGGGCGGACATCTACACGGGGGAAGTCGGCCGCCTCACAGCCCACCAAAAGAGATGCCACCAGACCCTCCCAGCAACGCGCCCGAGCGCCTGCCGCCCGAGCGGCAGCAGGGCTTCGTGGACGCGCTCCTCGAAAACGTCGAGGACGCCATCGTCGCCTGCGACGCCGCGGGCGTCCTCACCGTCTTCAACCACGCCGCGCGCACGCTGCACGGGCTCGACGAGCGGCCCATCACGGCCGACAACTGGGCCGACTACTACGAACTCTACCGGCCCGACGGGCGGACGCGGATGCGCAAGGAGGAGGTGCCGCTCTACCGCGCCTTGCAGGGCGAGCGCGTCCGCGACGTGGAGATGGTCGTCGCGCCGCGGGGCGGCGCGCCGCGCGCGTTGCTCGCGTCGGGCGGCGCCATCTACGGCCCCGGCGGCGAGAAGCTGGGCGCGGTCGTCGTCATGCGCGACTTCACCGAGCGCCGGGAGGCGCAGGAGGCTCTGCGGCGCGAGAGCACTCTGCTCCACGCCCTGATGGACAACATCCCCGACGCCATCTACTTCAAGGACACCGAGAGCCGCTTCACGCGCGTCAACCGCCACGCGCCCTACCGCGGCGGCAACGCCCCCGAGGAGGTGGTCGGCAAGACCGACTTCGACTTCTTCGTCGAGAGCCACGCGCGCGCGGCCTACGAGGACGAGCAGCGCATCATGCGCACGGGCGTCCCGCTCGTGGACAAGGAGGAGTGCGAGACTTACACCGACGGCTCGCAGACGTGGCTCTCGACGACGAAGGTGCCCATCGTGGACGAGGAGGGGCGCGTCACGGGCATCGTCGGCCTCTCGCGCGACATCACCGAGCGCAAGCGCGCCGAGGAGGCGCGGCTCGAACTGGCGCGCGAGCAGGCCGCGCGCGCCGAGGCCGAGGCCGCCAACCGCCTCAAGGACGAGTTCCTCGCCACGCTCTCGCACGAGCTGCGCACCCCCCTGACGGC
>DAIRFV010000076.1:0-22412 GCA_036794905.1 Pyrinomonadaceae bacterium | reverse complement strand
CCAACACCCAAAACCTAACACCCAGCACCCTCTTCGCCCCCATCCGCCTACCGCCTGCTGATTCCCCGTTTGCGCGGCGCGCGGGGCGTCGGCTACAATTCGCCTTTTGCGGGGTGCGCCGCGCGCCCGTCCTACGGTGTCCCGCGCGCGCCGGGAAGTCCGAAACTCAAACCCCTCTGTCACTGAGAAGGTATCCAGTAATGCTCAAGTTTTTCACACGCATGGAGAGGTCGCGGAAATACGTCATCGCGTTTTTCGCGTTCCTGATGGTGCTCGGCATGGTCGTCGCCGGGGTGTACACCAACCCGGGCACGGCCGTCGCCAACCCCTTCAAGAGCCGCGAGGTGCTCGCCCGCGTCGGCCCGGACGAGGTGACGGTCGCCGACTACACGCTCCTCAAGAAGAAGATGGAGGGGCAGTTCGGCGCGCAGTTCAGCCTCGCGCAGCTCGGGATGACGAGCGAGCGCATCCTCGACCAGGCCGTCAACAGCCGCATCTCGCTCCAGGAGGCGCGCCGCCTCGGCTTCCAGGCCACCGACGAGGAGGTGCGCCAGGAGATCGCGCGCCAGTTCAGCGACCCCGCGACGGGGAACTTCGACGTGAAGCTCTACAAGGACTACGTCGTGCGCAACTACGGCAGCGTCTCGCTCTTCGAGCAGAGCGTGCGCGACGCGCTGGCGGCGCAGAAGCTGCGCGCCTTCGTCTCGGCCGCCGCGCAGGTCTCGGAGGCGGAAGTCCGCGAGAGCTACCAGCGCGAGAACACCGAGTTCAACCTCTCCTACGTCACGGTCTCGGCCGACGACGTGGCGAAGAAGCTCGCGCCCTCCGACGAGGAGCTGCGCCAGTACTTCGACGCGCACAAGACCGACTACCGCTACCTCGAACCGCAGAAGAAGATTCGCTACGTCTTCGTCAACCAGGAGAAGGTCGGGCAGAAGCTCGCCATCCCCGACGAGGAGCTGCGCAAGGAGTACGACTCGCTCAAGCCCGAGAGCAAGATGGCCGGCGTCCGCGTCCAGCAGATCGTGTTGAAGGTGGCGCGCCCCGAACTCGACCAGGAGGTCTTGAACGAGGCGACGGCCATCGTCGGGCGCATCCGCCAGCCGGACTTGACGGCCCCCGAGGAGGCGTTCGCCGAGCAGGCGCGCGGCAACTCCGAAGACCCGGCGACGGCGCAGGCGGGCGGCTGGCTCCCCAACCCCGTCAAGCGCAACCCGAACCGCAAGCCCGGCGCGCCGGCCGCGGCCGGCAACGTCGCCGACCTGTTGCAGGACACGCTGAACTGGCGGGAGGGGCAGGTCGGCGACCCCCTGAAGACCGGCAACGCCTACTACATCTTCCGCCGCGGCCCCGTGGTGCCGAAGTCTTTCGAGGACGCGCGCCAGGAGCTGCTCGTCTCCCTGCGCAACCGCCGCTCGTACAACGTCGCGCAGGAGATCGCGCGCAAGGCCAACGACCGCCTGAAGGAGACGCGCGACCCGCAGAAGGTCGCGCAGGAGTTCGCGGCCGAGGCCAACATGACGCCGGCCGAAATGCTGCGCGAGACCGGCTTCATCAAGCCGGGCGACGACGTGCCCGAGATCGGCACCAGCCCGCAGTTCGAGGAGAAGATTAAGCCGCTCGAAGAGGCCAACGCCGTCGGCGAGTTCGTCGGCATCAAGAACGGCTTCGCCGTCCCGCTCCTCGTCGAGAAGCGCGAGCCGCGCATCCCCGACTTCGACGAGGTGAAAGACCGCGTCGCCGAAGACCTCAAGCGCACGCGCGCCACCGAGCAGCTCGAACAGGCGGCGAAGGATTTGGCCGCGGGCGCGGGCGGCGTGGACGCCCTGAAGGCGGCCGCCGAGAAGGCCGGCCTCAAGGCCGAGGACGAAGAGGCGTTCAGGCTCGGCCGCCCGCTCGGCTCGGCCGGCGCCGACCCCGCGCTGGACGCCGCCGTCTTCCAGCTCAAGACCGGCGAGGTGACGAAGGCCCCCGTCAAGGTCGGCGACAGGTGGGTCGTCGTCGCCGTCAAGGAGCGCCGCGACGCGAAGGACGAGGAGTTCGAGAAGCAGAAGGCCACGCTGACCGAGCGCGCGCTCGAAGAGCGCCGCAGCCAGCTCTTCGACGACTTCCTCGTCGAGGCGCGGCGCCGGCTCGAAGAGAAGGGGCAGATCGAAATCAACAACGAGACGCTCGCCCTCATCGACGAGTCCGAGCCCGCGGCGCTGCCCCGCCGCCCGCCCATCAACATCGTCCCGCCGGCCGGCACCGAGTAGAACTCGTCTCCGACGGACGCGCGAAGAGGCCGCCCGGTTAACGACCGGGCGGCCTCTCTTTTTGCGATTCAAATCTTTATAGCGGGGTTCACTTGAGCGAACATCCGATGAGAGTTAACCACAGAGACACAGAGGCACGGCTTTAATGTTTGAGCCGTGCCTCTGTGTCTCTGTGGTTAATCTTGTTCATCTGCACTCAAGTGCAAGACGCTTTAGAGCGCCTTCAGCACCGTCGCGATGTCGGCCTGCGGCACGTCGAGGCGGAGCTGAACCTCGCTGCCCTTCGTCGTGACCTTCATGCCGTCCACGATCCTGCCGGCGAAGCCCCAGCGCTCGCCCGCCAGCGAGATGAGGCCGGGCGCCATCTGCCTGAGCGAGTCCACCACGTCGAAGAGTTGCTTGGCGTCGGCGGCCGTCCCCGCGCGCAGCGTCGTCATCAGTTGCGCACCGGCGGCCGTCGAGCCGACCGTGCCGTAGAAGCCGCGGATGGACGCGACGGCGCGATCCACGTTCTCCGACAGCCCCGTCTCCACCCCGGCGAGCGCGCCCGCCGGGACGTTGCCGGCGTAGGCGATGAAGTCGCCCGCGCCGCGCGGGAAGTTGAGCAGGCTCATGTCGGCGCGCCCGCGCCCCGCCGCCGCGTCGATGGCCGCGCGCACGTCCTCCGGCTCGCCCAAAGCGAGAGTGTTCTGGTCGAGCACGGCGAAGGCCAGCTCTTTCACGCGCATCTTCGCCAGCCCGAAGAGCTTGAGCTGGTCGTTGACCGTGGCGACGTAGACGCTCTGGCCCGCGTGCTTCTGCTCCTTGAGGCCGCCCTTCGACGCGGACGCGGCGCGCGCCGCCGCGACGAGCGCCTCGGCGCGGAACCTGCCGCGCGCGACCGCCGTCACGCGGTCGATCTTGGTCGCGCCCGAAGGCAGCGGGACGATGCGCGCGCCGACGGCCAGCGCGTCGAACTCGCGCGCGTCGATGCCGGTGCGCGCCTTGAACTCGTCCACGTCGGCGTTGACCTGCGCGAGCCGCACCTTGTCCGAGGCGAGCGAGCGCGGGATGACCTCCGCGAAGAGCGCGCGCAAGTCCACGGTGAGCACCGCGTCCGCCGCGGGCAGCGGGAGCGACGCGGCGGCGTTCGACGCCTGCGCCGAGGCGTTCGTCGCGGCGAGCGCGACGAGGAAGAGTGCGAATGTCGAAGCGTAAAAAGTCCTTCTCATAAACCTTTCATCCGGAGTCGCCGAAAGCCTTGCGGCCGTTCTTAATGTCAGGGGGTTGTGCTGAATATTGGGGGAGCGACGCGAGGTTCGGATGCCGGCGCGGCGCCCGGGGGTTGGCTCCAAACCCGTTCGCCGTTTCACGCACGGCGGCGCGGATAGTTCCTAATCTCCGCCCGGCGTCTGCGCCTGTGCGTCTTCGGGCTGGCGCTCCTCCTCGGCCCGCGTCCACTCGCAGAGGACGCGCTTGTCCTCGTCCGAGAGCCGCGCCCCGGGGTGGAGCGGCAGGTAGGACTGGAGCGGCATCGCGCCCGACTCGACCTGCTCGCACATCTCGTGGAGCTTGCGCTCGCGCTTGCGCTTCGCGTAGGTGGCCCACTCGGAGAACGAAAGCTCGCGCCGCCCCTCGTCCACGTGCCACTTCAAAAACCAGGAGGCCGGCGCGACGTTCGAGTACCAGGGCCAGACCGTCTCCGACGAGTGGCAGTCGTTGCACGAGCGCCGGAGGATGGACTCGACCTCGGGCGTCATGCGCGTGTTGGCGCGCAGCGTCCGGCGCTCGTCCACCGCCGGGTTCGTGCGGTCGGGTCTGTGCACCTGCGCGCCCAGAAAGAGCAGCGACACCCCGACCGCCGACCACTTCAAGACCTTCCTCGCGCGTCCCATCACAATGACGGGCGCCGCCCGCCCCGCGTTAACCGGCGCCCCGAAGTTAATAACATTCCCGCGAATTTATAGTCCGGCTTTAAGTGGTTCGATGTTAGCATACGCCCGCCGACACCCGCGAACCCGCGACCCGGACGAGCGCCGCCACGCTTCACGAATGCATACATGAACCGTCTCAACGGTCGAGAGGAAGTGGAGGCGGCTCTGCGTCTGCTGAGCCGCCTGCTCGGGGCGCGCGGCTCGTGGCTCCTGCGCGAGGGGCGCGGCCGCGGGGCCGTCGAACTGCGTCGCGGCGAGTGGGACGTGCGCGCGGCGGGCGGCTCGCTGGTGCTCTCCTGCCGGGGCGAGTCGGGCGCGCGCGCGTGGCGCGTCGTGGCGTGGCGCGCGGAGGGCGAGGCGCTGTACTTCGAGGCCGCCGGGCGGCCGGGCCAGGCGCGCACGCTCCTCTCGCTGATGCCGCGCGCCTCCGTCGCCTCGGCGCGCGCGGCCGTGGCCGACGCGAGGCGCGCCGAGTGTGAGCGTCTCGCGTCGCTGGTCTGCGAGGAGGCGTGCGCGCGACTCGAACACGCGTCCTTGAGTCAGGGGGCGCGTCGCGGCGAGCCGGGTCGTTGGGCGCGCGTGCTCTTGCGGATGAGGGCCGGCGTGCCCGGGCGCGTCGCGGTCACGGCGCCGGTCGTCCCCGCGGGCGCGGAGGCCGTCGAAAGTTTTCTCACGTCGGCGCTGCTCTGGTTCGCGCGGCTCGGCGAGGGCGAACGCGGGGCGCGCGCGCTCTGGCTCGTCATGCCCCGCGCGCTCGCGTCGGCCGCGCGCGAGCGCCTGCCGCTGCTGCGCGAGAGTCTGCGCGAGCGCATCTCAGTCTACGAGCTTGGCGAAGACGAGCGCGGGCTGTCGGCTCCGGGCGTGCCGACGCTCGAAGAACTGCTCGACGCGCCGGTTCCGAAACTCGCGCGCGCCTCCACCCATCAACCGGGTGAGACGGCGGCGGGCGTCATCGCGCTCGCGCCCGAAGAGATCGACTGCGTGCGCGCGCGCCACGGCGAGACGCTGCGCTTCCGCGGGCTCCCCTTCGCGCGCGTGCGCCGCGTGGCCGGGAGGGAACACCTCTGGTTCGGCGTCGGCCCCCGCCGCGCGGTGTTCGGGGAGGGGAGCGAGGCGGACTTCCTCAACCTCCTCGCGGCGCTCGGAGAGCACAGGCGCGCCGACGCGCCCGAGCGCCGCCACGCGCTCTACCGCGCCGCGCCCGAGGCGTGGCTCGAAGCGCTGCTGCGCCGCGACGTGACGCGCCTCGACCCGGGGCTGCGGCTCGCGCCCACCCACGCGCAGTTCCGCGCCGCGCCCGGCGCCGCCGCACGCCCCGTTGACCTCCTCGCGCTGCGGCGCGACGGCCGCCTCGTCGTCGTCGAGCTGAAGGTGGCCGACGACGCCTCGCTCGCGCTCCAGGGCGCTGACTACTGGCGGCGCGTCGAGGCGCAGCGCCGCGCCGGCCACCTCCGCCGCGCGCGCCTCTTCGGCGACGCCGAACTCTCCGACGAGCCGCCGCTCCTCTACCTCGTCGCCCCCATGCTCCGCTTCCACCGCTCCTTCCAGGCCCTCGCCCGCTGCCTCTCCCCGCGCATCGAGACCTACCGCCTCGACCTCAACGAAGACTGGCGCGCGGGCGTCCGCGTCGTCCGCCGCAGTCGCCTGACTTGAGCCGCGTTCGGGGCGGGCGCCGTCGGCGTCGAGGGGCGCGGCGCGAAAAAGATTTACGCGGCGCGGTCGCGCACATATAATCCACGCCCCTTCACTCGCCAAGGGCGCGAGTCCCGAACTTCACGTTACTTGAACAGAGAGGACACAATGAGATCGCTCACCGCACCTCGTAGCCGCACACTCTTGCCCACACTCGTCCTGTCGTCGGTCGCGTGCCTGCTGGCCGCGCCTTTGATGTTGACCCGCCGCGACGCGCCTCCGCCTCCGGCCGCCGACGCGCAAGCGCCGCTTGAGCGCGCGCGCGAAACATACGGCCGCATCCCCCTGAGCTTCGAGGCCAACCGCGGGCAGGCCGACGCGTCAATCGACTTCCTCGCGCGCGGCGCGGGCTACGCGCTCTTCCTCAAGCCGGCCGAGGCCGTCTTCGTGTTGCAGAACTCCGGCGCAGGGGCGCGGGACGGGGCCGCCGCGGAGCCCTCTTTAAAGACCGACCTCCCGCTGAACGTTGACGCCCCGCAGTCGAAGGCCCACCCGCGCCGCGCGCCGGGCGACGCGGGGTCGAAGGTGCTGCGCATGAGGCTCGTCGGGGCGGACGCCGCGGCCGCGGCCGAGGGCGCGAACGAGTTGGCGGGTAAGGTGAACCACCTCGTCGGCGACGACCCCGCGCGGTGGCGCACCGAGGTGCCGACCTACGGGAGCGTGCGCTACGCCGAGGTCTACCCGGGCGTGGACGTGGTCTACTACGGCAACCAGCGCCAGCTGGAGTACGACTTCCGGATAGCGCCGGGGCGCGACCCGCGCGCGGTGAGTCTCAAGTTCGACGGCGCCGACAGCATCGAAGTTGACGGGCGCGGCGACCTGCTGCTCGGGCTCGGCGAGACGGTCGTGCGTCAGCCGAAGCCCTTCGTCTATCAGGAGGTGGCGGGCGCGCGGCGCGAGGTCGCGGCCGCGTACGAGGTCGCGGCGGACGGGCGCGTCGGCTTCTCCGTCGGCGAGTATGACGGGAGCCTGCCGCTCGTCATCGACCCGACGCTGGTCTACTCCACCTACCTCGGCGGCGGCGGCGGCGACCAGGCGTGGGGCGTCGCGGTGGACTCGGCGGGGCAAGCCTACCTGGCCGGCTTCACCACCTCGACGAACTTCCCCACGGCCAACGCCCTCCAGGCCGCGAACGGCGGCTTCCAGGACGCCTTCGTCGCCAAGCTCAACGCCTCGGGCACGGCGCTCGTCTACTCGACCTACCTCGGCGGCGGCGGCGGCGACCAGGCGCGCGCCATCGCCATCGACTCCGCGGGCAACGCCTACGTCACCGGCTTCACGGGTTCGACGAACTTCCCCGTGGCCAACCCGCTTCAGGCGGCGCAGGGCGCCGGCAACACGCAGGACGCCTTCGTCACGAAGCTCAACGCCGCGGGCAACGCCCTCGTCTACTCGACCTACCTCGGCGGCGACGGCGCGCTTGAGTTCGGCGAGGGCGTCGCGGTCGATTCGGCCGGCAGCGCCTACCTGACGGGCGTCACCAACTCGACCAACTTCCCCTTAGCCAACGCCATCCAGGGCGCGCTCGCCGGGGCCGGGGACGTTTACCTGACGAAGCTCAACGCGGCGGGCAGCGCGCTCGTCTACTCGACCTACCTCGGCGGCTCGGACTTCGAGGTCGCGGAGGGCCTCGCCGTGGACTCCGGCGGCAACGCCTACGTCACCGGCGACACGCGCTCGACCAACTTCCCCTTAGCCAACGCCGTCCAGGCCGCGAACGGCGGCGGGCAGGACGCCTTCGTGACCAAGGTCAACGCGGCGGGCACGGCGCTCGTCTACTCGACCTACCTCGGCGGCACCGCCGACGATCAGGGCGAGTCGGTGGCGGTTGACTCGGCCGGTAGCGCCTACGTCACGGGGACGACTTTTTCGACCAACTTCCCCACGGCCAACGCCCTGCAACCCGCGAACGGCGGCGTCGGCATCACGCAGGACGCCTTCGTCACGAAGCTCAACGCGGCGGGCACGGCCTTCGTCTACTCGACCTACCTCGGCGGCACCGGCGGCGAGGTCGGACACGGCCTCGCGGTGGACCCGGCCGGCAACGCCTACGTCACCGGCGGCAGCGGCTCGAACACGTCCTTCCCGACGGCCAACGCCATCCAGTGCGCGCGCTCGGGCGGCGCCGACGTCTTCATCACGAAGCTCAACGCGGCGGGCAACGCGCTCGCCTACTCGACCTACCTCGGCGGCTCGGCCGCCAGCGGGACGATAGAACTCGGCCGCGGCATCGCCGTTGACGCCGCGGGCAACGCCTACGTCGTGGGCGCAACCGACTCGAATAACTTCCCCGCGGTCAACCCCGTCCAGAGCGCGTACGCGGGCAGCGACATCGGGTTCGCGGGCGACGCCTTCGCGCTCAAGCTGAGCGACGCCACGACGGGGCCGCCCTCGGCGCTCGCGTTCACGCAGACCGCGCCCGCCGTGCAGGAGGACGTGACCTCGCTCACGCTCACCGTCCAGCGCACGGGAGACGCCAGCGGCGCCGTCACGGTCGATTACGCGACCGACAACGGCACGGCCTCGGAGCGCTCCGACTACACGACCGCCGTCGGCACGCTCCGCTTCGCGGCGGGCGAGACGGCGAAGACCATCGACCTCCTCGTCAACGAGGACTCGTTCACCGAAGGCAACGAGACGTTCACCGTCTCGCTCTCGAACCCGACGGGCGGGGCCACGCTCTCGTGCCTGACGGCGGTCGCCACCGTCCAGATCACGGACGACGCGGGGGAGCCGACCCCCAACGCCATCGACAACCCCTTCGTCTTCGTCGGCACGCACTATCACGACTTCCTCAACCGCCAGGCGGACGCGGCGGGCCTTAACTTCTGGGCCGACCAGATCACGGGCTGCGGCATCGACGCCGGCTGCATCGACCGCAAGCGGACGGACGTCTCGCAGGCGTTCTTCCTCTCCATCGAGTTCCAGACGACGGGCTACTTCGTCTTCCGCATCTACAGGGGCTCGTTCACCGACACGCCGGCCCGCCCGCGCGGGATGCCGCGCTACCGCGAGTTCCTGCGCGACCAGCAGGAGGTCGGGCGCGGCGTCGTCGTCAACCAGGCGGGGTGGGAGCAGCAGCTCAGCGCGAACCAGCAGGAGTTCGCGCGCCGTTGGGTGCAGCGGCCCGACTTCCTCGCCGAGTTCCCCCTGAGCATGAGCGGCGACGACTTCGTCAACAAGCTCGCCGCCAACCTGGGTGTCGCCCCCCTGTCGCCCTTCGAATTCAACATCGCCGTCGAGAGCTACACTCAGACCGTCGAGGGGCGGGCCACGACCCTGCGCAACGTGGTCGAGCTCAACTCGGTCTACAACGCGCAGTTCAACACGGGCTTCGTCCTCGCGCAGTACATCGGCTACCTGCGGCGCAACCCGAACGAGTTCCCCGACGCGGACTACTTCGGCTTCGACTTCTGGCTCGCCAAGCTCAACAGCTTCAGCCTCCCCGGCGAGGACGTGCGCAACGAGCAGACGGCCATCGCCCGCGTCAACCGCGCCGAGATGGTGCGCGCCTTCACCCGCTCGCTCGAATACCGCGGGCGCTTCGGCCAACCCTGACGTCTTGTCGGAAGTGAGGGAAGCGGCGGCCCGCGTCAGGTACGTTGATGCGGGCCGCCGCTTCTCTATTTAGCGAGCAGGCTGTAGAAATTGATTATGGCGAGCATCTACAGGCCGACGAAAGAGGAGGTGCGGGCGGCGGCGGGGCGGACGGTGCCGGACGTGATCGCGCCCGACTTGAGGGTGCTGTTCTGCGGCATCAACCCCGGGCTATACACGGCGGCGGTGGGGCACCACTTCGCGCGGCCGGGCAACCGCTTCTGGCCGGCGCTCCACCTGTCGGGCTTCACCGAGCGGCGCCTGTCGCCCTTCGAGGAGCGCGAGCTGCTCGCGCGCGGCCTCGGCGTCACCAACGTCGTCGCGCGCGCGACCGCCGCCGCCGCGGAACTTGCGCCCGCAGAGTTCGAGCGCGGCGGCCGCGCCTTGCGGGCCAAGGTGAAGCAGTACCGGCCGCGCTTCCTCGCCGTCCTCGGCGTCGGCGCCTACCGCGCGGCCTTCGCGCGCCCGAAGGCGCGGCCCGGCCGGCAGGAGGAAAGACTGGAGGCCGCCACGGTCTGGGTGCTCCCCAACCCGAGCGGCCTCAACGCCAACTACCGTCCCGCAGACCTCGCCCGCCTCTTCCGCGAGCTGCGCGAGGCGGTCGAGCGCGAGCTTTAACTTTCAGGCCGCCCCCTCCCGTTGTGCCCGTCGGCGACGTGCCGTTCGACCACTACGGTCAAGTTGTCTATTCTCTCTCCCACCTTCCTGACGGTCTCGTCCGTCCTCATTTGAGCGTCAACCAGCGCCGCAATCTTCTTGTCAATCTCCGCCGCCCTGTCCTCCGCCCGGATTTGGGAGTCCACGAGCGCGGCGAATTTTTCGTCCAACTCCTGAGCCCGTTGGTCGGACTCTTGAGCCCGGCGGTCGTTGGCCGCGAAACGCGCGCGCGTCGCCTGTGCGAACTCTACGAGCAACTCCTCCAACCGGGCGATCCTCGCCGCGGACTGCGCCTGCTGTTGCAGCAATGAACTCCCTGTATTGTTCTTCATTCATCTCGGTAAGCCTTTCCGGCGGCCGGCCCGTAAGTATTCAAAGCGCGGCTGCTCTCGTCGTTAAGGTCGAACCGGTGCGGCTGGCGGACTGCCCGGAGTCTCCTCGGTCTTGTCGGTAATTTACTCTTTCGTCGAGCGTCGGGCCAAGACTTGCTCAGGCTTTGAGCTTTTCGAGGAAGTGCTTGCGGAACTTCGAGACCTTGGGCGCGACGACGGCGCGGCAGTAGGGCTGGGAGGGGTTCCGCTCGAAGTAGTCCTGGTGGTAGTCCTCGGCCGGGTAGAACTTTTCGAGCGGCACGACCTCCGTGACGATGGGCGCGTCCCAGACTTCGGCGGCCGTCAGCTCGGCGATGACCTGCTCGGCCGTCTCGCGCTGCTCGGGGCTGTGGTAGAAGACGGCCGAGCGGTACTGCGTGCCCACGTCCCCGCCCTGCCGGTTGGGCGTGGTCGGGTCGTGGATGGTGAAGAAGACTTCGAGCAGCTCGCGGTAACTGGCGGCGGCCGGGTCGAAGGTGATCTGCACGACCTCGGCGTGGCCGGTCGTCCCGTCGCAGACCGCGCGGTAGGTCGGGCTCTCGACGTGCCCGCCCGCGTAGCCCGACACGACGCGCGCGACGCCGCGCAGCTCCTTGTAGACCGCCTCCAGACACCAGAAGCAACCGCCGGCGAGCGTCGCCAGCTCCCTCGTCTGTTCAGTGCTCATCTCTATCCAAGACCGTTGACGGAAGTTTGAAGTGCCCGAAGATTATAACCCGCGCGCGCGAAAATTAACCCGGCGGCGGGGGCGTTTTCGGTCGTATAAGAGGGTGATTTCGGCGGCGCGGCTGTGGCAAGATGTGGGCACGTTTCAGCGACGCCCCTTCGCCTCCGCGCTTGAGTGTCGGGACGCCGAGAGCCTTGCTTCGACCCGCGCCCGACTGACCGCGACGCATCTTCGCTCCCGAAGAAAGACGTTGATAGCTGATGCCCGACTCGACGGAAGCTGTTCGACCCACCGACCGCCAGCCCGAGCCCGAGCCCGGGCTCTTCGCCGCCTTGCGCGAGGCCGTGCGCGGCGCACACCCGAAGTACGACTACACGGAGGGCTCCATCGGCCGCGCCATCCTCCTGCTCTCCGTCCCGATGGTTCTGGAGATGCTGATGGAGAGCCTCTTCGTCGTCTGCGACGTGTACTTCGTCGGCCGGCTCGGCAAGGAGGCCGTCGCCACGGTCGGCCTGACCGAGTCGATGATGGTCATGGTCTACACGCTCGCCATCGGCCTCTCAATCGGCACGACGGCGATGGTCGCGCGCCGCACGGGCGAGCACGACCCGGAGGGCGCGGCGCAGACGGCGGCGCAGACGCTCCTGCTCGGCCTCGGCATCTCGCTCCTGCTCGGCGCCGTCGGCGTCGCCTTCGCGCCGCAACTGCTCGCGCTGATGGGGGCCGAGCCCGAGGTCGTCGCGGGCGGGAGCAACTTCACGCGCGTGATGCTCGGGGCCAACGCGACGGCCGTCATGCTCTTCCTCATCAACGCCGTCTTCCGCGGGGCGGGCGACGCGGCCGTGGCGATGCGCGTGCTGTGGCTCGCCAACGTCATCAACATCGGGCTGGGGCCGTGCCTCATCTTCGGGCTCGGGCCTTTCCCCGAGCTGGGCGTGACGGGCGCGGCCGTGGCGACGAGCATCGGGCGCGGGACGGGCGCGCTCTACGCCTTCTCGAAGCTCTGGCGCGAGGGCGGGCGCGTGCGGCTCGCGCGCCGCCACTTCCGCCTCGACACGTCTCTGATGGCGCGGCTCGTGCGGCTGTCGGGGACGGCGACCTTCCAGGTCTTCGTCGGCATGGCGAGCTGGATCGCGCTCACGCGCATCGTCTCCAGCTTCGGGAGCGCGGCCGTCGCGGGCAACATCATCGGGATGCGCATCATCATGTTCGCGCTGCTGCCGTCGTGGGGGATGTCGAACGCGGCGGCGACGCTGGTGGGGCAGTCGCTCGGGGCGGGGAAGCCCGAGCGCGCCGAGCAGGCCGTGTGGCGCGCGGGCTTCTACAACATGATCTTCCTCGGCATCGTCGGGCTGCTCTTCGTCGTCTTCGCCGACCCCATCGTGGGCCTCTTCACGCAGGCGGCCGCCGGGGCGGAGGTGCACGCCTACGGCGTGGAGTGCCTGCGCATCATCGCGTGCGGCTTCCTCTTCTACGCCTACGGGATGGTTCTGACGCAGAGCTTCAACGGCGCGGGCGACACGCGCACGCCGACGCTCATCAACGTCTTCGTCTTCTGGCTGTGGGAGATTCCGCTGGCGTGGGCGCTGGCCTTCGGGCTGGGGATGGGGCCGCGCGGCGTCTTCCTCGCCGCGGCCATCGCCTTCTCGACGCTGGCGGTGGTGAGCGCCTACTTCTTCCGACAGGGGCGCTGGAAGACGAAGCGGGTGTAAAATCGGGCGAAGGAGCTCGGGGACGAAAATGTTCGACAAACTCGTGGAGCAGAAGATACGCGAGGCGCAGGCGGCGGGCGAGTTCGACAACCTCGAAGGCGCGGGGCGCCCCGTCAACCTCGAAGCCTATTTCAGCACGCCCGAGGAGCTGAGGGCCGGCTACGCCGTGCTCAAGAACGCGGGCGTGCTGCCCGAGGAGGCGGCCGTGCTCAAGGAGCTGAACGAGACGGCCGCGCGCCTCGAAGAATGCCGCGACGCGGCGGAGCGCGAGCGCCTCCGCCGCGCCGTCCGAGACCTCCAGCTCAGGCACGATTTATGGGTCGAGCGCAACGGCGGCGGGCTCGTCCGGGCTGATTACCCGTAATTTTCCTCGCTTTTTACCCTCCCCCCTGTCCCCGACTTTTTTCTGAAACCTTCCGCCGAGGTCTGCCACTAACTACCGGTGTCAGAGATGAAGCGGCTGGCAATGGGCACAATGAGTTTAGAGCTGGGGCAGCCGGGCGCGCAGCACGCTGGGGCCTTGATGAACAGCACCGAGGAACTGGTCGCGCGCGTCCGTGCCGGCGACGAAGAGGCTTTCCGCCTCATCTTCGACCGCTACTCGCGCCCCGTGCTCGGCTTCATCTACGACATGGTCGGCGACCGCGCCCTGGCCGAAGACCTCGCGCAGGAGACCTTCGTCCGCGCCTACCGCGGGCTCTCGTCCTTGCGCGAGGAGACGAAGCTCTCGACCTGGCTCTTCGCCATCGCCAAGAACTGCGCGCGCGAACAGCTCCGCACGCGCCGCCGCAACGCGGGCAACGTCGAGATCGACGCCGAGCCGGCCTTCGAGCTGCGCGACCAGGGGCGGACGCCCTCGGGCGCGCTGCTGGATAAAGAGCTGAGCGGGGTCATCCAGACCGCCCTGATGAAGCTCGACGAGGACAAGCGGACGGTCTTTACTTTGAAGGTTTTGCAGCAGCGCAGCTACGAGGAGATCGCGGAGATCACGGGCTTCTCCGTCGGCAAGCTCAAGACCGACCTGCACCGCGCGCGCGCCGAGATGCGCAAGCGCATCGGCCCGTACCTTGGGGGTGAGCAGTGATGAGATGTGAAGATTGCCTCCCGCTGATCGAAGAGTATTTCGACGGGGAGGTCACGACCCAGACCGGCGCTTCCGTGCGCGCGCACCTGTCGGCCTGCGCCGACTGCTCGGCGGCGCTCGACGCGCTCTCCTTCGAGCAGGAGGTTTACGCGCGCCACGACCGCGGCGGGCTCGAAGTCACCCCCGACCTCTGGGCGCGCGTCAGCGCCGAGATCGCGCGCACGCCGCCCACGCCCGAGAGCCCCGCGGCGGGCCGACCCTTTCTGAGCCGCGCCCGCGACTACGTGGCCGCCGCGTTCGTCCCGTTCGCCGCGCGCCCCGCGCTCGCCTCCTCGCTCGCGCTGGCCCTGGTCGCCGCCGCGGCCGGCACGCTCTGGCTCTCGCGCCGCACGCCGTCGAACGCCCCGGCCGAGCAGTTGGCCGCGAACAACACGAACACCCGGGGCTCGTCCCCCGCCGCGATTCCGACCGTTCCCGAACAGGGCGGCGTGGACGGCGGCCCGAGGCGCGAGAATCCTTTCGACTATAACGAGGGTGAAATCGCCACCGCCGCCGCCGAAACGCGCGAGGCCGCGCGCGCGTTGACGCCCGAGCAGCGTCTGATCGAGATTCCGGCCGGCGAGCCGGCCACGAACGACGAGATTCAACTGCTGCTCTCTCCCCCTCCGGCGCCCGCGGCGAACCCCGGCCTCGTCGTCATCAGGGAGGACGAACACCCCGACGAAACGTTGGTGGCGGCGGCGACGGCGGCGCCGCCGCTCCTGACGAACGCCCCGGCCGTTGACGGCGACATCGTGGAGACGGACACGCGGCCGCTCGACCCCGACGAGAAGGGCGTCGCGCGCCACGTCGAGCGCGCACAGATGCTCCTGCGCTCCATCAAGAACGTGAGCGCCGGCGGGGCGACCGACGACGACATCGCCTACGAGAAGAGCCTCTCCCGCACGCTCCTCGCCGAGAACTCCACGCTCCAACTGGAGGCCGAGGTCAAGGGCGACAAGGAGACCAAGCAGGTGCTCGACCAGATTCAGCCGTTCCTGTTGGAGATCGCGAACATGGGCGAGAAGCCCTCGCGCGAAGAGGTGCGCTCGCTGCGCGAGCGCGTGAGGAAGAACGAGATCGTCGCCGCGCTTGAAGTTTACTAGGAGGGAGCCCCGCCGCGCGGCCGGCTCACTTGAAACTTAATAAAGTAAGGAAGACCAAAGCCATGATTCACCCCAACACCCTTCATAGACGGAACGCGAGTTCGCGCCTCCTGGCCTGCGCCCTGGCCTGCGCGGGACTCCTGCTGGTCGCCGCCGCCCCCGCGAACGCCCAGCCCGCCCAGCAGTACAGGGAACTGCTCGGCCGGTTCGTGCAGTCGGACAACGACGCGGCCATGCGCGCCTTCACGCAGGGGCGCAGCTTCGTGGACGCGCAGCAGTGGGCGCAGGCGGCCGAGACCTTCGACCGCTTCGTCACGCAGTACCCGAAGGACAAGAACGTGGACGCGGCGCTCTACTGGCTGGCCTACGCGCACAACCGGAAGGGCAACCCGAAGGCGGCCGAGGCGCCGCTCACGCAGCTGCTCCAGAGCTACCCGAACTCCAACTGGGCCGACGACGCGAGGGCGCTGCGCCTCGAAGTCTTCTCGAAGATCGGCAAGCCCGTCGTCGCCGGCGACGAGAAGGACCCCAACGACGAGCTGCGCATCATCGCCCTGCGGACGCTCTGCGAGAACGACCGCGTCGGCTGCTCGGCGCGCGTCGGCGAGGTGCTGCGCACGAGCAAGTCGGCGCGCGTCAAGGAGGCGGCCATCATCCTGCTCGGCCGCTACGGCGGCACCGAGGCCATCCCCTCGCTCATCCAGATGTCGCGCTCCGAGGCGGACGAGAAGCTGCGCATGCGCGCCATCAGCGCCCTGGGCTCGACCAACGACGAGCGCGCCCTCGACGTGCTCCGCGAGATCGCGATGAGCTCGGCCTACGCCGACGTGAGCCCGGCCGACTCGGCCATCCACGCGCTCGCCTCGCACGACAACGCGCGCGCCGTCGCCGTCCTCGGCGAGATCGCCACGCGCGCCCAGAACGTGAAGGCGCGCACGCACGCCATCGAGCTGCTCTCGCGCCGCCGCGGCGACAACGTCGTGGACGAACTGCTCCGGCTCTACGACGCCGTGCCCGAGGTGCAGGTCAGGAAGTACGTCGTCGCCGCCTACGGCAACCGCAAAGACCCGCGCGCGCTCAACAAGCTGATCGAGATCGCGCGCTCGGCCGCGGACGTGCAGCTGCGCGCGCAGGCCATCCACGCCATCCCGAACCGCGGCGACGAGCAGGACCTGGACGTGCTGCTCCCGCTCTACGACTCGGAGCGCGACGAGGCGCTCAAGAATCACCTGCTCGGGGCCATCGCGCGCTACCAGAACCAGCGCGCCTACCAGAAGCTCCAGCAGATCGTGCGCAACCCGGCCGAGCCTCTGGCGCGCCGCAAGGCGGCCATCAGCCACCTCAGCCGCAGCAAAGACCCCGGGGTCATGAAGTTCCTCGAAGACATGCTGAAGTAACAAGCGAGTAGTCAGTAGTCAGTAGACAGTAGTCAGCAGGCTCCGCTCTGCGGATGTTGAGGACGACAGCCGCAGTGTTCGAGCGACGCGCGCTTTTCTACTGACTACCGACTACTGACTACTGTCTACTTTTCCTTTTCTACAGGCGAACGCGGCCACGTCCTTCAACCGTCTCGCAGAGGGGGTCGGGACGGGTGTTGCCCGAAGCGCCCGCGCGCCCGCCGAGGAAGTTCCTGAGAGGAGTTTTCAAGATGCTCGCACTGCTGACCTTCATCCTTCTCGCGTTCGCGCCGGCCTCGATCCCGGCGCAGCAGGAGCAGGGCTTCACGCCCGCGCAGGGCGCGACGCTCCAGGCCAAAGCGGAGTCGGCCGCCGCGCAGGCGACGGCCGCCCGCCAGACGCGCTACTGGACGGCCTACGCCTTCGACGTGCGCCCGGGCGTCGCCGTGGACGTGGACTACGTGAGCGACGACGGCCGCTTCCAGATCCGCGGCACGTGGGACGTGGGCGACGCGGGGCACTACTTCGTCGGCGACGGCGTCTCGGCCTCGAACTACCCCGGCCTTGAGACGCGCAGCCTCGGCGTCTTCGCGCTGAGGGATTCGGCCGGCAAGGTCGAGCGCATAGACGTGTTCAACCTCGCGCGCCGCCACGAGTACTCGGGCTACCCCGTCTACTGGCTGGGTCGCGCGGCCAACGAGGAGAGCCTGAACTTCCTGCGCGGCGTCGCCGTGACGCAGAGCTTCGAGCGGTCGGATTCGCCGCAGACGCAGGCCGTGTGGGCCGTCTCGCTGCACGACGACCGGCGCGTGCCCGAGGTCTTGATGAGCGTCGCGCGCACGTCCACGGACGAGCAGGTGCGCGCGCGCGCCGTGCGGAGCTTGGGGCTGCCGCCCTTGACGGACGCCGTGCGCGAATACCTCGCGCAGCTCGCGCGCGACGAGCGCGAGTCGCAGGAGGTGAGACGGGCGGCCGTCTCGGCCTACGGCCGCGCGCGCGACGCGCAGGCGCTCGCGCTGATGCAGGCGCTCTACAGCTCGAACGCGGGCCGCGACCTGCGCCGCGCGGCGCTCGTGCAGATCGCGCGCAACGACGACCGGCAGGCCGCCAGCGCCTTCCTCATCCGCGTGGCCTCGCAGGACGCGGACGCCGAGTTCCGCAAGACGGCCGTCGCGCGCCTCGGCGAGATCGCGGGCGAGCAGGCCACGGCCGCGCTCAAGCAGACGGCGACGAGCCTCGACGCCGACACGGAGCTGCAACGCCAGGCCGTCTCGGCCATCGCCAAGCGCCACAACTCCGAGGCCGTCCCGCTGCTCATCAACATCGCCCGCACCCACGCCAAGCCCGAGATACGCAAGCACGCCTTCGTCCTCCTCGGCCGCACCGGCGACCCCGCGGCCGTCGAGTTTTTGAAGGGCGTGTTGTTAAAGTAACCCAGTAGACAGGAGACGGTCGTCAGTAGCCGGTAGGAAGACAGAGCGGCGCGCCCGACCTGAAGGTTGAGACGCGCCGCTTTTGTTTTCTTCTACTGGCTACTGACTACCGACTACTGTCTACTTCACTTTGTCTACTGCTAAACTGGCCGCATGGCCTTGATGGAGATCACGGAGTTTCCCGAGCGCGTGCTGAAAGAGGTGGGCGCGCCGGTCGAAGAGTTCGGCGGCGAGTTGGAGCGCCTCGTCGCCGACATGTTCGAGACGATGTACGCGGCGGAGGGCGTGGGGCTGGCGGCGCCGCAGGTCGGGCTCTCGCTGCGCCTCTTCGTGATGGACTGCGAGGGGATTAAGCTCGTCGCCGCCAACCCCGAGATTCTGTCGGCCGAAGGCGAGCAGGAGGGCGAGGAGGGCTGCCTCTCGGTCGGGAAGATTCACGCGCCCCTGAAGCGCGGCGCGCGCGTCCGGCTCCGCGCACAGGACGCGCAAGGGCGTTGGTTCGAGCGCGAGGCCGAGGGGCTCGCCGCCCGCTGCTTCCTCCACGAGACAGACCACTGCGACGGCACGCTCTTCATCGACCACCTCTCGCCGCTCAGACGCGACATGGTCAAAAAGCGTTTTCAGAAGTTCAAGAAGTGGCGCTGAGTGGGGAGGAGTAGGCGGTAGGCAGTAGGCAGTAGAAAAAAACAGGCGGCGCGTTCGGTTAATAATCCGGGCGCGCCGCTTTGGTCTGCCTCCTGCCTCCTGCCTCCTGCCTCCTGACTACTGTCTACTGCTCTTTTCACGCGAACCTCTCCAACAGCAGCAGTCCCACCGAGACGAGCGCGAGCGCGTACATGACCGCGCCGACCTCGCGGGCGCGCCCGGCCAGCGTGTAGAGGCCGGCGTGCGCGATGAAGCCCCAGAGGATGCCCTGCGTGATCGAGAAGGTGAGCGGGATGAGGATGATCGTGAGGAACGCGGGCAGCGCGTCCTCCATGTGCCGGAAGTCGAGCCCGGCGACGCCGCTGAACATGAACGTGCCGACGATGACGAGCACGGCGGCCGTCGCGTACGCCGGCACCATCCCGGCCAGCGGCGCGACGAAGAGGCACGGCAGGAAGCACAAGGCCGTGAAGACCGAAGTCCAACCCGTCCGCCCGCCCGTGTTGATGCCGGCGACCGACTCGATGTAAGCCGTCCCCGAAGAACTCCCCGCCAGCCCCGCGCCCAGAGTGGCCCACGCGTCCACGATCAAACCCTCGCGGAGACGCCGCGGCTGCCCCTCCTCGTCCAGCATTCCGGCCGCCTGCGAGACGCCGATGAAGGTCGAGATGGAGTCGAAGAGGTCTGTGAAGAGGATGGCGACGACGGCCGGGAGCAGCGACCACTGCAAGGCGCCGACGATGTCGAGCTTGAGGAAGACGCTCCGGAAGTCGGGCGCGCTGAAGAGGCTCGCGGGCGTCTGCACCACCCCGCACGCCCACGCGACGAGCGTCACGACGAAGATGCCGGCGAGGAACGCGAAGGGGCTTTTCCGTTTGAGCAGCAGGACGGTGACGGCGAGGCCGAGCAGCATGAGCAGCGCCGGGTAGCCGAGCCGGCCGAGCTTGACGAAGGTGACGGGGTCGGCGGCGATGAAGCCCGCGTTCTTCAAGCCGATGAAGGTGAGGAGGACGCCGATGCCGGCGGCGGTCGCGCCTCGCAGGTGGCGCGGGATGGCGCGCGCGATACTCTCGCGCACCGGCGTCAGCGAGACGACGAGGAAGAGCACGCCCGCCCAGAAGACCGCGCCGAGCGCCACCGGCCAGGGCACCCCGCGCCCGAGGATGACCGCGTAGACGAAGAAGGCGTTGAGGCCCATCCCGGGCGCGACCGCGAACGGCAGCCGCGCGTAGACGCCCATCAAGAGCGTCATCGTGAAGCAGACGACGACGGTCGCCGTCAGCACGCCCGAGAAGGGCATCCCCGTCTCGACCGGCGGCTCCGACCCCTGGCCCGAGAGGATGAGCGGGTTGACGACCACGATGTACGCCATCGTGAAGAAGGTGGTCACGCCCGCCACCAGCTCCGTGCGCAGGTCGGGTTTGGGCTCCGCGTTCGCTTCCATGAAATTTGTTCCGGGGTCGGTTTGAGAATCGGCGGGCACAGACTGTACCATCAAAGCCTCGCGCATGGACACACTCAGCCTTCAGCAACAGGCGCCGGAGTCTCCGCTCGCGCACGACCTCGGGCCGCACTTTCGGGAGCTGGCGCGCTTCCACTCGACGAAGGCGCTGGAAGCCTCGCCGCTCTACGCGCGGCTGCGCCCCGAGGTCGAGCGCGTGCTGGACGGCGTCGATCGGGGGGACTTCAGGCGCGTGGGCGGCGAGACGGTCGCCCCCGACGCGGGCGCGGTGCGCGCGACCGCGTGGAACATCGAGCGCGGGATACGGCTCGACGAGATCGTGCGCGTGCTCGGGCGTCACGAGGTGATGCGCGGGAGCGACGTGCTGCTGCTGACCGAGCTGGACTACGGCATGGCGCGCTCGGGCAACCGGCACGTGGCGCGCGAGATCGCCGAAGGGCTGGGGATGGCCTACGCGTTCGCGCCGTGCTACGTGAACCTGAGCAAGGGGAGCGGGCTGGAGAGCGGCGCGGAGGGCGAGAACGCCGAGGCGCTGCACGGGAACGCCGTGCTGTCGCGCTGGCCGATTCGCAACGCTTGGTCAATCGCGCTGCCGAACGGCAAGGACAAGATGAGGGGGCGCGAGAAGCGTCTGGGGAGCCAGCGCGCGGTGGTCTGCGAGATCGAGCACCCCGCGGCGGGTCGCTTCCGCGCCGTGAGCCTGCACCTCGACGCGCATTCGAGCCAGGCCCACCGCGCGCGGCAGATGAAGGTGGTGCTGGACTTCGTCGAAGGCTTGGGGCCGGCGCTGCCCGTCGTCATCGGCGGCGACTGGAACACCTCGACCTACAACTCGCGCCGCGCGGTCTACGCCATCGCGGGCTTCTTCCGGCGCGTGCTGATGGGCGTCGGCCACGTCATGGAGAACCACTACCTCAAGCCCGAGCGCTGGTTCGAGCGCGGCCTCTTCCGCGAACTGGAGCGGCGCGGCTACGCCTACGCGCCCCTCAACGAGCCGGGGGCGGGCACGCTCCATTACGACGTGAAGGATTTGGCGGCGAACACCAACATGGGCGAGTGGGTGCCGCGCTGGTGCTTCTGGTGGATCGAGTGGGCGCTCAAAGACCACGGCGGCCGCTGCTCGCTCAAGCTCGACTGGTTCGCGGGCTCCGGCATCGAGCCCGACCCGCACGCGCCGCCGCGCGTCATCGGCAGGCTGAAGGGCGGCGGCGGCGAAGTCCTCTCCGACCACGACCCCATCGTCCTCGACTTCCACCTGGCGGGGAAGGGTTAACCACAGAGGCACAGAGGCACAGCTTGTTGAGCTATGTGCTTCAAGCTGTGCCCCTGTGCCTCTGTGGTTAAAATCCCGCTGGCGTTACCTACTCTTCGTCCGAGGAGAGCGCCTGGTAGGCGGCTCCGGCGGCGAGGCCGCCGAGGAGGTAGAAGGCGACGGTGAGCAGGTTCGTCTCGGTCGAGTTCTTCGCGGGCTGGCGGCCGAGGCCGAGCGGCTCGGGGAGGTAGACGGCGGCGAGCCCGGCGGCGAGCCCCAGGGCCGCGCCGTTGCGGAGCCCGTCCTCCGGGTCGCCGACGCCGACCAGGCCGTAGAAGAGCGAGTTCGAGACCAGCTCGCCGACGAGCGCCGTCTCGTGCAGCGGGACGGGCGGGTCGATGTCCACGGCGCGCAGCGTCTTCGTGATGGCGCGCATGCCGACCACGTCCATGCGCGGCGCGTCGTCGATGTAGCGCCGCGCCGTCTCATGCACCAGCGTGAGCGCGAACGCGCCCACCAGCCCGCTCCCCAGAGCCTTCAACATTCTTTCGTCTCCTCCCGTCAGTCTGACTTCCCGGCCGCACCCATCTCTTACCCCTTTAATGTTGCGGAAGTGTCAAAGCCCGCGCCTCGGGCGTCCGGCCGTTCGAGCTGGAGCCAGTAGAAGCCGAAGGGCGCGAGCGCGAGCTGATACGGCCCGGCCTTCACGGCGGGGAAGCGCGTCTTGCCCAGCATCTCGACGGGCGTGCGCCCCTCGAACTCCGGGAGGTCGAGCTCGACGGGCTGCGCGAACTGCGAGAGGTTGAAGACGCAGACGACGGTCTCGTCCGCGTGCTCGCGGACGAAGGCGAAGATTTTGCGGTTCTCGGGCTTGACGAAGCGCATCGTGCCGCGGCCGAAGACGTGGTGCTCCTTCCTGAGCAGGATCATCTGCCGCATCCAGTTGAGGAGGCTCGTGTCGTAGCGCAGTTGCGAGTCCACGTTGACCGACTGGAAGCCGTAGACCGGGTTGTTGATGACGGGGAAGTAGAGCCTCTCGAAGTCGGCCTTCGAGAAGCCGGCGTTGCGGTCGGAAGACCACTGCATCGGCGTGCGCACGCCGTCGCGGTCGCCGAGGTAGATGTTGTCGC
>DAIRFV010000340.1:0-6125 GCA_036794905.1 Pyrinomonadaceae bacterium | reverse complement strand
GTCTTCCTCACGCCCGACCTCGTCCCCTTCTACGGCGGCACCTACTTCCCGCCCGCCGACCGCCAACAGATGCCCGGCTTCCCGCGCATCCTCGCCGCCGTCTCCGAAGCCTACCGCACGCGCCCCGAGGAGGTGCGGCAGTCCGCGTGGGAGATTCTTTCGGAGCTGCGCCGCATGAGCGTGGCGCAGGAGTCTCCGGAAGGCATCGACACGCCACTCCTCGACAACGCTTACCGGGGGCTCGCGCGCTCGTACGACCCGCGCTTCGGCGGCTTCGGCGGCGCGCCGAAGTTCCCCTCGTCGATGAACCTCGACTTTTTGCTTCGGATTTACCAACGCACGGGCGACGCGCGCGCGCTGGAGATGGCGACGCACAGTTGTCGCATGATGGCCGAGGGCGGCATGTACGACCAGCTCGGCGGCGGATTCCACCGCTACTCGACCGACGCGCGCTGGCTCGTCCCGCACTTCGAGAAGATGCTCTACGACAACGCGCTGCTGACGCGCCTCTACCTGCACGCGTACCAGGCGACGGGCGGGGGCTTCTTCCGCGTCGTCGTCGAGGAGACGCTCGGGTACGTCGGACGAGAGATGCTGGACGAGTCGGGCGCGTTCTACTCGACGCAGGACGCCGACTCGGAGGGCGTCGAGGGCAAGTTCTTCGTCTGGGACAAGGAGGAGGTCGAGAGTCTGTTGGGGCCGGAGGACGCGCGCCTCTTCAGCGCCTACTTCGACGTGACCGAGGGCGGCAACTTCGAGGAGAGCAACATCCTCCACGTCGAGCGACCCGCCGCGGAGGTCGCGCGTGAGCTGAACGTCTCTGCCGAGCGCCTGGCCGCAGCCGTCCAGCGCGGGCGCGGAATTCTCTACACCGAACGCGAACGGCGGATAAAACCCGGGCGCGACGAGAAGGTCATCACGGCCTGGAACGGCCTGATGCTCGAAGCATACGCGGAGGCGTCGGCCCTGCTCGAACGTGACGACTACCGCGAGATTGCCGAGCGCAACGCGCAGTTCATCCTCGACACGCTCGTCAGAGAGGGGCTGCTCCTGCACGTCTACAAGGACGGGCGCGCGAAGCACGTCGGCTTCCTCGACGACTACGCGTTCGTCATCTCCGGCCTGGTCACGCTCTACGAGACGACGGGGCGTTTGCGCTGGCTCGAAGCGGCCGTGAGACTGACGGACAAGATGGTCGAGGAGTTCTGGGACGAAGAGGGCGGCGGCTTCTTCTACAACGGGCGGAGCGGCGAGAAGCTCATCGTGCGGAACAAGGACTACTTCGACAACGCCACGCCCTCCGGCAACTCCGTCGCCGCCGAGGCACTGCTCCGCCTCTCCGTCCTGACCGGCAAAGAGGACTACAGGCGCAGGGCCGTCAACGTCCTGCGCCTAGTCCGCGACGCCGTCGAACGTTACCCCTCGGCCTTCGGCTACGCCCTCGGGGCGATTGACTTCTACCTCTCGAAGCCCAGAGAGATCGTGGTCGTCGGTGACGAGACGCAGGCGCGCACACTCCTCCGCGAAGTGTGGGGGCGCTACCTCCCCAACAAGGTTGTCGTCCAGTCGTCGGGCGTTGACGAAGCCGCGACACAACTCGTCCCGCTCCTGCAAGAAAGAACGGCGCAGGGCGGGCGCGCGACCGCGTACGTCTGCGAAAGCTACACGTGCCTCCAACCCGTCAACACGCCGGAAGAACTCGCCGCGCAACTTGAAGGCGGCGCGGGCCGTGCGGCCGAAGGATAAGAATTAACCACAGAGACACAGAGGCACAGCTTGTTGAGCTATTGCCTTCAAGCCGTGCCTCTGTGTCTCTGTGGTTAATGCCTTTTATCTCTTGCTCAACTGCACGACTCTCGAAGGGCGCGGAGTAGGTCTTCGCCGAACTTCTTTATCTTCGACTCGCCGAGGCCGTAGATCGAGGCGAGGGCTTCGAGCGTCTCGGGGCGCGCGCGCGCGAGGTGTTCGAGCGTGCGGTCGGCGCAGATCATGTAGGCCGGCACGCGCTGCGTGTTCGCGAGCCCCAGCCTCCAGGTCTTCAGAGCCCTGACCACGCGCTTCTCCTCCGGCGTCAGGATGATCTCGGGCACGGACGGCTTCCGCTTCTTCCGCGGCTCGGCGCCCGGCTCCTTCGGCTCCGACGGCGCGATCGCCGACACGCGCAACGCCAACTCAAGCCGCCCCTCCTCCGCCAGCATCCGGCTCAACTCGCCGTAGAGGAGCAGCGCCATCCGCGCGTCGAGCGCCGCGTACTCCATCTGCGCGCGCGTGAGCGGCCGGCGGCGCCAGTTCGACTTCTGCAAAGTCTTGTCGATGGGGAGTCCGAACAGATGCTCGGTCAAAGAGGCGAGGCTGTGCGAGCCGAGCGTCATCGCCATGCGCGACATGCGCAGCGTGTCTATGAGCCCTTCGGCGCGGACGCCTGCGCCGCGCAACACTCCTTCGTCGAAGCGCGCGTTGTGCGCGACCATCTTCGTCGCCGGCGCTTCTAAAAGCGGCCTCAGCGGCTCGACGCCCGCGGCCAGCACGTCCGCCACGATCACGTCGCCCGCGGGCGGCGCCAACTGCACGAGCGCCAACGTCTGGCCGTTCGTCTTCACGTCCCAGAACGTCTCCGTGTCCAACCCGAGCAGCCCCTCGGCGCCCAACACCTCGGCCGCCTCAAGGAGTTGTGCCGGGTCGTCTATGTAGCGCCACGTAAAACGGCTCGACTGCTCAATCCAGCTCAAAACCCCTCCCCTCCGACCCGCCCGCCCTGACTGACGCTCCTCCCCAGAATCGCCGCGGAAGTTACTCCCGTTCAACAAGATAAGTGCCGACGGCCAATCAAGTTTTAGCTTGACTAAAGTTTCTCTAAAGAGATACTTTAGATGCGGCCAACAATGTTGGCCGTCACGCCGGGGCAGTTCTCGCCGAACCTCCTAAACTCCCGCACACATCGCCTGAAAATGTCGCTGACAAAAAAGTCCTCTGCCGTCCCGTTGCTCTGCCTCGTCGCCGCGGCCGGCCTGCTCGCATCGCTGCTCGGCCTGCTTCTGACCGACCCGCACGGCCTCGCCGCGCGCGAATGGTCCGTACTCGCCGCGGGCGCGCTCGCGCTAATACTCTTACTTTATCTGTCCTTCCGCCACAAGGGGGTCGGCGTCGCAGTCGGCCGCGCGGCCCAGGAGAGCCTGAAGCACGCGCAGGCGGCGGCCGAGCTGAACCTGCGCGCCGTCGAGTCGCTGGCCATCGCCATCGACGCCAAGGCGCAGACGACGCACGGGCACGTGCGGCGCACGCAAGTCTACGCGCTCGGGCTGGGACGACTCCTCAACGTGAGCGCGGAAGAGTTGGAAGCGCTGAAGGCCGGCGCGCTGCTCCACGACATCGGGAACCTCGCCGTGCCCGAGTACATTTTGAACAAGCCCGGGCGGCTGTCGCCGGCCGAGTTCGAGAAGATGAAGGTGCACGCGACGGTCGGCGGCGACATCGTGAGCCGCGTCGGTTTCCCCTACCCCGTCGAGGACGTGGTCAGGTTCCACCACGAGCGCTGGGACGGCACGGGCTACCCGCGCGGCCTGAAGGGTCAGAACATCCCGCTCGTGGCGCGCGTCATCGCGGCGGTAGACTTCTACGACTCGACGCGCTGCGAGCGCCCCTACCGCGCCGGGATGACGCGCGAACAATCGCTCGCCCTGCTCAGGAGCAAGGCCGGCAAGTCCTTCGACCCCGTCGTCGTCGAGATGTTCGTCAAACACGTTGACGAGTTCGACGCCCTCCTTTCGCCGACCGACCGCGGCGAGCAGGTGTGCGCGGAAAAGTCACAGACCGAGACTGTGTCCGGGGTCGCGCAGGATGTTCGTGTGTCGGGCGAGTGGTCGGAGGGCTTCCGCTCGATTGCGCGGGCGCAGCGCGAGGTCGCCGCGCTGCACGAGTTGACGCAGGTCATCGGCGCTTCGCTCAACCTGCAAGACACCGTCGCGCTCGTCGCGGCGCGACTGCGCGAGATAGTCCCGTTCGACGCCTGCGTCATCTACGCGCTGGACGACAAGACCGGTCGGGCCGAGCCAGTCTTAGCCGCGGGCGAGTGGCCGGAGTTCTTCTCCGCGCGCTCCGTCGCGGCCGGCGAAGGCATCACGGGTTGGGTCGTCGCCAACGCGCGCGGGATGTGCAACACGCCGCCCGAGCTTGAGTTGGCCGGCGCGCCCGCGGAGGTCGCCGCGCAGGTGCGCGACTGCATCTCCTCGCCGCTCGTGCGCGAGGACGGGGCCTTCGGCGCGGTCACGCTCTTCTCGAAAACGGCGGGCGCGTACACGGCCGAGCACCTGCGCCTTCTGGACTCGGTCTGCCTGCACACGTCGGGCGCGCTCAACAACGCGCTGGCGCACGAGCGCACGCGCGAGAGCGCCTTGACCGACCAGTTGACGGGGCTGCCGAACGCGCGCGCGCTCCACCTCATGCTCGAACACCGCCTGGCCGAGTGCAGGCGCTACGAGGGCGAGGTCGTCTCCGTCCTCAGCATTGACGTGGACGACTTCAAGGAGATCAACGAGCAGTTCGGCCACGGCGTCGGCGACCGTCTGCTGGCTTCGGTCTCGGCGGTCGTCAAGGGGCAGTTGCGCCAGATGGACATGCTCGCGCGCTTCGCGGGCGACGAGTTTCTGGCCGTCATGCCGGGCGCCTCCGGACAGGTGTCCGCGATGGTCGCCGAGCGCGTCCGCAACGCCGTCGAGTCGCAGGTCTTCAATGTCAAGACGGGGCGCAACGTCGAGGTACGCGTCAGCGCGGGCGTCGGCTCCTACCCCGCCGACGGCGAGACGGCCGACGAACTCCTCCAGGCGGCCACGCGCGACATGCGCCGCGACAAGCAACTGCGCAAGCAGCCCGCCTCCTCCTCCGCCGCCGTCGTCCCCATCGACGCTTATCGTTGATTGAGTAGACAGTAATCAGTAGACAGTAGTCAGTAGAAAGAACAGGAACAGGCGGCGCGTCTCGGCCTTCAAACCGGGCGCGCCGTTTTGTTTTCCTACTGACTACTGTCTACTGTCTACTGTCTACTGCTTTTCCCCCTTTTTGCCGCGGGCGTCAAAGTCGCGTATAATCCGTTCCCGTCACAACTGAACACCGACAGACGCGGAAGTAGTGCGGCGCAGAGGCACCCCAGGGCGCGTCTGTGTCGGCGGCAGCGCCCGCACGCGCGCGAGAATTTCACACCATGAGTGAGCTTAAAGTGACACCGATGAGACCCAGGACACAGTCGGAAGGCGCTTCGGCCGGTGCGGGAGTCGCCGAGGAGCGCGACGAGCGCGACCGCATTGACCCGGCCGAGCTCCGAGATGAGCACGAGCAGAGGCATCAGGAGCAGCTCAAGGAGATTGACGAGGTAGACCGCGAGACGCTCCTGAAGATGCTCTACCAGATGATTCTCATCCGCCGCTTCGAGGAGAAGTCGGCCGAAGCCTACACGCTCGGCAAGATCGGCGGATTCTGCCACCTCTACATCGGGCAGGAGGCCGTCGCCGTCGGCGCGCTCTCGGCGCTGCGCCCCGACGACTACGTCTTCACGAGCTACCGCGACCACGGACACGCGCTCGCGATGGGGACTTCGCCCGACGAGGTGATGGCCGAGTTGTTCGGCAAGATCGGCGGCTGCTCGAAGGGCAAGGGCGGCTCGATGCACCTCTTCGACGCCGACAAGCACTTCCTCGGCGGCCACGGCATCGTCGGCGGGCAGATTCCGCTCGCGACCGGCGTCGCCTTCGCCACGAAGTACCGCGGCACAGACCAGGCCACGCTCGTCTTCTTCGGCGAGGCCGCAGTGAATCAGGGCGCCTTCCACGAGTCGCTCAACATGGCGCAGCTCTGGAAACTCCCCTGCATCTACATCTGCGAGAACAACCAGTACGGCATGGGCACCTCGCTCAGCCGCGCGATGTCCATCAGCGACGTGTCGAAGAAGGCCGTCGGCTTCGGGATGGAGTCGGAGTTCGTGGACGGCATGGACGTGCTCGCCGTGCGCGCGGCGACCCAGCGCGCCGTCGAGCGCGCGCGCAGGGAGTACCTGCCCTCGCTCCTCGAAATCCGCACGTACCGCTTCATGGGCCACTCGATGTCCGACCCCGGCCACTACCGCACGCGCGCCG
>DAIRFV010000075.1:10303-22419 GCA_036794905.1 Pyrinomonadaceae bacterium | reverse complement strand
GCACCTACTGCGGCTGCAACTCGCGCATCACGCAGAGCACGAAGGTCGGCGACCCCTACGTCCACACCGTCCTCGGCGAGTGGGAGCTCTACCGCGAGCGCCTCGCGCGCGCGACGCCGATCCCCGTCTCCGAGATGCACTTCGGCGGCGGCACCCCGACGTTCCTGACGCCCGAAGAGTTGGACGAGCTGGTCGGCGGCATCCTCGCGCACACGGTCAAGACCGCGGACGCCGAGTTCTCCGTCGAGTCCGACCCGCGCGTCACGACCCGCGAGCACCTGCGCGCGCTCGGGCGCCACGGCTTCCGCCGCCTCTCGCTCGGCATACAGGACTTCGACCCGCGCGTCCAGCGCGCCGTCAACCGCGTCCAGACCGAGGAGCAGGTGCTCGCCGTCACCGAGGCGGCGCGCGACGAAGGGTACACCAGCATCAACTACGACCTCATCTACGGCCTGCCGTTCCAGACGCGCGAGAGCGTCGCGCAGACCGTCGAGGCCGTCCGCCGCCTGCGGCCCGAGCGCATCGCCTTCTACGCCTACGCGCACGTGCCGTGGTTCAAGCCCGGGCAGCGCCACTTCACCGAGGACGACCTGCCGCGCGGCGACGAGAAGCGCGCCCTCTACGAACTCGGCCGCGTGATGCTCGAAGAGGCGGGGTACGAGGAGATCGGCATGGATCACTTCGCGCTGCGCGCGGACGCGCTCTGCGACGCGGCGCGCGGGGGGACGCTGCACCGCAACTTCATGGGCTACACCTCGCGCCACGTCGCGCCGCTCTTCGGCCTCGGCGTCTCCTCCATCGGCGACTCGTGGACGGCGTTCGCGCAGAACGAGAAGGTGGTCGAGCGCTACACCGAGCGCGTCGAGGCCGGGGAGCTTCCCGTCTTCCGCGGCCACGTCCTCGACGCGGAAGACTTAGTCCTGCGCCGACACATCCTGAACCTGATGACGCGCTTCGAGACCGACTGGACGGACGCGGCCGACTACGTTCCGTTCCTCGACACGGTCGCGCAGAAACTGGTCGAGCCGCGGCTCGACGGCCTCGTCCGCCTGCGCCGGAACCGCTGCGAGATCACGCCCGACGGCAAGGCATTCTTACGCAACGTCTGCATGGCCTTCGACGCGCGCCTCGCGCGCAAGGCCGACAGCTCGCACCAGTTCAGCCGGACAGTTTGAAAGGAGGGTAGGCGGTAGGCAGTAGACAGTAGTCAGTAGACAGTAGCGCTTCGCGTTGCGGTCGCTGACGCTGACAACCGCACAGTTTGAGGGATAGAGGGTTTTTCTACTGGCTACTGACTACTGACTACTTAACCATGAAGACCGGAATCGCACTCTTAAACTTCGGCGGGCCGTGGACGCTTCGGGACGTGAAGCCGTTCCTCTACCGCCTCTTCTCGAACCCGGCGGTGCTCGTCGGCGTGCCCGCGCCCTTCAGGCAGGCGCTGGCCTTCGGCATCGCGCAGGTGAAGGGGCCTTCGTCGGTGGAGGCCTACCGCTCCATCGGCGGCGGCTCGCCGCAGCTCATGTGGACGGAGGCGCAGGCCGAGGGGTTGCGCCAACTGCTGAAGACGGACGGCGACTGCGGCGGCGGGCGTGCGGGCGTCGCAGACGTGCGCGTCGAGGTCGGCATGCGCAGCGCCGAGCCGTCCATCGAGACGGCGCTCAGGAGTTTGCGGGACTGGGGCGCGCGGCGTCTGGTGCTGCTGCCGCTCTTCCCGCACTTCTCGACGACGACGACGGGCACGTGCCTCGCGGAGGCCGAGGCCGCGCTCGCGCGCATCGGCTGGGCGCCGCTCAAGCACGAGGTGAAGCACTGGCCCGCCGAGCCGGCCTACGCCGCGCTGCTCCGCCGCACGGTGGACGAGGCGCTGGCGCGCGCCGAAGCGGAGCGCGGGCCTTCGGACGAGCCGATTCACGTGCTCTTTTCGGCGCACTCGCTCCCGCTCAAGATCGTCGAGCGCGGCGACACCTACCCCGGCGACGTGCGGCTCACCGTCGAGGCCGTGTCCAGAGACCTGCGCCACCCCTGGTCGCTCTGCTACCAGTCGCGCAACGGCAAGATGCCTTGGCTCCAGCCGTACCTCGAAGACGAGCTGAAGCGGCTGGCGGCCGAGGGCGTCCGCCGCGTCGTCGTCGCGCCCGTCAGCTTCGTCAGCGACCACATCGAAACCCTCTTCGAGCTGGATCAGCTCTACGCCGCAGAGGCGCGCAGGGAGGGCATCACGCACTACTACCGCGCGCGCACCTTCAACGGCGACCCCGAGTTCGCCGCCGTGCTGCGCGGGATTCTGAAGGACGCCGGAGTCTGAAAGGTAAGGCAATCATGTTAGGGACAATCAACAGGGCGGAGCGCGAAGTGACGGTGGTCGGCGCGGGCATCTCGGGCCTGCTCGCCGCCGACGCGCTCGACCGGAAGGGCTACCGCGTCACCCTCTTCGAAGAGAGGGCGCACGCGGGCGGGCTCATACAGACCAGGCAGACCGCGTACGGCATCGCGGAGGCGGCGGCGCACTCTCTGCTCGCCACGCCCGGCGTCGTGCGCTTCTGCGAGGAGCTGGGCGTCGAGCTGGCCGAGATACGCAGGGACTCGCGCGCGCGCTACATCGTCCGCGGCGGGCGGCCCCGGAAGTTCCCTCTGAGCGTCGGCGAGACGCTCAACGCCGCGCGCCGCGCGGCCTTCACGCGCGCCGCGAATCATCTGGACGAACAAGACCTCGACGGCTGGGGGCGCCGGCACCTGGGCGCCGGCGCGGTCGAGTACCTGCTCTCGCCCTTCGTGCAGGGCATCTACGGGGTGCGCCCCGCAGACCTCGGCGTCGCCGCGGCCTTCCCCGAACTCTCGCTCGCGCCCGGCTCGACGCTGCTCGGGACGATGCTCGGCAAAGCCTTCCACCGCCGGCCCGGGAAAGATAATCCGGCTTCGCAGCATGGCGAGCCGAAGCAGCGCAAGCGCATGGTCGCGCCGCTCGGCGGCATGGGCGACGTGACGGAGCGTTTGCAGCAGCGTCTGATTGAAAGTCTCGGCATGAGGTTCAGGCGCGGCGAGGCCGTGACGGAGATTCCCGACGCGCCCAACGTCGTGCTCGCCACGCCCGCGTACGTCACGGCGCGCCTGCTCGGGCGTCGGGCGCCGCGTTTGGGCGCCGCGCTGGAGGAGGTTCGCTACACGCCCATCGTCTCGGTCACGGCCTTCGTGCCCACGGCCGCGTTCACGCGACCCGTCAAGGGCGTCGGCGTGCTCGCGCCGCCGCGCGAGGGGCGCAAGAGCATGGGCGTCCTCTTCAACTCGTCGGCCTTCGAGGGTCGCGTCTTCGACGAATCGCGCTACGCCTCCTTCACCGTCCTCTTCGGCGGCACCGCGCAGCCCCACTGGATAGACGCGAGCGACGAGGAGCTGGGGCGCGCCGTCTCGGAAGAACTCGAAGGGCTGCTCGGCATCAGGGGCGAGCCCGCCGAACTGGTCATCAACCGCTGGCGCCGCGCCATCCCGCAATACTCGACCGCGCTCCCCGCCGTCTGGCGCACCGCGCGCGAGACCTGGTGCGCCGAGCCCGGCCGGGTTCTCTTCGGCAACTACACCGGGCAGGTCAGTCTGCGCGGCATGATCGAGACGGCCGCCGAGATGGGATAGGCCGTCCGGCTCTGCGCGGAGTGGGCCGCGGCGGAAGAGTTTAACCACGGAGGCACGGAGGCACGGCTTGTCGAGTAATCTCTTCAAAGCCGCGTCTCCGTGCCTCCGTGATTCAACCCCCCCTGTTTCGCACACGGCGTTGAAGACAATCCCGACCCTCTCCACTCGAAATTTGTCTTCGCAACCGCGCGCGCTTTCTATAAACTCCGAGGCGCATGCACAAACTTTCAACGACGGATCGCAGGAGCTTTCTCGCGTCGGCGCTCGCGGCCGGCTCGTACGCGGCGCTGGCCGGCGGCGGCCCGCGCGCCGCGGCGTCCGCCGCACAGGAGGAGCCGCCGCGACGCCTCCCGGCGCTCAAGGTCGCGCGCGACCGGCGCATCCGCACGGTCGTGGGGCTGCGCCCCTACCGCGCCGAGGGCTTCGTGCTCACGAACGAGCGGCTGGGCGAGAAGGTCGTCGTGCACAACTACGGGCACGGCGGCGGGGGCGTGTCGCTCTCGTGGGGCGTGGCGCTGCTGGCGGCGGAGCAGGCGCGCAACCTTGAGGATCAGGCGGTCGCCGTGCTCGGCTGCGGCGTCGTCGGGCTCTCGACGGCGCGCACGCTCCAGAGGCGCGGCAAGGCCGTCACCCTCTACACGAGGGAACTCCCGCCCGAGACGACCTCGAACGTCGCGGGGGCGCTGTGGTACCCGACACACGTCTACGACCCGCAGCGGGTGACGCCCACGTTCGTCGAGCGCTTCGGGCTGGCGTGTCGCCTCGCGCACCGCGAGTTCCAGTCCTACGTCGGCGCGGAGTACGGGGTGCGCTGGATGGAGACCTACACGCTGCGCACGGAACCGGAGCCGCCCGGCCACGAGCCCATCGGCGGCGCGGAACTCTACCCCGAGATACGGCGCTACGCGGACGCGCGCACCTTCTTCGGCTATTCACACATCAGGCGCTTCACCTCGCTGATGATCGAGCCGCAGACGTACCTGCGCGCGCTCCTGCGCGACTTCTACACGGCGGGAGGCCGTCTCGTCGTGCGGGAGTTGAAGACGCGCGAGGAGGTGGCGCAGCTCCCCGAGCGCGTCATCTTCAACTGCACGGGCCTCGGCGCGCGCGGACTCTTCGGCGACCAGGGGCTCGCCTCGATGCGCGGCCAGATCGAGGTGCTGCTGCCGCAGCCCGAGCTGGACTACTGCTACCTCGCCAACTCGCTCTACATGTTCCCGCGCGCCGACGGCGTCATCCTCGGCGGCACGTTCGAGGCCGGCAACTGGTCGATGGACCCGGACGCGGCGACGACCACGCGCATCATCGACGGCAACGCCCAGATCGCGCGAGGGCTCCGGCGCTGAAGGGAAGCGATAGACAGGAGACAGGAGACAGTAGTCAGTAGGAAAAAGAGGCGGCGCGCTTCAGCCAACGGGGCCGGACGCGCCGCTTTGTCTTCCTACTGTCTACTGTCTACTGTCTACTGTCTACTCTCCTATGACCGCGCCCGGGTAGAGGACGACCGTCCTGCCGGTCGAGTCGTCGTAGACTTCCGCCGAGGGCTTGATGCAGGGGATGACGCCGCCCGTGAGCGGGGCGACGCCGACCGTGGCGCGCAGGCGCGGGCGCGACGAGCCGGGCGTGTCGAACGAGACGGTCTGGCCGGGGTAGAGCGTGCGCTCGGTCTGCGCCACCAGCCGGCCGTCCTCGTCTTGGAAGCTGATAGTGACGCGGCAGGGGTCGGTCGGCAGCGCGCCTGCGCCGCGGACGTAGGCGGCGTTGACGCGCAGGGTCTGGCCCGGCCCGGCCGAGACGAAGCCGAACTCGAAATAGTCGGGCGGCATCGGCGGGTCGGGCTGCCGGTTGAAGCCGGCGAGCGCGCCCGGGTTCAGCAGCGAGGCGGCGCCGCTCGGGTCTAAGACCTCGACCGTGGGTGCGATGCAGGGGATGATGCCGCTCGGGTCCTGCTCGACGGTCACGGCGGCCCGCAACTGCATCCGCGCGCCCTGCGCGAGGTCGCGCGGCGTCATGAAGTTGAGCGACGCCGCGCGGTTCTGCTCAAGCGTCACGTTCCGGCGCGCGACCTCGCGCCCGTCGTCGTCGTAGACGCTGAGCACGATGAGTTGGAGCGAGGGGTAACGCTCCTTCAACAGCCGTATGCCGTCGATGCCGGACATGCCGGGCAGGCCGATGTCGCAGAGGACGACGACGGGCAGGTCGCGCCCGATCTTCTCGACCGCCTCCTCCATCGAGCCGTAGCTGCCCGCGCAGGCGTAGCCCGGCGTGCCGTTGATGAGCACGCTCAAGCCCTCGCGTATCTCGCGGCGGTCTTCGACGATGGCCGTGCGTATGTCGGCGCCCGGCGCCCTCTCTGCTCGCGTGTGTTCGGCTTCAGTCATGCGCGTGTGGCGGGCCGGCGTGCAGTTTACGTCCCCGCGCGCCGCGGTGTCACCACCCGTCCGGGCGGCGTGCCCCTTGAAGGTCTTCGCCGCCGCGCGGGCGTCCTAAGGGCACGCTGAGCGTGACGGTCGTGCCCGCGCCCGGGGCGGAGCGGACTTCGTAGACGCCGCCGAGGTCGCGCGCGCGGCGCGCGAGGCTGTGGAGGCCGTTGCCGCCCGCCGCGCGCTCGCGCTCGAACGCGCGCGCGTCGAAGCCGCGGCCGTCGTCGCCGACGCGCAGGAGTAAGTGATCCCCTTCGACGCGGAACTCGACCTCGGCCGCCGCCGCGCCGGAGTGGCGGACGGCGTTGTTGACGCTCTCCTTGAAGATGAGGAAGACCTCGCGGCGCAGGTTCGCGCCGACCGCCAAATCGTCCGCGCCCGCGGGTGCGTCGAAGCGGAGGCGGATGCCGCGCGAGGTGAACACGTCGCTCGCGAAGCGGCGCATGCGGTGGACGAGGTCGCTCAGGCGATCCTTCTTCGGGTTGATGGCCCAGACGATGTCGCTCATGGACTCGACCAGCTCGTTCGAGACGGCGCTGATCCGCGCGAGCTGTTCGCCCGCACGGCCCGCGGCCGCCGTCCGTCGCGCCACCTCGCTCAAGACCGCGATCTGAGTCAGAGACGAGCCGATGTCGTCGTGCAGGTCGGTGGCGATGCGCTTGCGCACGCGCTCAAGCTCCGCGAGGCGCTCCTCCTTCGCGCGGCGCAGGGCGGCCTCCGCGCGCGCTCGCTCGCGCCGCCGCGCGGCGAAGTGCCGGCGCGCGACGAAGGCCGTCGCGGCTGCCGTCAGCAGGCAGAGCGCGACGAACCACCAGCGCCGCCAGAAGGGCGGGAGGATGCGGAAGGAGACGACGGCCGGGTGCGGGCCCGGCACGCCGCCCGCGCCCACCGCGCGCACGGCGAAGCGGTACGTGCCCGGCGCGAGCCGCAGCGTGACGGAGCGCTCGGGCGCGGGCGCGCTCCACGCGGCGTCCTGCCCTTCGAGCCTGTGCTGGTAGAGCAGCGACTCGCCCGCGGCGAAGCCGAGGCTGAAGAAGTCCAACTGCACCTGCCCCTGCTCGGGGCCGAGCACGAGCCCCGAGACTTCCCGCTCTCCAAGCTCCGAGACGTTGTAGGGGACGCCCGCGACCGTCAGCCCCCGCACGAGGGTGGGCCCCGGCGGCTGCGCCTCGCCGCGCTCGGGCGTGTACTTCGAGAGCCCGCGGTAGGTCGTGAACCAGACGGCGCCGCCGCGGTCGCGGAAACTCGGGCCGGCCTCGCTGTAGCTGAGCCCGTCGGCGGTCGTGAAGTGTTTGACCCGCGCGGTGCTCAGGTCGAGGCGATCGACGCCGCGGACGGTGCTGACGTAGAGCCGCCCCCACTCGTCTTCGACGACGCTGCGCGCGTTCACGCTCGACAGGCCGTGCTCCGTGCCGAAGGTCTTGAAGGAGGGGGCCGGGGCCGCGGGCTCCTGCACGAGCACGACGCCGCTCAGGGTCGTCGGCGCCCAGAGTCGCCCCGCAGAGTCAACGTAGAGCGTCATGAAGGAGCCGGGCGGCACGCCCTCGGCCGCGCCGTAGGACGTGCAGCGCCCCGACGCGGGGCAGCGCATCAGACCCGCTTCGAGGAAGCCGACCCAGACGTTGCCCGCGCGGTCTTCCGCGAACGAGCGCGGCGTGCGCCCCGCGGGCACGCCGTCGGAGTCCGCGTAGAGGCGGAACCGGTTCGCGCCGCGCTCCCAGCGCGCGAGCGTCTTCTCGCCCTCGCCGCCGACCCAGATTCGGCCGCGCGAGTCCTCGAAGAGCGCGGTGAGGTCGCGGCCGGGCAGCCCGTCCCTCTCGGTGTAGAGCGCGACGGGGCGCGCCGCCGCGAGGTGTTCGACGCGCGCGACCGCAGGGAAGCGGTAGAGCCCCTCCCCCGTCATCGCCCACCACTCGCCCGCGTGGTCTTGCACTGGAAAGTCGTTGGTCGAGCGCGCGAGCCGCGCGGAGTTCGCCGGGAGGTTGAGGCGAACGGGGACGAAGCGCCCGCCGTCGAGGCGGTACATGTCGGGCGTGCGCGTGACGGCCACCAGCTCGCCCGCCAGCGTCTCGAAGACGCGGCGGACGTAGACGCGCCCGAGCCCGTCCGCCTCGCGGAAGGTGACGAAGCCGTGGCGCGCCAGCCGCAGCGCGCCGCTCGACTCGGTGCCGAGCCAGACGTTGCCGGCCGCGTCCTCGCCCACGGCGTTGAGCACGCGGTCGGTCAAGCCGTGGTCGGTCGTGTATTGCGCGAGCCGCCCGCCGTCGTAGACGAAGAGTCCATCCTGCCGCGTCGCCATCCACACGCGGCCGTCGCCCGTCTCCAGGAGGCCAACCAACGTGCTCTCCCTCAGCCCCCCCTCTTCGCCGTAGACGTGCGCCTCGCCCGCCGCCTCGGGCAGACGCAGACGGCCGTCGGGCCAGTGCGTCTCTTCACGCGCCGCGCGCACGACGCGCGGCGCCGCGGCCCCGGTTAAATCCGAGGGCGGCTCCGGTCTGATGACCGCGAGCCCGCCGCGGAAGCCGACCCACAGGCGCCCCTCGCGGTCGAGCAGAAGGCTGTTCGCGGGGGTGCCCGCGAATCTGAACGCGTATGCGAAGACGCGCCCGTCGGGCGTGCGCCGGAAGAGTCCGGCCGAGGTCGCGGCCCAGATGCCGCCCCCCGCGTCTTCGAGCAGCGCGTTGACGAAGGGCGGCGCGTGCGCGGGCAGTTCGAGGCGCCGGAAGACCCTGCGGCCGTCGTGCGCGGCGTCCGCGTAGAAGAGGCCGCCCACCGTCCCGGCCCAGACGCGCCCGGCCCTGTCTTCGACGAGCGTCTGGACACGGTTCGAGGGCTCTTCGTCGCCCACTCTGAAGAAGGTGAACCTCGACCGGGCGGTGTCTTGCGAGACGGGCGCGGGCGGGTCTGCGGCGACGCCCGAAGCCCGGCGGCCGGCCGCAGGGTCGAAGAGCGCGACGCCCGCGGTCGTGCCGAGCCAGTAGACGCCGCCGCGCCCTTCGGCGATCTGGTTGACGGCCGGCTGCGCGAGCCCCTCGCGCACGCCGTAGTTGGTGAAGCCGTAGCCGTCGAAGCGCGAGAGGCCGTCGCCCGTGCAGAGCCAGAGGAAGCCCCGCGAGTCGCGCACGACGCGACGCACGCGCTCGTGCACCAGCCCGTCCGCGGTCGAATAGCTCCTCGCCGGCAACTGGCCCGCGCGCGCCGGCAGGAGCGCGAAGGGAAGGAGCAGCAGGGTTAAGATTGCGCGGGGCGTTCTCATCGGGGGCGCCAGATTGTGCAACGCCCGGGCGGAGCGCGCAACGTTTTTCGCGGGCGGCACTGTTTTGTTAAGCTCGCGCGGATGCCTCGGGAAACATCCGCACCGAAAAGGTTGACGGCCGCCGCGCTCGCGCGGGGCGTGCGGGCGCTGTCGGAGACGGACGAAGACCTCGCGCGCGTGGCGGGCGCTTACGGCACGCCGCCGTTGTGGGGGCGCGAGGAGGGCTTCGCGACGCTCGTGCTCACGATACTCGAACAGCAGGTGTCGCTCGCCTCCGCGCTCGCGGCCTTCGAGCGCCTGCGCGCGGCCGCCGGGCAGGTCACGCCCGAAAATTTTCTCACGTACGACGACGCGCAGCTCCGCGCCTTCGGCTTCAGCCGGCAGAAGGCCCTCTACTGCCGACTGCTGGCGCGCGCAGTCCTCGACAAAGATTTGGACTTCGCGAAACTCTCTTCGTCGAGCGACGAAGGGGTGCGCGCCGCACTCCTCAAGCTCAAGGGCGTCGGCGCGTGGACGGCCGAGATTTATCTCCTCCGCGCGCTGCTGCGCCCGGACGCGTGGCCCGCGGGCGACCTCGCGCTCCAACTGGCCGCGCGACAGGTCAAGCGCCTGCCCGCGCGCCCGACGGCCGCCGAGTTGGACGCGCTCGCCGAACCCTGGCGACCCTGGCGCGCCGTGGCCGCACGCCTGCTCTGGCTCCACTACCTCGAAGGCCGCAGCGCCGCCGTCCGTCTCTGAGAGTTGTGCGACTTCGCGTCCTCAGGCTTTGAAATCGGCCGGGAGATAAAGATAATGGCTGCGCCGAGCCACTTCGCCCGACGTTAGAATTCGACGTGAACAGCAAACAGACTCTCAAGCTCACGGCGCTCACACTCCTCCTCTTACTACTGCCCGGCGCGCGCGACGCTCCGGCGCATGAAGCTCTCGCTGCGCTACCGTCTCAAGGTCACGCTCCGCTGACGCGCGTTCGAGGACGGGTCGGAAGAGGCGGCCGCCCCTTTGCCGCGCGGCCCCGAAACTTTTACCGCCCGGCGTGCGTTTTGACAGCGGCCCGGTCCGCGACTTAACCTGTTCGCCCATCCCAACCGGAGGTTCACACGCATTGATGCGAGGCCACGCGCACGCCCGTCGCACGAGGGGAAGTTCTACACGGAGGCTCGCGCTCCTGCTCACGCTCTGCCTGGCGGCGGCGCCGGCGCCGCTCAACGCGCGGCAGCCGCCGCCGCCGCAGCCCGGCGCGCCCCCTCCGCAGGGCCCGCCGCGCGCCCCCTCCGCAGGGCCCGCCGCGGCGACGCCCACGCCGACCCCGTCTCCGACCCCGACCCCCACGCCCGGCGAACGCGACGCCGCGATGACGGACGGCCCGCCCTCCGTCACGAGGCATGAGATAAGGGTGGGCGGCCGTGCGCTGCGCTACACGGTGACGACCGGCGTCATGCCGCTCAGGTCGGCCGCGGGCGAGACCGAGGCGCGCATCTTCTACATGGCCTACACGCTCGACGGCGCGGGCGACCGCGCGCGCCGCCCCCTGATGTTCTCCTTCAACGGCGGCCCCGGCTCCTCCTCCGTCTGGCTCCACCTCGGCGCTTTAGGCCCGCGCCGCGTGCAGATGATGCCCGACGGCGCGATGCCGCCGCCGCCCTTCCAGCTCGTGGACAACGAGCAGACGTGGCTCGACTTCACCGACCTCGTCTTCATCGACCCCGTCGGCACCGGCTACAGCCGCGCCGCGCGCCCCGACCTCGCCAGCCGCTTCTTCGGACTTCAGGGCGACATCCAGTCGGTCGGCGAGTTCATCCGCCTCTACCTCGTCAGGAATCAGCGCTGGACTTCGCCGCTCTTCCTCGTCGGCGAGAGCTACGGCACCACGCGCGCCGCCGGGCTCTCCGGCTACCTCGTAGATCGCGGCATCGCCTTCAACGGCGTCATGCTCGTCTCGACCATCATGAACTTCCAGACGGCGCGCTTCGCACGCGGGAACGACCTGCCCTACGTCCTCTTCCTCCCGACCTACGCGGCCATCGCGTGGTATCACAAGCGCCTGCCGGCGGACGTGCAGGGCACCGACCTGCGCCGCTTCCTCGCAGAGGTCGAGCGCTGGGCCGCGACCGACTACACCGTGGCGCTCGCCAGAGGCGACACGCTCACCGCCGCGGAGAGGCAGGAGGTCATCGACCGCCTCAACCGCTACACGGGTTTGAGCAAGAGCTTCATCGACAACAGCGACCTCCGCATCGAGATTCAGCGGTTCGACAAGGAGCTGCTGCGCGACCAGAAGCGTACCGTGGGGCGCCTCGACGGGCGCTTCAAGGGCATCGACGACCTCGCCGTCACCGAGCGCCCCGACTTCGACCCGAGCATGGCCGCCATCCGCCCGCCCTACACGGCGACCTTCAACCAGTACGTCCGCGCGGAGCTGGGCTTCCGCTCCGACCTCGAATACTACATCCTCGGCGGCGGCATCGGCCGCTGGGACTTCGGCTCCGACAACGCCTACGCCGACACGTCGGACGCGCTCCGCAGCGCCTTCAACAAGAACCCTTACATGAAGCTCTTCGTCGCCTCGGGCTACTACGACCTCGCGACGCCCTACTTCGCGGCCGAGTACACGCTGCGCCACATGGGGCTCGACCCCACCCTGCGCGCGGGCGTCACGACCACCTTCTACGAGGCCGGCCACATGATGTACATCGACCAGACCTCGCTCGCGCAGCTCAAGCGCGACGCCGCCGCCTTCGTCCAGAACGCGACGCGCGCGAGATGAGGTTTGAACCGTGAACCGTAAACCGTGAACCGTGACAAGAGGG
>DAIRFV010000075.1:0-10203 GCA_036794905.1 Pyrinomonadaceae bacterium | reverse complement strand
ACGGTTCACGAGAATTTAAAAGATGCTCACGCCCGCACAGCTCTCAGCCTACGAGCGCGACGGCTTCCTCGTGCTGGAGGATTTCGTCGCCGCCGACGAGTGCGACCGCCTGCGCGCGCGCGCCGACGAGCTGGTCGAAGGGTTCGAGCCGGGCGAGTCCCCCTCCGTCTTCACGACGCGCGAGCAGACGCGCAAGAGCGACGAATACTTTCTGGAGTCGGGCGACAAGGTGCGCTTCTTCTTCGAGGAGGACGCGTTCGACGCGGAGGGCCGTCTCGTCAAAGCGAAGGGGCGGGCGGTCAACAAGATCGGCCACGCCCTGCACGACCTCGACCCGGTCTTTGAAAACTTCTCGCGCACGCCGTCGCTCAAGTCCCTCGTCAACTCGCTCGGCTACGCGCGACCGCTGCTCGTGCAGTCGATGTACATCTTCAAGCAGCCGCGCATCGGCGGCGAGGTGACGTGCCACCAGGACGCGACCTTCCTCTACACGGAGCCGCTGACGGTGACGGGGCTCTGGTTCGCGCTCGAAGACGCCACGCGGGAGAACGGCTGCCTGTGGGCGCTCGCGGGCGGGCACCGTTCGGGGCTCAGGTCGCGCTTCGTGCGCGCCGAGGGCGGCGGCACGCGCTTCGAGACTTACGACGCACGGCCGTGGCCGACCGAAGGGCTCGTCCCCCTCGAAGTGAAGAAGGGCGCGCTCGTCCTGCTCCACAGCCTGCTCCCGCACCTGAGCCGCGCCAACCGCAGCCCGCGCTCGCGCCACGCCTACACGCTCCACGTCATCGAGGAGGGCTGCCGCTACCCCGCAGACAACTGGCTGCGCCGCGCGCGCTCGATGCCCCTGCGCGGGTTCGAGTGAGGAGTGATGACTTTGTTGATTGGGCGTGGCGGTGGATTCGTTCGCCACGCAGGCACCGAGTCACGGCTTTAATATTTAGCTCTCGACCGGCCGCGTCCCCGTGCCTCTGTGGTTAACTGCCCTGAGCGCTCCGCGCAAGTTGAAGAGGAGAATCGGCCAACGCACAACCCCGCGCGGCCGGCCTGACGACACTCACTCTGTAGGAAGAAATCTATGCGACACTTCTTAACCACACTCTTCGTTATCGTCCTCACGCTGGCGCCCGCGGCGGCGCAGGAGCAGCGGCAGGGGCGCGGCAAGTCATTCGCGGAGACGACGCGCGGGCTGCAAAAGCTCGACGGCTATTTCCCACTGTACTGGGACGCCGAGGGCGGACGCCTCCTGCTGGAAGTCTCGCGCTTCAACTCCGATTTCCTCTACCAGGTCTCGCTGCCGACGGGCGTCGGCTCGAACCCGATCGGGCTCGACCGCGGGCAGCTCGGCGACACGCGCGTCGTCCACTTCGAGCGCGTCGGCCCGAAAGTCCTCCTCGTCGAGCCGAACCAGCGCTACCGCGCCGTCACCAGCGACGCGGCCGAGCGGCGCGCCGTCGAAGAGTCCTTCGCGCGCTCCGTCATCTGGGGTTTTAAGGTGGAGGCCGCCGAAGGCGCGCGCGTGCTCGTGGACGCCACCGCGTTCTTCCTGCGCGACGCGCACGGCGTGGCCGACCGCCTGCGCGAAGCGAACCAGGGGCAGTACCGGCTCGAAGAGTCGCGCAGCGCCTTCCACCTGCCGCGCACCAAAGCCTTCCCGAAGAACACGGAGGTCGAGGCGACGCTCACCTTCACGGCCGAGGGGCCGACCGGACAGCTCGTGCGCGAGACCGTGCCCAACCCGCAGGCCGTCACCGTGCGCGAGCACCACTCGCTCGTCGAGCTGCCCGACCACAACTACCGGCCGCGCACGCTCGACCCGCGCGTCGGCGTCAACGCCGTCGAGTTCTACGACTACGCCTCGCCCTTCACCGAGCCGCTGGAGAAGCGCTGGATCGTCCGCCACCGCCTTGAGAAGAAGAACCCGGGGGCCGCCCCCTCCGAGGCCGTCAAGCCCATCGTCTACTACGTGGACTCGGGCGCGCCCGAGCCCATCCGGAGCGCGCTCGTCGAGGGCTGCGCGTGGTGGGCGCAGGCGTTCGAGGCCGCGGGCTTCCGCGACGCCTTCCAGGTGAAGATTCTCCCGCCGGGCGTTGACCCGATGGACGCGCGCTACCACGTCATCAACTGGGTGCACCGCTCGACGCGCGGCTGGGCCTACGGCTCGAGCATCACCGACCCGCGCACCGGCGAGATCATCAAAGGCGTGGTCACGCTCGACTCGCAGCGCATCCGGCAGGACAACCTGCTCGGCACGGGGCTCGTGCCCACGTTCGGCGACCAGACGCGCGGCTCGGGCTCGACGTGGCCGGGGTGCGAGCTGGGCGCTTTCGCAGACGACGCCGAATACCTCGCGCAGCTCGACCCGTCGAACGACATCGCGCGGATGTCGCTCGCCCGCATCCGCCAGCTCTCCGCGCACGAGGTCGGGCACACCCTCGGCCTCTCGCACAACTTCGCCGCCAGCACCTACGGCCGCGGCTCGGTGATGGACTACCCGGCCCCGCTCGTCGAGATCAAGGGCGGCCGGCTCGACCTCGCCAACGCCTACGCCACGGGGATCGGCGCCTACGACAAGTTCGCCATCACCTACGCCTACGCGCAGTTCGCGCCGGGCGCCGACGAGGCGGCCGAGCTTGAAAAGGTCGTGACGGAAGGCATCAAGGCCGGGATGCTCTTTCTGTCCGACAACGACGCGCGGCCCGCGGGCGCCGCGCACCCGCTCGCGAACCTCTGGGACAACGGCGCCGACCCCGTAGCCATGCTGCGCCACGAGATGGAGGTGCGGCGCATCGCTCTGGGCCAGTTCGGCCTCGCGAACATCCCCGTCGGCACGCCGCTCTCGCTGCTCGAAGCGAAGTTCCTGCCGCTCTACCTGCACCACCGTTACCAGCTTCAGGCCGCGGTCAAGTCGGTCGGCGGCCTCCACTACACCTACGCGGTGAAGACGGCGGCGGGCGGCACGAGCCCGGCCGAGGTGCAGAGGGTCGTGCCCGCCGCGCGACAGCGCGAGGCGCTCGCGGCCGTGCTCGACACGATTAAGGTCGAAGAGTTGGTAGTGCCGCCGCGCATACTCCAACTGATTCCGCCGCGCGCCTTCGGCTACGAGGGCGGCACGCAGGAGCTGTTCGCGAAGCGCACCGACCCGGCCTTCGACCCCGTGGCCGCCGCCGTCGTCTCGGCCGACCTCGCCGTCTCGCGCCTGCTCGAACCGCGCCGCGCCGCGCGCCTCATACAGTTCCACGCGCTCGACCCGTCGAACCCGGACTTCGGCGACGTGGTGGAGGCGCTGCTGGCGCGCACGTGGCGCGCGCCCGCGGCGCGCGACCCGTACCACGCGGCCGTCCAGCGCGCCGTGCAGAGCCTCGTCGTCATGCGCCTGATGGATTTGGCGGCCGACGACGGCGCCGCGCCGCAGGTGCGCGCGGTCGCGACCGAGGGGCTGCGCCTGCTCCTCGTCGGAGAGACGGCGCGCACCGGCCCCGCCGGCTTCGAGCCGACGGACGCGCACCTGCGCTCGACGCGCGAAGAGATCGAGCGCTTCCTCGCGCGCCCCGACGCGCCGCGCAAGCGCACGCCGCCGCCGCCCACGCCGCCCGGCGACCCCATCGGCGCGGGCCGCCAATGAGTACGGGCGGCGCGACGGCCGACCTCGACCTTTTCGTCGAGCGCGACTTCCTCGGCCCGGCCGTGCGCGCGGAGGTCTTCGCCGCCGTGCGCGCGTCGGCCGGGCGCCCCGCGACCGTCTACGGCCGCAATGATGCGGGCGCGGTGGACGAGCGCGTGCGCCGAACGACGCGCGTCTCGCCGCCCGTCGGGATTGACGAACTCGTCAGGCGGCTTCTGCGCGCGCGCACGGGCGCGTTGGGAGAGTATTTCGGGCTGAGGCTCGGCGAGCTGGAGGAGCCGCAGTTCCTCCGCTACGAGGCGGGCGACTACTTCGTCGCGCACCAGGACGGCAACACGGGCCTGCTCCGCTCTGTGCGCGAGGAGAGAAAAGTCTCCCTCGTCATCTTCCTCAACAGTCAGACAGAGACATCCGCGCCGGGCGCATACAGCGGCGGCTCCCTCGTCTTCCACCCGCGCGGCGCGGCCTCGCCCTTCAGCCTCGCGGGCGAGGCCGGCACGCTCGTCGCCTTCCGCGCCGAGACCACGCACGAGGTCGAGCCCGTCACCGGCGGCGAGCGCTTTACGATTGCGAGTTGGTACAAGTGAAGGGGTGCTGGGTGCTGGGTGCTGGGTTTTAGGTTTTGGTCTTAACCAACACCCAGCACCCAGCACCCAGCACCCTATTATCAAAGGGTGACGCCGGGCTCGTCGTCGCGGGCGGCGCCGGTCTCGCAGAGGCGGTCGAGGATGAGGGCGAAGAGGGCGAAGAGGCGGCGGAGGCGTTCGGCGTCGGTGACGAAGCCGGGCGCGCGCAGGACTAACTCGTTCACGCCCTCGGGGAGGCTCGCGCCGAAGGGGCCGTCGCCCGCCCGCGCCGCCAGATTAATCGAGGGCTGCGACTGGATGAGGCGGCGGATGTCGGGCGAGTCGAACAGGCGCCGGACGCCCTCGTCGTCCTCGGAGCGGATGACGAACTCGCGGTCGAAGTCCGACTGGCCGGTCTCGCTCGAATGGATGCGCAGCCGCCGCGCGAGCGCGTCGAACAGGTCGCGCCGCTGGAGCTTGAAGCGGAACTGGCCGCGCCCGACGACGAACGGCGCGCGCATGCGCGTGACGACCGCCGCGGCCGCGCCCGCCGGCACCACGTTCGTGTCCAGCGTCACGCACCAGCCGCGGTAGCGCACGCGCGCGCGACCCGCGCGCAGGTACTCGGCCAGCGCCGCGTCCACGCGCCCGCAGAACTCGGCCCACGTCTCTTCGCCCACGCGCTCCGGCACCCCGACGGAACCCACCGGCGTCCTCCCTTAATCCCGCAAAGCCCTCACGCGCGGCGGATGATCTTCGCGGCGACCCAGCCCACGAGGACGAGCGCCGAGAGAATCACCCAGTTGTAGTCGGCGCCGTAGGTCGAGACCGGGTAGTGGTTGCTGATCATCGTGAAGACGACGGGCACGACCATGAAGGTGTTGTGCTTCGAGCGCAGCTTGGCGCGCGCGCCCTCGGCCGGGTCGGGGGCGCGCCCCTCGCCGACGGCCGCGACCATGCGGCGCTGCGCGGGCAGAATCCCCTGCCAGACGTTGAGGAACATGATGGTGCCCAACATCGCGCCGACGTGGATGTAGGCCGCGCGCCCGCTCAGGACGTGCGTCGAGACGTAGGCCGCGCCGACGATGAGCGCGTAGCCCACCGCCGCGAAAGCCTGCTCGTTGCGCGCGAGCGGCGAACGCAGCAGCAGGTCGTAGACTACCCACCCGACGAGCAGCATCCCGACGCCGAAAGCCCCGGCCGTCCACGCGCCGATGTCGCGCACGTCCACGTCCACCATCGCGCCGCCGTGGTAGTAGACGAGCGTCAGGAGCACCATGCCGCTCAGCCACGTCGAGGCCGCCTCCCACTTGAACCAGTGGAGCCGCTTGAGCGAGGGCGTCTTGCGCTTGCCCACGACGTAGAAGCCGCCGCTGTGCACCATCCACACCTCGGGGTCGCCGCCCTCCTCCCTGGCCGCGCGCTCCTCCTCCTGGAAGCGGCCGTCGAGCCACGTGAAGTAGAAGGTCGAGCCGACCCACAGGATGGCGGCGAAGACGTGGAACCAGCGCGCGAGCAGGTTCAGCCACTCGCTCAACTGAGGTGGAATTCTCATTCGTTTCAGCTCCCGCGGTAGGTCGTGTAGCCGTAAGGGCTCAAGAGCAAAGGCACGTGGTGGTGCGCCTCCGCGTCGCGGACGACGAAGCACACGACCACCTCCGTGTAGAACCCTTCGGCGCCCGCGGCCGCGAGGTAAGCGCCCGCGTCGAACGTGAGCCGGTACTCGCCCTCGCTCAGGCGGAAGTCGGCGGGCGCGAGGTCGCGCAGGCGCCCGTCCGCGTCGGTCGCGCCGCGGCCGACGACGGTCCAGCCGCCCTCGCTTTTAGATTCGAGCGTGACGGGCACGCCCGAGGCGGGGCGCCCCCGCGCGGTGTCGAGCACGTGTGTGGTGATGCCGCTCATTTGACGTTTAAGAATTTCCTGAGCCGCAGCTCGGTGATGCGCCACTGCTCGCCCGCCGCCACGCGCAGCTCGGTCTCGGGGTCGTTGCCCATGCGCCCGCGCAAGAGGGCCAGCATCTCTTCGGCCGACTTGCCCGTGGCGCAGACGATGAAGATGAAGCCGAAGCGTTCCCCGTACTCGCGGTTCGCTTCCGAGAGCGCGGCGCGCGTCTCGTCCGACGCCGCGCGCGCGCGCGACTGCTCGCCCTCCGCCCACGCTCGCGCCTCCGCGCCCGTCTCCTGCTCAGCCTTCGACTCGCCGATCTTCGGGTGCGCGCGGAAGGCTTCGAGCCAGTCCTCACGCCCCAGCTCGCGCCACACGCGCCCGGCGATGTTGAGCAACTGCCCCACGTCCCAGAAGGGCCTGAGCGCCGCCACTGCGTGCGCCCACCGCTGAGAGCCGCAGCAGGCCAGCAGCGCCGCGCGCGCCTCCTCCTCCGGCAGGCGGTTCAACTTCCCGATGGGGCCTTCGATGTCTTTCAAGTCGGGCATAAACAGCCGCGAGCGGTGAACCGTTAAATGCCGTGAACCGTGAACGGTCAACCGTGACAAGTAAGAGTCGGTCTTTATCTCGTCACGGTTGACCGTTGACGGTTCACGCTCCTTCCAGGCTCCCGTAGAGCCGCAGGCGGCTGACGCCGCCGTCCGGGTAGATGCGGAAGAGCGCGTGCGTGGCCGCGCCCGCGTCGTTCAACTCCGACTCGTAGAAGTGGCGCGTGTGCGCCTGCAACTTCGTGCGCGGCAGAAGCTCGCGCCAGTCGGCGGAGGTCAGGTACGACTCCCCGGGCGCGAGCCGCTCCGGTGGCGCTTCGCAGACTTCGAGCGAACAGCTCTCGGGGAAGTTACCCTTAAAGTGCGCCGTGTCCGCCTCGACGCGCTTGATGGTCCCGCGCGCGCCGAGCCGTATGACGCACCAGTCGTGGCCGGGGCCGCGCCGCCGCTTGGTCTCCCAGCCGTCGCTCATGTCGGCGGCGCGGCCGGGCATGATGAGGTTGTGGCGGTGGCCGAAGAACTCGTCGCTCGTGGCGACGACGAGGCCGCCGTTCTCGATTGCCGCGAGGTCTACGAGCCCGCCCGCGCGCCGGATCGCGTCCCAGTCGGGCAAGACCTCGCCGTAGACGCGCAGACGCGCGACGCCGCCATCCGGGTAAATCTTAAAGCGCAGGTGCGTCACCCTCGCGTCCGGCGTGACGGCGAACTCGTTCTGCGAGTGGCCCGCGAGTTGGGACTGCGGCAGAAGCTCCACCCACTCGACCGACGCATCCGTCAGCGCCTCGACGTCCGCGTTCGGCGGCGCCGCGCAAGCGTCGAGCGAACAGCTCTCGGGGAAGTTGCCGCGGAAGAAGCTCGTGTCCACGACGACGCCGCGGACGCGGCCCGGCGCGCCGAGGCGGACGAGGCACCAGTCGAAGCCCGGCGTTCTTCGGCGGCGCGACTCCCAGCCGTCCATCCACTTCCCGCGCTCGGTGTACGCGCCCTCGCGCCAGACGGGCGCCGACGCCTTCAACAAATTCTCCTTCGGCGCGAAGAAGTCGTCGTTGGCGTACAGAACGGCGCCGCCCAGACGCCCCGAGGCGAGGTCAACGAGGTTGGCGAACTCAGGCGTCATCTTCGTCAGTCAGTCCTTAAGATCGTCATCAAAGTCGTCCCAGATGGATCGCGCTTTCGGCGGAGGCTCGCGCAGCAGGAGTTGTCCCGTGGGCTCATCAGAAAATTCGCCGCGGTCGTAAATCTTCTCGCCGCGGAGGTAGGTCGCCAGCACGGCGCCGTCGAACTCAAGGCCGTCGTAGGGCGAGAGCTTGTGCCGGTGGTGGTTCGTCTCCGGAGAGACGCGCGTCCTGCCTCCGGGGTCGAAGATGACGAGGTCGGCGTCGCGACCCGGCGAGATAGCGCCCTTGCGGCCGAAGAGCCCTGCGAGCCGCGCGGGCTCGCGCGAGAGCCACCGCGCGAGGTCGCGCAGGTCGTGGCCGCGCCGGCGCGCCTCACTCCACACGACGGGCAGCCGGTATTGCAGCGAGCTGATGCCGCCCCACGCCTTGATGAAGTCGCCCTCGGGCCGCCGCTTCATCTCGGGCGGGCAGGGCGAGTGGTCTGAGACGATCATGTCGAGGGTGCCGTCGGCCAGCGCCGCCCAGAGCCGCTCGCGGTTCTCGCGCTCGCGCACGGGCGGGCAGCACTTGAACTCGGTGGCGCCGTCGGGGATGTCCTCGGCCGCGAAGGTGAGGTAGTGCGGGCACGTCTCGGCGGTGAAGGGGAGCGCGGCCTCCTTCGCCTCGCGCAGCAGCGGGAGCGAGTCGGCCGAAGAGTGGTGGACGACGTGGACGCGCGCGCCCGTCTCGCGACAGAGACGCAGCAGCAGCCCGACGGCCTCGTCCTCCGCCGCCCTCGGGCGCGAGCGCAGGAACGTCTCGTAACGCCGCGGGTCGCCCGCGGCCTCGCCCGCGCAGCACGACGCGAAAGCCTCTTCGATTGGCCCGGGCATCTCGGCGTGCACGACGAGCGTCGCGTCCAGCCGCACCAGCTCGAACATCGCCGCGTGCAGTTCGCCTTCGTTGACGTTCGGGAACTCCTGCACGCCGGAATCAATCAGGAAGCACTTGAAGCCGACGACGCCGCCCGCGTGGAGCGCCGCGAGCAGACCCAGATTGCCCGGCACGAGCCCGCCCCAGAAGCCCACGTCCACGCGACATTGATTCTTCGCGGCCGCGATCTTCTCACCCAGGGCCTCGGGCGTGGTCGTCGGCGGGATGCTGTTGAGCGGCATGTCCACAATCGTCGTCACGCCGCCCGCGGCCGCGGCCTTCGTCGCCGACGCGAAGCCCTCCCAGCGCGTCCGCCCCGGCTCGTTCACGTGCACGTGCGAGTCCACCAGTCCGGGCAGCACGACCGCGTCGCCCGCCTCGACCAGCGGGCACCCCTCGGGCACGTCGTCGAAGGCGGCGACCGCTGCGACGCGACCGCCGCGCACGTGTACCGCGGCCGGGCCGTCCCCCTCAGAAGTGACGACGCGTTGACCGCGGATGCAAAGGTCGGGCGAAGGCATGCCGAAGACTTAAAACATAAGTCCGCGCTTTTGGCAACAGAATGATTCAGGCCGCCCGTGCGCGGCGGCGGCGCGGCGGGGTAGAATGCTGCGCCGTTTTGAACGCGAGGAGAATCATGAAGACAACGTTGACGAACGACGCGACGCGGGGGATCGCGGCGCGGCTGAGCGAGGCCAACCGCGAATTCGCCGCGCGCTACCCGGGCGAATCCTTCCGCCGCCAGCCCGTCCACACGGTCTACGGCGGCGCGCACCTGTTCAAGTCCGACACCACGCCGCGCCTCGGCGCGCTCGCCCGCCGCGCGCTGGAGACTTACGCGCCGAACTTCGCCGCCTTCGCGCGCGCGCTGGAGCTGCCCGGCCACGAGGAGCTGCCCGACTCCGTCTCGGACGACTCGACGGTGCGCGCGGCCCTGGAGCAGGACGAGGCCGGATTTCAGAAAGAGCACCCGGGCGTGTGGCTCGCGCACAAGGTCTACGCGCGCGTCTCGGAGAAGCTGCGGCGCGAACCCGTGGAGGACTTCCGCATAGACTTCGAGGACGGCTACGGCAACCGGACGGACGCGGAGGAGGACGGCCACGCCGCCTCGTCCGCCGCGGAGGTCGCGCGCGGGCTCGCGGCGGGCACGCTCCCGCCCTTCCTCGGCATCCGCATCAAGACCTTCACGGAGGAGCTGTACGCGCGCTCGTCGCGCACGCTCGACATCTTCCTCTCGGCGCTCCTCGCGGAGACGGGCGGCCGCCTCCCCGGGAACTTCGTCGTCACGCTGCCGAAGGTCACTCTCCCCGAGCAGGTCGAGGCGCTCGCGGACCTCTTCGACCTCTTCGAGCGCGAGTCGGGGCTCGAAGCCGGCTCTCTGAAGCTTGAGCTGATGGTCGAGACGACGCAGTCCATCATCAACCACCGGGGCGAGTGTGCGCTGCCCGTGCTCGTCGCGGCGGCGCGCGGGCGCTGCACGGCCGCGCACTTCGGCACGTACGACTACACGGCGAGCTGCCAGATCACGGCCGCGCACCAGCACATGACGCACC
>DAIRFV010000569.1:0-1580 GCA_036794905.1 Pyrinomonadaceae bacterium | reverse complement strand
GAGAACTTCAAGAAGTACGAGAAGCCGTTCGGGTTCGGCACCAAGACGCTGGGCGACATGAAGGCCATCAAGGGCGACGTGATGAAGGCGGCCGAGACGCGCTTCTCGCCCGAGTTCCGCAACCGCATCGACGAGATCGTCGTCTTCTCGCCGCTCACGATGGACGAGGTGCGCGAGATCGCCAAGCTCTACACGGGCCGGCTCTGCCGCCAGATGGAGCCGCAGGGCAAGTCCTGCACGATCACCGAGGCGGCGCTCGACAAGCTGACCGAGAAGGGCTACAGCCCGGCCTACGGCGCGCGCTTCCTCAAGCGCCACATCGACGAGAAGGTCAAACTCCCCATCACCGCGATGTGGAAGGAGGCTTCGAGCTTCACCGCCGACGTGGTGGACGGCGAGGTCGTCGTCAAGTCGGAGGCCGCCGTCTTCGAGAAGGCTCTGGATGAAGCCTAAGTCAGACTCTTGAGGGCCGCGCCTTCCCAAGCGCGGCCGACATCCAGTCCGCAAGTGAGAGGGCTCCGGCGAAAGTCGGAGCCCTCTTCTTTTAACCCTCCGGGCGCGCTCCCGGCGTTTGCCTTCCCTCCCCGGGCGCGTTTATAAATTCGCGTATGAGAAAGATGCTGTACCCCCTCGCGCTGTCGTTCGTCGCGGCGCCCCTGCTCTTCACCTCCGGTGCCTCGCGCGCGCAGGACGGCGCGAAGCCGCAGGCGGCCAGAACCGAGCAGAAGGCGCCGGCCCCGAAGTCTGACGAGAAGGCCCTGGCGGTCGTCGCGCGGGCGGTCGAGGCGCTGGGCGGGCCGGCCTACCTCGGCGTCAGGACAATCGTCTCGAAGGGCAACTTCACGCCGTTCCGCGACGGGCAGTCGGGGCTCCCCACAACCTTCCGCGACTACCTCGTCTTCCCCGACCGCGAGCGGACGGAGTTCAAGGGGGCGGGCGTCCAGTTCCTACAGGTGAACACGGGCGACACCGGCTGGGTCTTCGAGGCCAAGGCGAAGAAGCTTTCGGACGTGACGCCCGAACAGGTCGAGAACTTCCGCACGGCGATGCGGACGAGCATCGACAACCTGCCGCGCGGCTGGTGGCGCACGGAGGGCGCGAGCCTCGCCTACGTGGGCCGGCGCGAGGCGGGGCTCGCGCGCCGCAACGAGGTCGTCCGCGTCACCTACCCCGACGGCTTCGAGGCCGAGTTCGAGTTCGACGCGCGCGAGGGGCTGCCCTCGAAGGTCGTCTACAAGCGGCCGGGCGAGGAAGGCGAGCGCGTCGAGGAGGAGGATCGCTACGCGCAGTTCATCAACATCGAGGGCGCGCGCTTCCCCTTCGTCATCGACCACTACCGCGCCGGCGTCCAGTCGAGCCGCGTCAACTACGAGACCGTCGAGTTCAACAAGCCCGTCCCCGACTCGCTCTTCGCCAAGCCCGCCGACGTGAAGGCGATCAAGTTCTAAAGCAGATTTCACTTGAGTGAAGACGGGAAGAGTTAACCACAGAGACACGGAGGCGCAGCTTGTTGAATATTCCTCTCCAAGCTGTGCCTCCGTGTCTCTGTGGTTAGCTCCCGCTCATTCACACCCAACTGC
>DAIRFV010000074.1:0-22596 GCA_036794905.1 Pyrinomonadaceae bacterium | reverse complement strand
AATCCTCCGCGGGCGCGCGCGCGATCTGCGCACGCACGCGCTCGACCGCCTTGTGCAGACGCTTGCAGTCAACCGGCTTGAGCAGGTAGTCGAGCGCGTTCACCTCGAAGGCCTGAATCGCGTACTCGTTGTAGGCCGTCACGAAGATGACGGCGGGCGGGCGCTCGTGGCCCAGCGCTTCGAGCACGCCGAAGCCGTCGAGCGCGGGCATCTGCACGTCGAGGAAGACGAGGTCGGGCCGGAGGCCGCGGATCGCGGCGACCGCCCGCTCGCCGTTGTCGCACTCGCCGACGACCTCGACGCCCGACTCTTCGCCGAGGCACCGCTTGAGCCGCTCGCGCGCCAACTGCACGTCGTCAATAAGCAGCGTCCGAATCATCCGGCCCGGGTTCACACTCCTTGAATGGGATTACGATGCGGATCGTCACGCCACGTCCGGGGAAACTGCTCAGGTTGAAAGTGTGCGCCTCGCCGTACAGGTGCTTCAGGCGCTCCCGCGTGTTGAGAAGGCCGACGCCCCCCCGCGCCCCGTCGCCGCCCTCCGGCAGGCCGAGCCCGTTGTCAGCGACTTCGAGGTAGAGTCTGCCGTCGAGGCGGCGCGCGTAGACGTGTATCTCGCCCCCCTCGGGGCGCGGCGAGATGCCGTGCTTGACGGCGTTCTCGACGAGCGGTTGCAGCAGCAGGTTCGGGACGCAGGCGTCGAGCGTCTCGGGGTCAACGTTCAGCCGCACGGTCAGCCTCTCGCGCATCAGCGTCCGCTGTATCTCGACGTACTTCTCTAAAAATTCCACCTCCTCCTTCAGAGACACTTCCTGCGCCCTGACGCTTTCGAGCGCGAAGCGGAGCATTTCGCTCAGGCGCAGGATGCTCTCGTCGGCGACCTTCGGGTCGCTGTAGATCAGCTCGGAGATGGCGTTGAGCGTGTTGAAGAGGAAGTGCGGGTGCAACTGCATCTTGAGCGCCGACAACTCGGCCTGCGCCAGACGGAACTCGCGCTCGCGGAATTTGAAGAAGTAGTTGATGGCGTGGCTGGCGATGAGGGCGTTCCAGTACTGGAGCACGCTGCCCGGCACGATGACGAACAGCAGCGCCGCGCCGGAGACCGGCAGCCGGTAGGCCTCGCTCTGCACCAGCCGGGTCATGATGATGCCGTTGGCGACGCCGAGGAGCACGAGATGGACGAGCGTAAAGACCAGGCTGCACGCGAGGTGGAGCGGCAAGTGCTTCAACCAGGCCCTTCGCTCCAGAGGGAATCGCATGCCCAGCCAGATCGCCGCGGGGATGAGCAGCGCGTAGATGTAGAACGGGATGAGAGTCGCGACGAGCGCCCTCCACGCCGTGAAGGAAGGGTTGGCGCCGACGTTGAGCAGGTAAGTTTGTGGGAAGTACAGGAGCGCCTGAAACGTACAGAACGCCAGCACGACGAGGCCCCAGACCCAAAGGCGGCGACGTGACCCGGCCCCTTCGACAGCCTCCACCCCGTCTCTCGCAAAGCGCCGCATGGGCGGTAATTTAGCAGAAGCGGCGAAGTTAACCATTATCGTCGAGAGTCTCAGACAAGGCGTCCCGGGAGAATCTAAACGAGTTTATGTGAAAAGATATTTATTTGTGACGAGCGGGTGCTGAGACGCGCCGAACGGTGCACACGGCCGTCGCCGATGTGCCGGCGCCGCAACCCTCCGGTGAGGGAGGCGGCGCCTGACCTATTCCGAGCCGCCGGTGCCCTCGCCCGTGAAGCGGAAGCGCGGCCTCGTCTCAGAGCCGACCAGGACATCCTCCGTGAACATCTCTAAGGGGCGGACGGCCATCTGCACCCCGTCGCCGTCCGGCAGTTCGTAGAGCGGCACGTAGACGGCCACCAACTCCCCCGTCTCGGTGTGGCGCGCCACGCCCAGCACCAGATACTTCTTTCCCTTGTAATGCTCGTAGACGCCGCACCTGATTTGTCTGCTCACACCTCACCCCTCGGAGAAGATAGTCGCGTCCGGTAGCCCGCCGCCAATTCCCCCGCCTCCGCCGCTTGAGTCCGGCGGGGAGACGGGCTACACATTTACTTATGGAGTACAAAGACCTGCTGCACGTGCGTCTGGCCGAGGAGGTGATGGGCTGGGCGGAGGTCGCGCCCTCGCGTGAGGGCGGCGTGATGAAACTCTACGGCACCATCCACACCAACCGCGGCCCGCAGCGCCGCGAAGTGCCCGACTACTCGAACGACCTCGACGCCGTGTGGGGCGCCGAACAGTACCTGAAGAGCATGGGACTGACGCGCGCCTACCTCGAAGCGCTGCGCGACGTGACGGGGGCGGCAGACCTCTCGGAACCCGAGGACCTCTTCAGGCTGGTCAGCGCCTCGCCCGCCCAGAGGTGCGAGGCGGCGCTCAACGCTTTCCGCCTCCACAGGTTTTGAACTGACACTCCCGCAGGTCTTTACCCCGCAGTGCGTGTGCCCGACAACTGGTTGTCCTCTTGGCCGGGCGCGAGGTCGGCAGTCCACGCTCTGAGTCGCCGTCAAGCGTAGACGCACGATCTACTGGAAGCTGTTCTCGTCCGCCGACGGCCCGTAGAGCGCCGGCACCTTCGCGCCCAGCAAGCGCAGGTAGACCGTCATCTGCCCGCGGTGATGCGCCCAGTGGCTAATCGTGTCACGAATCATCTCGTGGCGCGGCCCCTCCCACACGACCTGACCGCGAACCAGCAGCCGCCAGGAGGTCAGCAGATGCTCTTCTGAGGTCTGTTCGAGTGCCGCCTTCGCGTCGGCCGCGGACTTGTCGAACGCCTCCCGCAACGCCCCGCTCGTTTCGTTCCCGGGTCGCTCTACGGCGGGGCCGTCGGCCGGGGCCAGGTCGTGTTCGTCCCGCGTGACGGTCATCGCGATCCACGACGGGATCGTCGCAACCAGCTCGGCGAGGTAGCCGAAGTTCATGGACTTGTCATGCGGCTTCCAGTCGTGCTTGCCTTCGGGGACTTGCCCGAGGGCGCGGCGGGAACGCTCGACTTCGCGTTCCAGATCGGCCAACAACAGGTCTGTCAGGTTCATACGTGCTTCCTCTGTCTGTGATTTCTTTTTGCCGATTATGCTTCAGACCGGCGATGAACTGAAAGTCCAAAGAAGTGGAGACTGACAGGAAAAGAGCCCGCCCCCTTTCGAGGTGCGGGCTCATCCCTTAGAGCACAACTCACAGAGTGGGCGAGTCGCGGCGGGTGAATACGTTGTGGTTAGAAGCTGCGGCTAACCACGGCGGCGACGCGGTTCGCGCCGGTACTTACGCTGCGGGACTGGCGTCTCGGCCAGCCGCCTCAACTGCGGGGCCAAGTCCTTCTGGGGAATGACCACCTCCACCAGCGCGGGCACGCCCTCGACGCCCTTCAGCGCCGCCAGCGTCGCGCGCAAATCCTCGACAGACTCGACGCGGTATCCGTGCGCGCCGAAGGCTCGCGCCAGCGCGCGGTAGTCCCAGGCGGGCAGCACGTCGAAGGGCGCGAACTCGCCCTTCGGCGTGAAAGCCTTGATGTCCACGAACGCCTGCTCGATGGCGTAAGCGTTGTTGCTCATCACGAAGACGACGGCGTTACTCTTCTGGTGGGCCAGACTCGACACCTCCTGGCAGACCATGCGGAAGCCGCCGTCCCCGGCCACGACGAAGGGTCGCTTCCCGCTCCCCAAACCCACGCCCAGCGCGCACCCCGTCTCGTGCCCGAGCGAGCCCCACGCCGCCTGCGCCACGAAGCTGTCGCGCGGCAGCCCCATCAGGTTGCCGAAGACGTAGAGCGACGTGCTCTCGCCGAGCACCAGCGCGACCTCTTCGAGCAGACCCTCTTTCTTCAGGAAGGCGCTCAGCTCGTCATAGAAGACGTTGTAGGTGAGCGCCTCGTCGGGCTTCGCCGTGCGCGACGGCTCGGGCTCGACCTTCGGGAGCTTGTAGCGGCGCGGGCCGCGCCTCTGCACCTTGAAGCGTTCGACGAGACCTTCGATGAAGTCCTTCAGCGTGACCTGCCGGTAGTACTGTCGGCCGACGCGCGCCTCCTCGTCGGTGACCTCGACCATCTCGCCGAAGCTCGTCGCCATGATGTTGAGGTAGTCGTCCGTGATGATCGTGCCGAGCGCGATGATGCAGTCGGCGGCGTCCATCACGGCGCGCGTCAGCGCGGGCGAGGCCGGGCCGGCGTAGGTGCCGACGAACTGCTTCTGACTCTCGTCGAGCACGGTCTTCGCCAGACTGGTCGTGGTGAAGTAGAGGCCGCTCGCGTCCAGGAGTTGCTGGAGCGCGTCCTGCAAGCCGTAGCGGTGAATCTCCACGCCCGCCCAGATGACGGGCAGCCGTGCCGACTTGATGCGCGCCCACGTCGCGTCGAGCGCGGCGGCGAGCGCCTCGGGGTCACTCGGCGTCACGACGGGCGCGAGCGTCCCCTTCGGCGCGGAGCAGTTCAGCGACCAGACGTCTTGCAGCACCTCGATGTAGATGGGGCGGCGGTGCGTGAGCATGGCCGTGACGGCGCGGTCGATCTGCGCCGGGGCCTCTTCGGGGTCGCGGATGATCTCGGACGCCACCGTCACGTTCCGGAAGACGGTCTGGTCGGCGCGCAGGTCGCCGGTGCTGTGGTGGAAGAGGATGCCCTGCGTCTCCTCAAGCACGCGGGACTTGGTGCCGGGGCTGGCGGAGATGACGGCCACGGGCACGCGCTCGACGAAGGAGCCGGCCGTGCAGTTGAGGATGCTGAAGCCGCCCACGCCGTACTGCACGCAGGCCGCGCCGACGCCTTTGTAACGCCCGTAGCCGTCGGCGGCGTAGCCGCAGCCCAGCTCGTTCATGTTCGGCACGCGCTCGATGCCCGGCGTCTGGTCGAGCGTTTCGAGGAAGGGGCCGGCGTAGTCGCCGGGGACGGCGAAGATGTGTTCGAGCCCGGCCTGCTTCAGCCGCGTGAGTATATAACTTGAGACGGTCGTCGTCATCGCTTCAGCCCTCCTCCACGGCCTTGAGGCAGTTCGGGGTGATGGAGCTTAAGATTTTGCCGCCCGGGTCTTTGAACTCGACGCAGCCGTCGAGGTCGCCGCAGCCGGGGCACGGGTTCGGGAGCAGGTTGTCGTAATCCTTCTTCGGCAGCCACGTCGGCTTCTTGAGGCCGAAGAAATCCTTCAGCGTACTTTCGGCCGTGTCGAGCGCGCCCTCGACCCAGCCCTGCCCGTAGGAGTAAGCCTCGCCGACGATGTGGATGTCCTCGCCCTCGACCGGCTTGCGCATCCGGCACATGATCTGGTCGAGGCGGTAGTTGGCCTTCCACTCGTGCCAGCCGCCGCCGTAGGGGTCTTCGTTCCAGGTGTGGTAGACGGCCGAGTAGGGCTGCGGTATCTCGGGCAGCGCGTGCAACTGCGCCACCTGTTTGTTCGCCACGTAGACCATCTCGTCCGTCGGCTGGAACTCCATGCGGGGGACGATGTCGGTCACGCCCGGCTCAACGCACGAGGGGCGGTAGCCCTTGAACTCTTCGCCGTGCTCCAGCCCCTTCCAGAAGGGGACGGTGCTGATGTCGTTGTAGCTCGCCATCAGCAGCGAGTTCATGTAGGGCAGGCCGTTCTCCTGCTCGGCCTCCGTGCCGAAGTAGTAGGTCTGGCGGATGGGCAGGTCGGTGACGGAGCGCCCCGCGACCAGCCCCAGGGCGCGCCACCACGGCCGCTCGTAGGCGAGGCAGAGCTTGAAGGCGCTCTGGATGAGCACGGAGGGGATGTTGGACTTCAGCCAGGAGTCCTCGAAGAACTCGCTCTTGATGAGTTCGAGCGAGCGGCGCGGCATGGCGAGGATGAGCTTCTTGGCGCGCACCTTGATCGGCGCGGCGGCCTTGACCACGGTCTTGCGATCCTGCGTGACGGTCGGCTCGAAGATGAGCGTGTAGCGGTACTCGCCCGAGCCGATCAGAATCTCCGAGAGCCGGTGGTTCATCTGCACGCGGTGCATCTTCGGCACGCCGCCGGCCAGTTTGTTCTGGAACTGGTCGGCCAGCGTGATGGGGAGCTGGTCGTAGCCGTCGCGCAGCGTGAGGAACTTGGTCTCGTCGTTGTACTCGGTGGCCGGGAGCTGCGTCACCGCGTTGGCGTTGGCGACGTTGGCGTCGTAGCCGCCCGCCTCCTTCATGAACTGGTAGCCCTCGTTCGAGAGCACGCGGTACATCAAGTCCCAGAAGCCGTACTGCCAGATCGGCTTGCCGAAGACCTTGATCTTCATCTGGTCGCACAGGGAGAGGTTGGCGAAGTTCGGGTAGATGTTGTTCATCACCTGAACCTGGAGGTTGGTCGGGCCCAAGCCCCGCTCCGACCAGGCGAGGTCGTAGGGCACCTTCGCGGGGTCGGCCAGCTCGTGCAGCCGCAGGTGCCGGCCGCGCAGGTAGAAGAGGTTGCAGTTGGAGCCGACCGGCGCGGGCGCGCCCATCGGGAAATCCTCCGTCGGGAGCTTGAGGTGGTTGACGAGGTTGGTCACGACGGGGTGCTGCGTGGGGATGTAGCGCATGCCGCCGATCTCGGCCTTGACGTGCGGCATCCCGGGCAGCGTGACGGTGAAGAGCCGGCCGCCGATGCGGTCGCTGTACTCGAAGAGGGCGATGCGCGCCTGCGCCCCGCGCTCCTGTTGGAGGCGCCACGCGCAGTACGCGCCGGAGACGCCTCCGCCCACGACGGCAATGTCTAAGTCCATGTTCACCTTCCTTCGGGTCTGCTGCCGGTCTCGGTACGAGCGGACGCGAGCCCGCCGCGCGTGAGTGCCGCCGGCGGGGATGGTGACAATCTACTCCGGGCTTCGCGCCGAGATCATGCGGTAGGTTTATGAGTCGTGCTGTAAACGGCCCCGCGCTTCAGAGAAAGGAGAAGAAGCACGGGGTCGTTCCGGACTGGCCTGCGCGTACAGAATCTTAAATCCCGTGAGAGCAGCGAACTCGGGGCCGAACTGTGGTTTTGATTTGTCGAGTGGCTAAGGGCAACTAGCGGTGCCGGCGAAACTTTAGCCCCCCCGCCCCCGGCTGTCAACGAATAAATCGGGGCTGACGGTGGTCGAGGCTGACTTTTACTTTTGCGGGCCGTTTGCTAAACACGCCGGAGGTCTAATAGCATATTCGTTTATTTTACGTGGCAGGAGTGCTGCCTGAAGTTCACTGATATGGAGACAACCCGATGATCGGATTAGGCAAGAGAATTTCTTACGCCGCCCGCTGCTTCTTCTCCGTCCTCTCGCGCGGCGAGGTGCCGGAGGACATCGCGCCGGAGGTCGCCCCGAGTGCGGCCGCGCCGCCGCCCGACCCCGTGCCCGAAGACCCGAAGCTCACCGCGGGACAGCCCGAGGCCGCGCCGGCCGAGGACTCGACCGACCGCGCGGTGCAACTGCTCGCCCTGCTGCAACGCGACGGGCGTCTGGTTGACTTCCTGACCGAAGACATCGCGCCCTACCAGGACGTGCAGATCGGGGCGGCGGTGCGCGAGCTGCACGCCAGTTGCCAGAAGGCGCTCGCGCAGTACGTCACGCTGGAGCCGATTATGGAGGGTGAAGAAGACCGACCCGTGACCGTGGCCGAAGGGTTCGACCCGGCCTCGGTCAAGCTCATCGGGAACGTGACGGGGCGCCCCCCGCTGCGCGGCCTGCTGCGGCACCGCGGCTGGCGCGTGACCGGAATCAACCTGCCCCCCCTCACGTCACAGGAGGCCGGGCGCGCCGTCGTCGCCCCGGCCGAGGTGGAAATACAGTGAGGCGTGAACCGTAAATCGTATACCGCGACAAGTTAAGAACTGGCTTTTCTTGTCACGGTTTACGGTTCACGGTTCACGCCCTTATACCATTCAGAGGTGCATTCTTTTGGACACACGTTTCATTGTAGGCATTGATCTGGGGACGACGAATACGGCCCTGGCGCAGTTTGACACCGCCGCGCCCGAAGAGGCGGCACGCATCAACGTCGAGGCCGTCCCGCAGTTGACCAACCCGAACGAGGTCGAGGAGCGGACGCTTCTGCCCTCCTTCCTCTACGTGCCGGGCGAGCTGGACTTCCCCAAGGGCGCGCTCGCGCTGCCCTGGGAGCGCGACCCGCAGGTCTTCGCGGGCGAGCTGGCGCGCAAGCGCGGCGCCGAGAACCCGACGCGCCTCGTCGCCTCGGCCAAGTCGTGGCTCTCCTACGCGGCCGTAGACCGCACGTCCCCCCTCCTGCCCTGGGGCGCGCCCGAGGAGGTAAGGAAGCTTTCGCCCGTCGAGGCGTCGGCCGAGTACCTGCGCCACCTCCGCCTCGCCTGGGACGCGCGCGTCAACGCGAAGAAGAACCCGGAGCTCGCGCTGGCCGAACAGCAGGTGCTGCTCACCGTGCCCGCCTCGTTCGACGAGGAGGCGCGCGAGCTGACGCTGCGCGCGGCCGAGGCCGCGGGGCTTACGCGCGTGACGCTGCTCGAAGAGCCGCAGGCCGCCTTTTACGCGTGGATCGACGCGCAGGGCGAGGGCTGGCGCAAGCGCGTTAAGGTCGGCGACCTCATCCTCGTCTGCGACGTGGGCGGCGGCACCACCGACTTCAGCCTCATCACCGTCTCGGAGGAGGACGGCGAGCTCTCCCTCAAGCGCGTGGCCGTCGGCGAGCACATCCTGCTCGGCGGCGACAACATGGACTTGGCGCTCGCGCGGCTGCTGCAACAACGGCTCGAAGAGGAGGGGCACCGCGTAGACACGTGGCAGTTGCAGGGGCTCTGGCACCAGTGCCGCCTCGCGAAGGAGAAGCTGTTCGCCGACCCGAAGAGCCAGAAGCAGCCCGTCACGCTGCTCGGCAAGGGCTCGAAGCTCGTCGGCGGCACGGTCAAGACCGAGCTGCGCCGCGAAGACCTCGAACGCGTGCTCGCGGACGGCTTCTTCCCCACGGTCGGGCGCGACGAGATGCCGGCCCGGCAGCGGCGCATCGGCTTTCAGGAGCTGGGGCTCCCCTACGCGGCCGACCCGGCCGTGACGAAGCACCTCGCGCGCTTCCTCTCGCAGCAGGCCGGCGGCGACGAGGCCGACCGGATTCGTCGCGGCCCGAGCGGCTTCGCCTGCCCCACGCACGTCCTCTTCAACGGCGGCGTGATGAAGGCCGGCGTGCTGCGCGGGCGCGTCATCAACGTGCTCGACGACTGGCTCCGCACGGAAGGCTTCGAGCCGCTCGGCGAGGGCGGCGTGCTCGACGCCCCCGACCTCGACCACGCCGTCGCGCGCGGCGCGGCCTACTACGGCCGGGCCAAGCGCGGCCGCGGCGTCCGCATCCGCAGCGGCGCGCCGCGCACTTACTACATCGGCATCGAGAGCGCGATGCCGGCCGTGCCCGGTCTGCCCGCGCCGCTCAAGGCTCTGTGCGTCGTGCCCTTCGGCATGGAGGAAGGGACGGAGGCCGCCATCCCCGGGCGCGAGTTCGGGCTCGTGGTCGGCGAGCCGGCCGAGTTTCGGTTCCTCAGCTCGACGGTGCGCAAGGCCGACGAGATCGGGAGCCTCGTCGAGGACTGGGGCGACGAGATTGAGGAGCTGAGCCCGCTGGAAGTCACGCTCAAACTGGAAGGGAAAGAGGACACGGTGCTGCCCGTGCGCCTTGAGTCGCGCGTGACCGAGGTCGGGACGCTCGAAGTGTGGTGCGTCTCGCGCGACGGCACGCAGCGCTGGAAGCTCGAATTCAATATCAGGGAGCAAGACTAGAGGTAAAGCGACTTCCACCTTGAGTAGGTATCGGGTCGGAATTAACCACAGAGACACAGAGACACAGCTTTGAAGTTATAAAGCAACAGGCCGTGTCTCTGTGTCTCTGTGGTTAACCCTTCTCAGACGCACATGAGCATCATGGAAGCCTCAAGCCGTTACCTCCTCGGCATTGACCTAGGGACGACGAACTCGGCGGTCGCCTATGTCGATACGCAGGAGCGACCCGCGCGCGGCGCGCCGCCGCCCGTTCGCGTCTTCGAGGTGCCGCAGCTCGTCGGGGAGGGCGAGGTGCGCGCGCTCCCGTCCCTCCCCTCGTTTATCTACTTCACGGACGAGGCGGAAGACGCGGCGCCCGGCCTCCGCCTGCCGTGGGAGGAGGAGACGGACGGCGCGTTGGTCGGTGTGCTCGCGCGCGAGCGCGGCGCGCTGGTGCCCGGCCGGCAGGTCGTCTCGGCCAAGTCGTGGCTCAGCCTCTCCGCGGTTGACCGCACGGCCGACATCCTCCCGTGGGACGCAGAGCCGGGCGACAAGGTCTGCTCTCCCGTCGCGGCCTCGGGTCGCTACCTCACGCACCTCCGCGACGCGTGGAACCATTCGATGGCGACGGGCGCCGACGGCGCAACCGTTGACGCGCTGCGGTTCGAGCGTCAGCAGATCGTGCTCACCGTGCCCGCCTCGTTCGACGAGGAGGCGCGTGAGCTGACCGTGGCCGCGGCGCGCGAGGCGGGGCTGGAGACCCTGACGCTGCTGGAAGAGCCGCTCGCGGCCTTCTACGCGTGGGTCGCGGCCCAGAAGGGCGGGCTCAAGCGTCAGCTCAAAGACGGACAACTCGTCCTCGTCTGCGACGTGGGCGGCGGCACCACGGACTTCAGCCTGATTCGCGTCCGCGTCGAGGGCGGCGAGGTGCGCTTCGAGCGGACTGCCATCGGCGAGCACCTGCTGCTCGGCGGCGACAACGTTGACCTCGCGCTCGCGCGCCTCGTCGTGGAAAAGCTCGGGCGCCCGCACCTCTCGCTCCGGCAACAGAACGCGCTGCGCCGGCAGTGCTGCGCGGCCAAGGAGACTTTGCTCGGCGACGACGCCGTCGAGCGCGCGCCCGTCACGGTGCTCGGCGGCGGGCGCTCGGTCGTGGGCGGCGCGCTCTCGACGGAGCTGACGCGCGCAGAGGTCGAAGAGGTTCTGGCCCGAGGGTTCCTCCCGGAGAGCGCGGCCGAAGACCTGCCCGCGTCCGAACGGCGCGCGGGGCTCCGCGAACTGGGACTGCCGTACGCGAGCGAGCCGGCCATCACAAAGCACCTCGCCGCGTTCCTCACGCAGGCCGCTCTGGGGATGCGCGCCGGTGGTTCGGGCGATGAAGCGCAGGACACGATGGCGCGGCCGGACGCGATTCTCTTCAACGGCGGTTTCTTCCAACCGTCGCTCGCGCGCGACCGCCTCGTCGCGGCGGTCGCCGGCTGGTTCCCGCACGAGGGTAAGCGCTGGCGCCCCAAAGTCCTGCACAGCGAAACGCCCGAGACGGCCGTCGCCGTCGGCGCGGCCTACTACGCGCGCGTGCGACGGATGGGCGGCGTCCGCGTCAGCGGCGGCAGCGCGCGCGGCTACTACATCGGCGTCCAGCCGGGGGGGGCGGCGCAGGAACGTCTGACGGCCGTGTGCGTCCTGCCGCGCGGGACGGAGGAGGGCACGCGGGTCGAACTCGGCGGGAGGGAGTTTACGGCCCTCACCAACCGTCCCGTGACCTTCACGCTCTACAGCACGACCACGCGTCAGGACGCGCAGGGCGAGGTCGTCCGCTTCGCCGAAGGCGAGATGCACCGGCACGCCCCGCTCGTCACAGTCCTTCGCTACGGCAAGCGCTCGCGCCACGTCGAGATCGACGTGAGTCTGACGGCACACTTCACAGAGGTGGGGACGCTCGAACTGTGGTGCGAGGCGCCGAAGACCGGTCACCGCTGGCGGCTGCAATTCCAGCTCAGGGGTGCCGAGGCGTTGGCGGATGAAGGCGAGGAGGCCGAAGAGACCGAGAACCTCGACGTGGGCACGCAGGTCGTCATCCCCGAAGAGGCGGTGCGTGAGGCCGAGAAGTTAATCAAGGCCGTGTTCGGCGGCCCGCGCGATGCCCTGCCGGGCGAGACACTGTCGCCCGAGGCGCTGCCCGGAAGACTTGAGGCCGCGCTCGGCTACCGCAAAGACTCCTGGCGGACGGAGACCATCCGCAAGCTCTTCGACGTGCTGGCGGAACTCCCCCAAGGCCGGCGGAAGGGGCGCAACTACGAGGCGCGCTGGCTCAACCTGTTCGGCTTCTGCCTGCGCCCGGGCTTCGGCGCGCTGCTCGACGACTGGCGGGTCGCGCGCGCCCGGAAGGTCTACCACGAAGGGCTCTACTTCGAGAAGGACGTGCAGTGCCAGGTCGAGTGGGTCATCCTCTGGCAGCGCGTGGCGGGCGGCATGAACGCCGGCCAGCAGCTCGAACTCTACGAGCGCCACAAGTCGCTGTTGGGGGTGGCCGGCAGGAAGTTGAAGGGCCGGATCAACCGGCAGGTCGAGCGCGAGGGGCTGCTCCTGCTCGCGAGCCTCGAACACCTGCCGCCCGCCATCCGCATGGAGCTTGGCGAAGAACTGCTCGAACGCGTGGAGGCGGAGCCCGGCAACAAGAGTTTCACCTGGGCGCTCGGGCGGCTGGGCGCCCGCGTCCCCTTCTATGGCCCGCTCAACTGCGTCGTGTCCCCCGAAGCCGCAATGCGTTGGACATCCGCCCTCCTCGCACTGCCCGAGCTGACGGGACACGTCGCCACGGCCATCTCGCAGTTGGCGGCGCGGACTGACGACCCTCTGCGCGACCTTGAGCCGGCGTTCAGGCTGGAGGTCATCCGGCGTCTAGAAGAGGCCGGCACCGGCGAGGAAATTCTCGAAGGACTCCGCACACACGTCCCGCGGAGCAGAGCCGCCGCCGTGCGCATCTTCGGCGAGTCCCTGCCGGAAGGTCTACGCCTCCTGGGCTGAGTGTGCAGCCGGCGGCCCGGGCGCGGCGGGAACGCCCGTGCAACAACACGGCCACGCGACACCGGCCGCCGGGAAACCTCGTGGCCGGTGTCGCTTCGATTCGTCTGTCAGAGCCCCCCCGGATCGTTCCTCTACGGGAACTTCAACTCGAACAGCGAACCCGAGAGCCTGGTGATTGTCGCCGCTCCGCCTTCGATTGGAATACTCATGTTGTTACTGAGGTTGGCGCCGGAGCTGTAGCCGTAGCGAACGGCCTTGGGCGCCGCGACGCCGCTGGTGACCTCGACCGTGTCGCCCACAATCGCCGCGGTCGCAGAGGTGTAGCGACCGTTCGACCCGGCAAGCTGGAAGGTCTGTAGGCCGCCACCGTCGAGCGTGGATAACCCGTTGCCCGCGTGAGTCCACTTCAGCACGACCTTGTTACCGATGACGTATGAGGTCGGCGGCAACGAGCGCACGGGGCCGGAATACTCGACGGCCTCGCCGTACACGGCGCCCCGCGCGGCGACGCCCAGACGAACCCCGACCGGCTTCTTGGTCGGCGGGTGAAGCTGATTCGGGTCGGGCAGGTCGTGGGTCACGACCAGGAAGGTGTTGGCCACCGTTTGCGAAACATTGAATTGGGGGACGCGGGCGGTCGTCCACTTCGAGGAGGGCAGTTGGACGATTCCGAAGGGCAGGTGGCAAAGTATTATCGGCCCCGGCCGCTGTCAAGCAGTTCTCACACGCTTGCTGGTAAGACTCGAAGTGGTTTCCGGCAGAAGGTGCGCGCGAAACGGAAAAGTGACATGGCGGGGAAAGTAACGGGACTAAACTACCTTAACTTCCGCCCTTGAACGGATGCGGGACGGACCTGGTGCTTTGGGGGAGGCGCCTAACTCGTCCCACCTGAAGAGACGCCGCCTTGTTTCGGGGGAACACAAGGCGGCGTCTCTTATCGTCTTTCCTTTCGGCCGGCATGCGAGTCATGCCCCACGCGCGCGGACTCCGACACACAAAGAGAACATTTGACGGCGGCCGGATAATGGCCCGGCGGTTGCAACAGCACCCTGCCGGGGCGCATCATAACTGGCGTCATTCCTTCTCTCGCGCATCGGCGGTGATGCGCCCCCCCGCCTCGTTCGGCGGCGGCGTTCTGGATGGTTCGAGAGCAGGCTTACATTCAACTTCAGAAGCCGCTCACAAGTTGAGCATCCGAACGCAGGTTCTTCGCTGCCACCGTTCCGACGAAGCCACTTCGATTCGAAGCTTCTCCTGACGCCCCGCTTCGGGCGGGGAAGGTATACACACACATGTCCATGAAACTTTATGTCGGGAACCTCTCGTTCCAGACTTCCAGCAGCGACTTGCAGGAGCTGTTTTCGCAGGCGGGTACGGTTGAGTCGGCGTCGGTCGTCGAGGATCGCGACACCGGTCAATCGCGCGGCTTCGGCTTCGTCGAGATGGCTTCGCGCGAAGAGGGTGAGGCGGCGATTCAGCAGCTCAACGGCAAGGAAGTCGGCGGGCGCGCGCTGAACGTCAACGAGGCGAAGCCCCGTGAAGACCGCGGCGGTCGCGGCGGCGGTGGCGGCGGCCGTGGCGGCTTCGGCGGCGGCGGCAACCGGGGCGGCGGCGGCGGCGGCGGCAACCGCGGTCAGCGCTGGTAGCAGCCTCCGGCACGCCGGAGACTCTGAAAAAGAGAAGCCCCGGGCCGAGTGGTAACTTTCGGCCCGGGGCTTTTTACGTCGGTAGCACGTCTACCGCCGGACGCTTGAGAGGTGAGTCTGCGAAGGATGTCTGAGGCTCTCCCTAACGTTCGGCGAGTGAGAGGAGTTTTTGCGTGGACAATCAGGTTCATAAGAGCGGGGAGCGGGTGGAGAAGTTCTGCGCGGTGTGCGGCGAGGAGCGCGGGCACGTCGTGGCGTCGGTGACGAAGACGGGGCGCATCACGCGCGTGAGCTGCCCGAAGTGCGGGACGCGCAGCACGTTCAAATCCGGCGTCGAGACGAGCGCGCGCGCGACGGCGAAATCCGGCGAGCCGTATGACCAGACGCGCACGTACCGCGCGGGACAGTCGTTGACACACCCCGTCTTCGGCGTCGGCGAGGTGACTGCTTTGATCGAGCCGCAGAAGATGGACGTGCTCTTCCCCGACCGCATGCGCCGCCTCATCCATTCACGCCTGTAGACCAGCGCGCGCGCTGGCACGGGAGGCGGGATGAGGGGTCGGCCGACATGCCGCCTCGCAGCGGCGCGTTCACCCCTGCGGCCTTTCCGCCTTCTCCAGCGCGTCGGCGTTGAGGTAGTCGGCGCCGCCCGCGGGGAAGCTCACCAGCACGGACTCCGAAAACCGCCCCTCGTCGCGGGTCGTCACCACGCGCAGCGCCGTCCCGACCTTGCCCTTGTACGCGCCGTCGAGTGCGCGCACGAGGTCGCCGGCCTTGATGCCCGCGCCGGGGGTTGCCGCTTCACTCACCATGACCCGCTACTCCCCGACCTCGTCTTTCTCGTCCTGCTCGTTCCCCTTGTACCCGTCGCTGCATCCTCTGAGAAAGAGGGGAACTTTGTTGCCGCCGCCGGACACCTGCCCGGCAGACTGTGGGGTCTGATCATCTTCCGGCTCTCTCACCGCTTCGTCCTTCGGTGTCTCGTTCGCGCTCATCTCGTTTCACCTCTCAGGTGCTCTCGACCGTCGCTTCCCGGCGGTCGGCCTCGGCCAGTATCTCCGCGCGCCTCTCGCACGTGAGCCCTTGCAGGTATGCCAGAAACTCCTCGCGCGACTCCTCGTCCGCGAGCGCGGCCTCAAGGCGCTCTATGAAATCGTCGTAGCCGTTCATGCGCCGCCGCCCTTCGCGCGGCGCATGATCTCAAGGGCGGCGGAGAGGTGCCGCACGGCGGAGGCGCGGAGTGAGTCGGACGCCTGAACGCTTTCCGCCGTCTCTGGCCCGCCCGTGAGGTCGATGACGGCGGCGATGGCCGCGAAGGCAGCCAGCGCCTCCGACTTCGCGTCTTCCAGCGCGCGCGATTCGTCACCCATGACTCACCTCTCCTCTTTGGAGTGCTCCGTCACCTGCGTTCTGCTGTCGGCGTACATGTCTCGGTACTCGGTGCCGTCTTCGGCGACGAACCCGCGGAAGAGCATCGCCTCGTCCGCGTCCGTGCCCTTCACGCGCAGCTCCTCCTGCACCTCGTTCCAGCTCCGCTTCTTCGGGATGATTTCGTTGGGGCGCTTGACCAGGTAGTGCCTCGCGTCCCGGCTGACAGGTTTCTGTCCGCTCATCGGTTGTTTCCCCCTTCCTCCCGCCTCAGTCTCGGCAGGACTATTCGAGATAGTGTTCGCCCAATCGGTCACGCAGCGCGGTCGGGACGGCCTCCCAACGCGCGACGCAGAGCACGCGCAGCGCCGGCCTGTCGAGGCTGACGCGGGAGTAGCGCCAACGCCCGGAGCTTTCGACGTAGAGCCAGCGGTAGTACGGGCCGTCGCCGCGCCGCGTGTAGAACGCCGTACACTCTCCGCGCGCGTCAGAATTCACCGGGATGATGTAGACATGCAGGTCTCTCATGTGTGCAAGTTGCGCCGCGGGTTCCGCGGCCTACGTACCCCTGAGCACTATGAAGGTCAGCAACGCCAGCGTTATCAGGAAGAGGGCGGCGAACAGGCTGTCGTTCCTTCGGCCGAAGGCCCTCTCCCCCGCGCCCGGCCCGCCCGCCCGGAACGCGCGCGCGCAGCTCGGGCACGACTCGTCTTTGTCGAAGCGGGGGCGGCGGCAGTCGGGACACGTATTCAGACTCATGCTCTGTTTTCCAATCCACTAGAGGAGTCTTAACAGGAAGATCGTAGCGGCAGCACCCCTGCATCCCTCGCCGGCGCCTTCCGGGAACACCTGCCCGGACTTGTAGGGATTCGTTTAATTCACGGCCGCCGCCGCGTACCTCTGTCCGTAGGCGATGGTGACGGCCAACCACAGCTCGGCCCTCGACGCCGTCTGCTCGGAGGCCGCGCTCGTGCTGAGCCTCTCGCGCGTCGGTATGCGGTAGTAGTCCCAGGCGGCGACCGCGGGCTGCGGCACGTCCTGCTGCCGGCAGGGGTAGCAGCGGCTCGCGCGCGCGCCTTCCCTGACCACCACGACGTGGTCGTACCCCTCGCTCCTCCACTGGCTGGCGACGCGACGCGCCTGCTCGAAGTGCTCGGCACTGAACTTCATTAACGTTCCTTCCGTCGGCCGCGTCCCCGCCGATTGGCCCGCCCTTCGAGTTGCGCGCCCCGCTTACGGACCGCGCGCCGCGTGGGCCTCATCGCGTCACGGAAGAACTGAAGACGAAGCGGCCGCCTCTGCGCGTCCGTCGCCGACCTCGTCGGGCGCATCGTTCGTGTTGTTGATGAAAGGCACGAGCCCCAGCTTGACCTCTTCGAGTGCGATGCTCGTGTTACGGCGCCGGTTCGGGTCTGAGCCGATCCGCGGCCGCGAGCCGCGCTGAAGCTGTTTGCTCCGCTGCGCCGCCACGATAACCAGCCGGAACCTCGAATCAATCCCGGGCCACGCGCCCTCTATCTCTTCGCGGTGAAACCCGCTGCTCGTCTGCCTGTCCGATTCTGGCATTTCGCGCTCCCCCTGTACCGCGCTGATTACGACGTCTCAGGCCCTCACCTCAAGAGACTAAAACACCCGCATCAGGAATAAGATGGTGGCCGCCGCGACGGCGGCGAGGGACGTGCCGTGCAGCCAGCTTACGTTCGAGTCGCGGCAATACCGGCACCGCACGTCACGCAGGCGCAGGCGCCCCCGGCACCAGTCACAGCGTCTATTCATCGCCGCCCCGTGTGCGCACTTCGCGAACGCGGCTCGGCGTCGCGCAACTGCCGGCGCGGAGTCGCCCCGACATCGCCCTCGACGACGCCGGATTCGGCTAACGGACTGGCCTTGAAGCTAAAGGCTACGCGGCGGGTATACATCTTTTCAGCCCGGACGGTTGCGCTGTTGACTTTCAGGCGATCCGGGTCATTCCGGAGGGGCTGAGAAGGGAGTGAGCTACACTCGGTTCTTAACCATCTTGCGACACGCGCGCGTGTACGTCAACCGATGAGCATAGACGGCGCGTTAAACTGTTGACGTTATAGATTTGATTACGTGTGGAATACTGTCACTGTTGCCGCGCCTCGCGGTGCGGGCCGGCAGCTTAACTGAAACATCGCTTTCCATTACCGTTGAGAGAGTTGCTAACCGCCGTCCGGCGCCTTCGCCAACTCGGTAACCAGCTCGCTGCCGTTGTTGTCTACGACCTTGAACCTGACCTTCTCGCCCGCGCGGACTGACTTCAGCAACGCCTTCTCCCTGACACGCCAGATCATCCGCATCGCGGGCATGACGCCTTCGATCTCCTCGTGGTCGATCTCGAACCAGCCCTCGTCGAGGTTGATGGCGCGGATGACGCCGACGCCGGAGTAAGTCCTGTGGACGGCCGGCTCGGGCGGCTTCGGCGAGCCCGCGGGGATGCCGATTTGTGCGGGCGGCTCAATCGTCTTCCAGGGGACGGGGGACGCGGACGCCCGACCGGGTTGGGGGGTCGATCCCGCCGCCTGTTGTCCTTCCGGAGTCCGGCCCCCGCAGGCGACGGAGAACGTCGCAGACGACACCAACGTGAGCCACGTCAGAAGTACGGCGACGGGTCTGGACCATGAGCTGTGCGTCAAAGGATGTTCCTCCGCAAACCGCCTGACATACATCTTCTGTTGTCCCGCGCTCGTTATTATGATTCGCGACCGAGCCGCTGCCGAGCCGCGGAGTCTCCACCTCGCTTTCGCCGGCCATAGGCTACCACGATATCGGGTTGCTAGAATGCGAGTCACGAAGGGAGAAAAAGGATGGCCGACGTTTGCACACATCTGAATCAGGTTAAAGGGGTCACGCCGAGCGCGCGCGGTTGCGAGGACTGTCTGAAGGCCGGGGGCAGGTGGGTTCACCTCCGCCTCTGCATGGAGTGCGGCCACGTCGGCTGCTGCGACACCTCGCCCGGCAAGCACGCGACGGCGCACTTCAACACGACGCGACACCCCGTCATCAAGTCCTTCGAGCGGGGCGAAGATTGGGGCTGGTGTTACGTCGATGAGGTGTTCTTCGAGTCGCTTTGAAGTAGTATGTGCGGACTGATTACACGAGGTGAGGGCTATGAAAAGACCGATCCGCATCTTATTGCAGACGACCATCACGGCCGCGGAAGACGACTGGCACGTCGGCAGGTTCTCTCTGCTGCGCGAGCACCTGAGCGGGCTCCGTGACGAGGAAGGGCGCGCGCTCTGCGAAGTCACGGCGCGCGACCGCGTGACGAACGCCGACGGCGACGAAGAGGTGTTGAGCCAGCTCGACTCGACCGACTTCGACGAGCTGTGGCTCTTCGCCGTGGACACGGGCGACGGGCTGAGCACGGCCGACTGCCGGGGCATCACGCGCTTCCGCCAGCGTGGCGGCGGCATCCTCTCCACGCGCGACCATCAAGACCTCGGCTCCTCGCTCTGCACGCTCGGCGGCGTGGGGGCCGCTCACTACTTCCACAGCAAACACCCCGACCCGGACGAGACGCGGCGCGCGCGCGACGACCAGGACACGAAGGACATCTCCTGGCCGAACTACCACTCGGGCAGCAACGGCGACTACCAGATAATCGCGCCCGCGGGCCCCGCGCACGAGCTGCTGCGCGACGACTCGTCGCCCTCGGGCCGCGTCGAGCACTTCCCCGCGCACCCGCACGAGGGCGGGGTCGGCGTGCCGGAGGGCGAAACCAGCGCGCGCGTCATCGCGACCGGCACGAGCAAGGTCACGAAGCGGCCTTTCAACCTGATCGTCGCCTTCGAGCGCACGCGGGACGGGCACGGCAACACGCTCGGGCGGGCCGTCGCGGAGTCGAGCTTTCATCATTTCGTGGATTACAACTGGGACACCTCGGCGGGGTGCCCGAGCTTTCTGGCGGAGCCGCCCGGCGACCAGATTATCAGAGAGCCGGAGAAGCTCGGGGGCGTGAAGGCTTACGTCCGCAACCTCGCGCTGTGGCTCGCCCCGGCGAGCCCCGCGGCGTGAGGGTAATTTCAAAGGACGGTTAACCACGGAGGCACAGCTTTAAGTTTTAAGCCGTGCCTCCGTGGTTAACCGTCTTCATTTCAGCTCAAGCGAAGTCTGCTTTGAGGTGAGGCGGCCGGTGCAAGAGAGAAGGCGGGGCGCGGTCAGCTTGTGACTGACCGCGCCCCGCCTTGTTGGTCGCGGGTCGTGCTTCTACGTGCCCCCTTACGGGGTCACGCGGAAGATGCCCCACAGGCCGCCGTCGAACTGGAACGAGCCCTGGTCGCGGTACAGGTAGTCGCCCGTTACGGCGAACTTACCGCCGGCCCCGTTCTTCGGCAGCACGTCGAAGTGGCTGCCGGGTCCGATGCCGTACTGCGAGCCCTTCCACTCCGAGAGCGGGTTCATGCCGATCACCTTCGAGTCAGAGGTGTAGGGCTCCTCCTCCCAGATGTGACCGTGCGTCTGGAACACCGCGTTGCGCGCGTGGCCGGCCGGGTGCAGGATGCGGAAACGCACCTGCTCGCCCGCGCGCGCCGTGAAGATCGGCGTCACGGGGTCTTCGCCGACGATCGAGTTCGACAACACGTTCGTGAAATCACGGTTGCGCGTGCAGTCCGTGATGAGGTTCCCGTTCTCGTCCTCGTCGCCGCAGCTCAGGTGAGTCTCCGGCGCGTAGCCCATGCGCTTCCAGAGGGGCTCGGTCTTGTAGTTGAACCCCTTCTGCCCCGAGTCCTCCGCGTCCTCGGCCTCGGCCAGATTCTTCACGGCCGTGCCGTCGGCGTAGCGGAGGTTCAGGTCGTTCTGGAAGAGCAGGACGAAGTCGCGGAAGGTGCGCCCTTCGGCCGTCGTCACCGTCACCTGCGAGCGCGACTTGACGTAGGTGTTGGGGCTGGTCGAGTCCGGGTTGCGGATGAACTCGGAGTCGGGCCAGCTCGAACCCTGCGGCTCGATGACGAGCGCGCCGATGGCGCCCTTGTTGCTGTGCTTGATCTGATCCGACGACGTGAGGTTCACGGCGCCGAACTCGACCGGGGTGCCGACCCACTTGCGCGGGCTCAGCGGGTTGCTGTTGTCGATGGTGACGGTGCCCGCGTACCACTGGTACGTCACGAACTGGCCGGGCTTGACCGTCCGCACCGGGTTGTGGCCGACGTTGAGCCCGGTGTCGCGGCTCACGTCGAAGAAGACCATTTGCGGGTCGAGACCCACTTCCTTCGACGGTGCGATGTCGTTGGCGTTGAAGCCGTTGACGATCATGGGCAGCGTGTTGAAGCCCGCGAGGTCGGGCATCTGGCCCACGGCCGGCAGCCTGTTGCGCAGCGTGACCGTGATGCAGTCGCCCGCCCGGGCGCGCAGGATGAGCGGCTCGGCCAGCACGTCGGACTTGAGCTTGCCGTCGGCGCCGATGTCGCTCGTCCTCACGTAGAGGATGGCCGTCGGGTCGTGCAGTTGCCCGCCCTGGTTGCCGCGGTGGTTGTAGACGAGCGTGCCGCCCGGGAGCAGGTCACGCGCGAGGACGGCCGTGATGTCGTAGGGCTGCGGCAAGGCAGTCTTGGGACACACGCCGTTGAAGTCGCTCTTGTCTTCGACCTTCTCCAGGCCCTTCGGGTTGTTCGGCAGCTCCAGCAGCTTGTCCTCGGGCAGGCTGCGCTTGGCGCTGTAGGCCCGGAGCATGCCCCACAGGCCGTTCCACAGGTCGTCCACGGCCGAGCCGGGGGCGTACCTGTAGTCCACGAAGTGCTGCTTGGTGCCGCCGGGGAACTGCGGGATCTCGAACTCGTAGTGCTCCGAGATGCCCATCATCTGGTTGCCGCGGAAGCCGGAGTTGGGGTCGGAAGGCTCGAAGAGCCAGCGCATCCCCTGCACCCCGAAGTTGTGACTCTCCTCGAAGCCGCCGACCAGCACGCGCACCTGGACGCGGTCGTCCTCGTAGGCGCGCATCATCGGCGTCGCCGGGTCGCCCGGCTTCACGTCGAGCGTCAGCGGCGGCACCCACGCGGGCTGGGTGTTGAGGTTGCCGTCGGCGCGGGTCGTCAGCGAGCGGAAGGCGTGCGACAGGTCGCCGGCCTCGGTCGGGATGCCGTTGGCGTCCTTCACCTGCTCGTTGTTGTTCGGGTTGCGCACGCGCAGCGCGACGGGCTCGTTGCGGTAGTTGACCACCATCGTGCCGGGGTCGGCCGCGGAGACGGCCTCGGGGCACGGCGGGGCGAAGTTGGAGCCGGGGCAGATGTTGGCCGGCTCGACCAGTTCGGGCAAGCCCGGCTCGTTCTTGGCCGGCGGGTTGATGACGTTGGCCGGGTCGGGGACGGGGTTCGCGGCCGTGCCGCCGCCGCCCTTCTTGTAGGCCAACTGGAAGTCGGAGAACTCCAGCAGGAACTCGCGGTAGCTCTCGTCCTTGTTGGTCTTGGGGTTGACCCAGAGGATGTCCGCGCGCCAGCTCGTCGGGCCGCCGTCGGGGCGGCCGCCGAACATCTGACCCGTCTCGGGGTGGCGCCACGTCGAGCCCTGCGGCTCGACGACGAGCCCCTGGTAGAAGCCGACCTGCTGGTGGGTCGAGGGGCCGAAGTGGTCGTGCGTGAAGACGGTGCGCAGCGTGCGATCCTTGCGCCCGTTGTTGAGCACGTCGTCGGCGAACCAGCGCTGGATGGTCGTCTGCGCGCCCACCACGCCGAGCGCGTGCGTCTTCGGCGTCAGCGTCACGCGGCCCGAGCCGTCGGCCTTGATGAGGCCGCCGTTGGCGTTGATGGCCTTGATGCGGCCCAGAACCTCCTCGGGCGAGAAGGTGCCGTCCTCGTAGTTCCAGCCGTTGCCGGCGCCGTCCGAGGCCGTCACGTCGAACTTGACGAGGTGGATGTGCTGACCCATCACGTCGGTCGGCGTCC
>DAIRFV010000073.1:11968-22764 GCA_036794905.1 Pyrinomonadaceae bacterium | reverse complement strand
CGTCGAACGCGACCGTCCGCAACGCGCTCGTCAACGGCTCGACGACCAACCGCCTGACCGGCATCGGCACGGGCTCGCCCAACCGACTGCTCTACACCCTCTTCTTCTGAGCCCTCGCGGCCTCAGAATTTTCCGGCAGGCGGCACTCTCCCCGCCGCCGGCCGGCCGAAGCGGGCGCGGACTTCTCAAAGAGTCCGCGCCCGCTTTTTTTGCGCCGCGCCCCGCGTGGCGTAGAATGTCGGCGGCAGCCAGCAGGCAGGTGGCAGTAAAATCTTAAAGACCAAGTTGCCGGGATTAACCCGGCAACGCCCATAACGCGGAGCGGCTGCCTACTGCCGTCTGCCTACTGCCTACTGCTTTACCTTGGAGGTGAAAACGGATGTCATCCCGGACGGAGAGGCGGGCGCTCATCGTCGTGGACGTGCAGAACGACTTCTGCCCCGGCGGCGCGCTCGCCGTCGAGCGCGGCGACGAGGTGGTCGAGCCGCTCAACCGGCTCATCGAAGAGTTCCTCGAACAGGGACAGCCCGTCTACAAGAGCCGCGACTGGCACCCCGCACAGACCAGACACTTCACCGCCTACGGCGGGACCTGGCCCGTCCACTGCGTGCGGGGCACGCGCGGCGCGGAGTTCCACGCGGACTTACTCGACGACCCGCGCGTGCGGGTCGTCTCGAAGGGGCTCGGCGACGAAGACAACTACTCGGCCTTCGACGGCACGACGCTCGCGGAAGACCTGCGCCGGCAGAACGTCAAAGAGGTCTGGGTCGGCGGCCTCGCCACCGACTACTGCGTCAAGAACACCGTCCTCGACGCGCTGCGCGAGGGCTTCCGCGTCCGCGCCCTCTCCGACGCCATGCGCGCCGTCAACCTCCAGCCCGGAGACGACGAACGCGCCATCGCAGAGATGCGCGCGGCCGGCGCCGAAGTCGTAGACAGCGGCCGATAGCCAGAAGGCATCCCTTCGCCCCGAAGCTTAAACGGCGCATCGCCTCCGTCTCCGCGCTTCCGCCCACGATAAGGAGAAGGGCCTTTGAACAAGAGTCTCCCGCTCGCCGCTTTATCAACCGCGGCTCTGCTCGCGGCACTGTTCTGCCGCGCGCCCTCGGCCGGGGCGCAGGAGGCACACCGGCATCAGCACGGCCAGCCGGAACAGTTGGGGCGCGTCAGCTTCAACATCTCCTGCACGCCGGAGGCGCAGAAGCGTTTCAACCGCGCGGTCGCCTGGCTCCACTCGTTCGAGTACGAAGAGGCCGAGAGGGCTTTCGCCGAGGTCGTCGCCGCCGACCCGCGTTGCGGCATGGGGCACTGGGGCGTCGCGATGAGCAACTACCACCCCCTCTGGGCGCCGCCGACCGCGGCGGAGTTTCAGAAGGGCGCGAGGGCCGCGGAACAGGCCAGGTCGGTCGGCGCGCGGACTCAACGCGAGCGCGACTACATCGCGGCCGTCGAGTCTTTCTACAAAGACTCCGACCGGCTCGACCACCGCGCACGCGCCAACGCCTACGGCGAAGCGATGGAGCGGCTCTACCGGCGCTACCCGAAGGACGGCGAGGCCGGCGTCTTCTACGCGCTGACGCTCATCGCGAAGGGGGCGACGGCGGGCGACAAAACTTACGCCAGCGAGAAGGCGGCGGCGCGAATTCTGAACCGCGTGCTGGCGCGCGAGCCGCAGCACCCGGGCGTGACGCACTACGTCATCCACAGCTACGACTACCCGGCGCTGGCAAATCTGGCGCTGCCCGCCGCGCGGAGCTACGCGAAGATCGCGCCCTCTTCGGCGCACGCCCGGCACATGCCTTCGCACATCTTCACGCGGCTGGGTCTGTGGCAGGAGTCGATCCGCTCGAACCTCGACGCCAAGGCGGCGGCCGAGGCTTTTGCCGTCAGGAACCGCATGCCGGGCGCGTGGGACGAGCAACTGCACGCGATGGACTATCTAGTCTACGCCTACCTCCAGGGCGCGCAGGACGGGCGGGCGCGCGGGGTGCTCGACGAGCTGAACAGGATTCCCAAGGTCGAGCCCGAGAGCTTCAAGGTGGCGTACGCCGCCTCGGCCATCAACGCGCGCTACGTGCTCGAACGGCGGCGCTGGGACGAGGCGGCCAGGTTGTCTCTGCCCCCGGGCGTGCTGGGGAACTTCCCCTGGGATAACTTCCCCTGGGCCGTGGCTCACATCCACTTCGCGCGGGCCATCGGCGCCGCGCGCTCCGGCGACGCGGCCGGGGCGCGTCAGGAGGTCGAGCAGCTGACGGCCATCCGGCAGGCGCTCGGCGAAGTCAGGGGCGGCTACGACTGGGCCAAGCAGGTCGAGATCGAGCGCCTGGTCGCCTCGGCCTGGCTGGCGCACGCCGAGGGGCGGCGCGAGGAGTCGCCGCGGCTGATGCGCGCGGCGGCGGACCTGGACGACGCCACCGAGAAACACCCCGTGACGCCCGGCGCGATTCTTCCCGCGCGCGAACAGCTCGGCGAGCTGCTGCTTGAGCTGAAGGAACCGGCCGCGGCCTTGGGTGCGTTCGAGGCTTCGCTCCGCGACACGCCCAACCGCTTCAACGGGCTCTACGGCGCGGCGCGCGCGGCCGCACTCGCGGGGAACAGGAAAGGTGCCGAGGGCTATTACAAAAAGCTCCTGGCGCTCTGTCGTCACGCCGACGCCGACCGGCCCGGGCTGGCGGAGGCCAAAGAGTTTCTTGCAGCAGGCGGCGCAAAGACTTCACAGATGCGCTCCCGGTGAGGAATAGTGGCAGTAGACATTGGTTGAAATAAATGGGGCGTGCGCGTTAAGACGCCACTGACGCGGCCCGCCGCCTGCGGCCTACTGCCATCTGCCTACGGCCTACTTATGCTCAACATCGACCGCTACCACGCCACGATGGGCGACGCCTCGTACAAGGAGGCGACGCGGCTGCGCGAGGGGCTTTTGAGCGACACGGAGGCGACCTTCTACGTGTCGCAGCGGAAGCTCCCCTACGCGCCGTGCCTGGGGCACGAACGCCTCCTGCGCTCGCTGCTCGACTTGAGGATCGACCGGCCGCGCCTGCGCACGCTCGAACAGGATCGCGGCGGCCTGCTCCTGTTCGCGAAGGCCGTCGAGGACATCAACTTCGTCGGCACCGTCAGGGCGGTGCGCCCCGGCACCGTCATGTTCGCCGGCCAGCCCTTCGCCGACATCACCGGCGCCTTCGGCCTCACACAGGCGCAGGAGATCAAGTTCGAGCACGCCTTCGACCTCCCGATGACGACCGCCTCCATCGCCATGCAGATTCGCAGGGCCGCCGGGTCGCGCTGGCTCTCCGACTTCAGCTTACGTCGCAACGGCGACATCGAGCGCGCGGTGGACGTGGCGACCTACGCCTTCATCGGCGGCTTCAACGACACCTCGAACATGGAGGCCGCGCACCGGCTCGAAATCCCGGCGGTCGGCACCGAGGCGCACTACTGGCAGCAGTCCTACGTCGGCTTCATGGACGAGCCCGAAGTCGAGCCGCGCACCGGCAGGCCCAAGCACTTCGAGCAGGTCGCCTTCGAGCGCTGGCTCGACGCCAACCCGCAGGGCACGACCCTCCTGCTCGACACCATCGACGTGCACATGGGCGCGGTGCACGCGGCGCTGGCCGCGACCTCGACGCCGGAGCGCCGCCGCGCCTTCAAGGGCTTCCGCGTGGACTCGGGCGACCTCGCCCAGCTCGGCAAGTGGTGTCTCGCGTTCTTCGAGGCGAACGGCCTTAAAGATTTAATGCCGGTGCTCACGGGCGACCTCGACGTGGAGGGCGTCCGCCGCATCGTCGAGGAGTTCCCCGAGGCGGCCGGCTTCGGCATCGGCACCAAGCTCTCGGGCGAAGTCCGCCGCGTCGCGGGCGTCATCTTCAAGGAGTGCGTCGTCGCCGGCCGCCCCACGCTCAAGGCTTCGAACACGCCCGAAAAGTCGACGCTGCCCGGCCGCCTGCAAGTCTTCCGCGGCTCGGACGCCGGCGGGCGCTACGTCGCCGACGTGACCGGGCTCGACGACGAAGAGGTCTCGATCCCCGGCGCCGCGCGCGTCGAGCGCCTGCTCCAACCCTTCTGGGAGGGCGGCCGCCACGAGTCGATCCCCTCCATCCTCAAACAAAAATCGTTCGTCGAAGAACAGCTCCGCCGCTTCCCCTCCATCGACGAATACCCGCACACCCTGAGCGACAATTTACGACGGCTGCGCGACGAACTGACGGCGCGCATGCGCGCGGACGACTCGGGCTGGCGCGACGTGCTGAACGTGCCCGAGTCTTTGGCCGGCGCGCTCGACGCGCGGGCGGGGGGTGAATGATAAAGCTGCCGGCCGTGCCAGACCGTGGAACTCTGGCTCGTCCCGCCCGGCGCCGCGCTGCCCAAGCCCTCGCCTGACGCCCGCCCCGCGCCCCGGACGGCGACGGCGGCGCCCCCGCTGAGCGCCGCCGTCACCCCAAAAGCCCTGACCTTGATGCGCGCCCGCCCCTACTTCCGCCTTAAAGCTTTCAACAGACCGAGGCACAGCCCGACGAGGCCGTACAGCACAAAGAGGCCGCCGATGATGAGAGCGGCCGCCCCGCCCGGCCCCTTGTTGCCGCGGACGTTGATGGTCCCGAAGCCGAAGAAGAGTGGGATGAGGCAGAAGCCGAGGCCGAGCAGGATGACGACCAGCGAGACGAAAACCTGCTCGCCGGGGCCGGTGGGTTTTTTGTTTCGCCTCCGGGCGGGTCTCATCTGCGAACGAAACCTCCTTCGACTCTGCTACGGCCGCGCGCGTGCATGATGCCTTCGCCCGGCGGCGCTTTCAAGACTTTTTGGTGTATAATTCGGGCGTCCAACGTACAAAATCCATTCAAGAAATTTGGGAGCCAGACGCCATGAGATTCCTGATTTTGGCCGCGGCGGTGCTCGCCCTGCCCCTGCTCGGGATGGCGCAGCAGACGCGCACGACCGCCGGCACCGGCGGCAGTAAGCTCTTCACCTACCCGTACACGATTGACGACCTGCCGAACGGCCTCCGGCTCGTCACCGTGCCGACGGACTACCCGAACCTCGTCTCACTCTACATCGTCGTCGCCGCCGGCTCGCGCAACGAGGTCGAGGCCGGCAAGAGCGGCTTCGCGCACTTCTTCGAGCACATGATGTTCCGCGGCAGCGAGAACTACACGCCCGAGCAGCGCGAGAACATCTTCAAGCGCGCCGGGGCCGAGACGAACGCCTACACGAGCGACGACCGGACGGTCTACCACGCGACCTTCTCGAAGGAAGACCTCGAAGAGATCATGAAGGTGGAGGCCGACCGCTTCCAGCGCCTCAAGTACACGCCCGAGCAGTTCAAGACCGAGGCCAAGGCCGTCAAGGGCGAGTACGACAAGAACAGCGCCAACCCCTTCTCGAAGATCAACGAGGTGATGCGCGAGACGGCCTTCAAGCGCCACACCTACGCGCACACGACGATGGGCTACCTCAAAGACATCGACGACATGCCCAACCAGTACGAGTACTCCAAGCAGTTCTTCTCGCGCTTCTACCGCCCGGAGTACTCGACCATCGTCATCGTCGGCGACATCACGCAGGCGCGCGCGCTCGACCTGACGAAGAAGTACTGGGGCACCTGGCAGCGCGGCACCTACAAGGCCGACATCCCCGAGGAGCCCGCGCAGAGCGAGTCGCGCACGGCGCACATCCCCTGGGACGCGCCCACGCTCCCGCACCTCGCCGTCGCCTTCCACGGGCCCCGTTTCTCCGACTCGTCGAAGGACGTGGCCGCGCTCGACCTCTTCCAGTCGGTCGCCTTCGGCGAGAACTCGGAGCTGTACCAGCAGCTCGTCCTCAAGGAGCAGAAGGTGGACGTGCTCGCGGCCGACTTCGGCCACCAGGCCGACCCCGAACTGTTCACCATCTACGCGCGCGTCAAAGACCCGGCGCAGGTCGGGGCGGTGCGCGACGCCATCCTCAAGACGTTCGAGCGCTACAAGACGGAACTCATCGACCAGCCCAAGCTCGACGCCACGCGCTCGCGCATGCGCTACGGCTTCGCGATGGCGATGAACAGCAACAGCGCCATCGCCGGGGCGGTGGCGCCCTACATCGCGCTCGAGCGCACGCCCGAGACGCTCAACCGCCTCTTCGACACCTACCAGACCGTCACGCCCGCGGACATCCGCGACGCGGCGAAAAAGTACTTCCGCGAGGAGAGCCGCACCGTCGTCACGCTCGCCACCAAGGGGCAGAACATCGCGGCGCTCGGCGGCACAAACAACGGGGAGGGACAGGAATGATGAGACGCACACTCGGCGCCCTCCTCGTCGCCCTCTTCATGCTCGCGCCGCTCTCGGCCTTCGGGCAGAGGCGCGGCCGCACGGCTCCGAAACAGATGACTCCAACCAGCAGCCAGCCGACCAGCGCCGCCGCGGCGGCCCCGATTGCCTCGGTCTTAGAGCCTTCGCAGTCGCCGCTCGTCTCCATCCGCCTGCTCTTCATGACGGGCGCGGCCTCCGACCCGCCGGGCCAGGAGGGCGTCGCCTCGCTGACGGCCGCGATGCTCGCCGAGGGCGGCTCGCGCGCGATGCCCTACGAACAGGTCGTCGAGGCGTTCTACCCGATGGCGACCGGCTTCGGCTGGCAGACCGACAAGGAGATGACCGTCTTCTCCGGCACGACGCACGTCGACAACCTTGAGAAGTACTACGCGATCATCCGCGACATGCTCCTCGACCCGGGCTTCCGCGCGGACGACTTCACGCGACTGAAGTCCGACGCCGTCAACTACCTGAAGACCTCCCTGCGGCAGGGCAACGACGAGGAGCTGGGCAAGGAGTACCTCTACAACATCATCTACGCCGGCCACCCGTACGCGCACCACAACATGGGCACCGTCTCGTCGTTGGAGAAGCTGACGCTCGACGACGTGCGCGCCTTCTACCGTGCGAACTACACGCAGAGCAACCTCGTGCTCGGGATGGCGGGCGGCTACCCTTCGGACTTCGCCGCGAAGGTTGCGGCCGACTTCGCGAAGCTCCCGAAGGGCGGCGCCGCGCAGAAGAAGTTCTCGCAGCCCGTCGTCAGGCCCGGCATGCGCGTCGAGATCATCCAGCGCGAGACGCGCGCGACGGCCATCTCGATGGGCTTCCCCATCGCCGTCAACCGCTCGCACAAGGACTGGCCCGCGCTGGCGCTCGTCGCCTCGTACCTCGGCCAGCACCGCAACAGCGCGAGCCACCTCTACCAGCGCCTGCGCGAGGCGCGCGGCCTGAACTACGGCGACTACGCCTACGTCGAGTACTTCCCGCGCGGCATGTTCCAGTTCACGCCCGACCCGAACCTCGGCCGCTCGTCGCAGATTTTCCAGATCTGGATTCGGCCCGTCGAGCCGCAGAACTCGATGTTCGCGCTGCGGGCCGCGCTCTACGAGTACGACAAGCTCGTGCGCGAGGGGATGAAGCAGGAGGACTTCGAGTCCATCCGCTCCTTCCTCGTCAAGTACGCGAACGTCCTGACCTCGACGCAGGGCGCGCGGCTCGGCTACGCGCTCGACAGCCGCTACTACGGCACGCCCGAGTACACGGCCTTCATGCGCGCGGGGCTGTCGAAGCTCACGCTCGCGGACGTGAACCGCGCCATCAAGCAGCACCTCGCCACCGACCGCATGCGCGTCGTCATGATTACGAAGGACGCCGAGGGCCTGCGCGACGCGATAGTGAAGGGCGCGCCCTCGCCCATCACCTACAACTCGCCGAAGCCCGCCGACATCCTGGCCGAGGACAAGGTCATCGAGAAGTACAAGGTCAACGTCCGCCCCGAACAGGTCGTCATCGTGCCGGTGGACAAGGTGTTCCAGCAGTAACAAGTAGACAGTAGTCAGTAGTCAGTAGGAAGACAAAGCGGCGCGCTCAGGTTATATGCCGAGCGCGCCGCAATGCTTTTCTACTGACTACTGACTACTGACTACTGTCTACTGTCTACTCTTCCTACTGCCCTCACTCCCCCATCTCGGTCGAGTAGAGCACGCCGTACATCGCGTCCTCGTGCTGTGCGAAGTACTTGCCCTGCGAGGCGAGCATGATGTTGACCATCTGCTTCTGGCCCTTGTAGTCGCGGTAGCCGATCCACTGGAGGCGCTGCGGGTCGTCGGCGCCCTCGGGCGAGGCCTCGCGGAAGACGACGCCCTTGACGCCGCCGAGCTGGAGCCAGCGCACGTCGCTGTACTTCTGCTTGTCGCGCTTGTAGCTGTCGTAGTAGCTGTTGAGGCTTATCTCGGCGGGGAAACTCGCGTCCATCGGCGCGACGCTCACGATGAGCGAGGCCGCGTCCCAGCTCCCCGGCGAGCGCCACATGAAGCTCTGGCTCTCGGCCGTGTACTTCTTCCACTTCTGCGGCACCGTCCACGAAATCTCCTGCTGCTCCCACTCGGCCGTCTGCCCGCCGGCGATGGCCGCCTGCTGCTCGGCCGTCGGGCTCGGCGGCTCGGCCTCGACCCCGCCCGAAGTCGAGCCCGCGAGCCCCTTGAGCGCCTCGTTGCTCCGCGCGCTCGCGGTCTCCTGCGCTCTGCGGCTGAGGTACCAGACCCCGCCGATGCCGAGCGCGACGAGCAGCGCCCCGCCGCCGACGACGAGGACGAGGACGGCAATCAGGACTTTGACGCCCGTGGACATGCCCTTCTTCGCGGGGGGCTGCGGCGGCATGCCGTACCCGCCGTGCGGCGGCTGCGGCGCGGGGTTGTTGTAGTTCTGCATTGATAAATCTCCTTTGGAGGGTTCTTCCGCGGTCGGGATTCGGCGCGGGACTATATCACGGCCGGCGGCGTCCGGGCGAGATTAAAACCCGGGGCGTGTCGGGGAGTGAAAATCCGCGCTCCCCGACACGCCCCCGGCGAAATACTACCTGACGCAGTAGCACTTTTGTCTCATTCTCCCCCTCCTCCTGCGTACGCCGCCCTACCGGGCGTCCAGCCTCCCCGTCAGAACGGGGCCGGCCTGAACGTGCGCTTCCTGCCCGGCATCCAGCAGGCCGGCACGTTCAAGTTCTTCGTCAACGTCGAGGCGCTGCCGTAGGGCAGCAGGCAGGAGGCAGAAGGCGGTAGGCAGTTGAGGCAGGAAACGCCTTACCGAATCTGCTTGAATGAATCGGGGGCGGCGAGTCGCTAAACTCGCCGCCCCCGATTTCTCCGACCCCATTCTCTTTCGGCTGACGGCCGACTGCCATCTGCCCACCGCCTACTCTTTTTCACTGCGGCGCTTGCCCGGCGGCGTGCGCACAAGTTAAGTTCGGGGCACACGCACTTGAGTCCAGGATTTTTCGGGGGAAGGTATGGTCTGGCTCTACCTGCTCGTCTGTCTTGTGGCCGGCGCGCTGATGCCCTTGCAGGCGGGCGTCAACGCGCAGCTCGCGCGCTGGGTCGGCCACCCCGTGACGGCCTCGCTCGTCTCGTTCGCGGTCGGCACGCTCGCGCTCCTGGCCTACACGGCGGCCGCGCGGCCGACGCTCCCGCCGCTCTCCGCGCTCGCGTCGGCGCCGTGGTGGGTGTGGGTCGGGGGGCTTCTGGGCGGGGTCTTCGTGACGGCGGCGGCGGCCTTCGCCCCGCGCCTCGGCGCGGCCACCTTCATCTCGATCACCATCGCGGGCCAGGTGCTCGTCTCGATTCTGCTCGACCACTTCGGCGTCGTCGGCTTCGCCGCGCGCCCCGTCACCGCGCCCCGCCTCCTCGGCGCCCTCCTCCTCATCGCGGGCGTGCTGCTGGTGAGGAAGTTTTAGGGGGTGGGCAGTGGGCAGAGGGCGGTCGGCAGTTAGGGGGAAGTTCAACGGTCAAAACTATCGGAGGCGGCGAGTCGTTAAGCTCGCCGCCTCCGATTCATTCAAGCGTAATGATTAAATGAGCCTTTCCGTTCTTAAGTGCCGACTGCCATCTGCCTACTGCCTACTGTTCAAGCCCGACAGAAACTCGCGCAGGAGGTTCTGCGTGACGCGCGTCCGGTAGCGCGCGGTCGAGCGCACGTCGTCAATCGGCGTGACCTCGCGCGCGATCTCTTCGAGCGCGGCGCCGAACGCCCCGCCGTCGAGCCCGCGCCCGCGCAGCACATCTTCCGTGCGGCGGCAGCGCAGCACGACGGGCGCGACGCTGCCCAGGGCGACGCGCACCTCCGTCAGAGACTCACCCTCGCCTTCGGCCACGGCCGCGAAGCAGACCTTCGAGATGGCCTGCGCGCGGCGCGTCCCGACCTTGCGGTAGAAGTGGCGCGCGCCCTCGCGCGGTACGGGCAGCAGCACGGCCGCGATCAGCTCGTCAGCGCGCATCACGGTCTGCTTGTAGCCCGTGTGGAACTCCGCGTACGGAACGCGCCGCGTGCCTGCGGCCGAGGCCAGCTCGACCTCGGCGTCGTAGGCGAGCAGCGCGGGCGGCGTGTCGGCCGCGGGGCTGGCGTTGGCGATGTTGCCCCCGACGGTGCCGCGGTTCTGGATGGCGATGCCGCCCGTCTCGCGCGCGGCCTGCCCCAGCATCGGGAAGTGTCGGCCGAGCAGTTCGCTCCGGCGCACGTCCGTGTAAGTCTCCAGCGCCCCCACGCGCACGACGCCGTCCGACTCCCCGACCCCGCGCAGCTCCTTCAGGTGCCGGATGCTGAAGAACTTCCTGTGCTCAAGTTTGCCCGCCTCCAACAGCACCATCAAGTCCGTCCCGCCCGCGAACGGCCGCCACGCGCCCGGCTCCTCGCGCAGCAGCGCCAGCGCCTCGTCGAGCGTGCGCGGCACAATCATCTCGTAACTCGGCAGGTAAGCGCGCATAGGAGAAGTAGTCAGTAGTCAGTAGTCAGTAG
>DAIRFV010000073.1:1817-11868 GCA_036794905.1 Pyrinomonadaceae bacterium | reverse complement strand
AGTAGTCAGTAGTCAGTAGTCAGTAGGAAGACATTCTCATTATGAACCGTGTGGCTGTCATCGTCAGCGAGCGCAAGGCGGAGCGCTACTGTCTACTGTCTACTGACTACTGTCTACTGCTTTGACAACCGCGTCGAAGATTTTCATGTAGCCGGTGCAGCGGCAGAGGTTGCCGGCCAGCCCCTCGCGCATGTCTGCTTCGGAAGGCTGAGGCTTCTGCCTGAGGAGGTTGACGGCGGCGAGCACCATCCCCGGCGTGCAGATGCCGCACTGCGCGCCGCCGCACTCGATCATCGCGCGCTGGACGGCGTGCAGGCGCTCGCCGTCCGCGACGCCCTCGATTGTCCGGATGTCCGCGCCCTGTACTTGCGCCGCGGGGACGAGGCAACTGTTGACCAGCTCGCCGTCAACGAGCACCGAGCACGCGCCGCACTCGCCCTCGCCGCAGCCCTCCTTCGTCCCCGTCAAGGATAGTCCTTCGCGCAGCACGTCGAGCAGCCGCGCGAAAGGGTAGGCGTCGAGCGTCACCGCCTCGCCGTTGACCGTGCAGCGGACTGAGACCTTGCGGCCGCCGTCGTCGTCGGAGTCGTTCCCTGTTTCTGTCACGTCGTCTGTCATCGAATCTCTAAAGCCCTCCCTCACGGCCGGGCTTCTGCCTGTCGGGCTTCGAGCGCGTCCATGAGGGACTCGGGCGTGAGGGGGACGTGGTCTATGTGGACGCCGGTGGCCTGCTCGACGGCGTTGAGGATGGCGGGGGCGGGGCCGTCCATCGGGAGTTCGCCGATGCCCTTCGCGCCGCCGGGGCCGCCCGCGTACGGGTTCTCGAAGAAGTGGACGCGGATGGGCGGGATGTCGGCGGAGGTCGGGATGATGTAGTTCGTCATCTGCCCGTTCGCCATCCGCCCGTCGCGCCACACGACGTTCTCGTACAACGCCCACCCGATGCCCTGCGCCACGCCGCCCTCGATCTGCCCCGCGGCGAGGACGGGGTGGATGACCCGGCCCACCTCCTGCACGGCGACGAAGTCCTCGACGTGCGCCTCGTACGTCAAGGTGTCCACGCTCACCTCCGCGACGTAGACGGCCCACGCGTACGCGCCGTAGGCGTCGCCGCGGTAGTGCTCGTCGTCCCACTCGATGTCGCCGGGCTGCTCGTACTGCACGTGCGTCTTGAGCGCGCCGTGGGCGCGGACGTACTCGCCGCACGCGCGCGCCCACTCGTCCCGCGTGTACGTGTCGCCGACGAGTCCCGCGCCCTTCAAGCTCTCTTTGAGTCGGAGCGCGGCCGACTCGACGAGCTTGCCGACGATCATCGTCGTGCGCGAGGCGACGGTGGGGCCGCTGTTGGGCACGTCGGCCGTGTCGGGCTGGACGACCTCGACCCACTCGTAATCGAGGCCGAGCGCGTCGGCCGCGATCTGCGCGAAGACGGTCTTCGTCCCCTGCCCGATCTCCGTGCTCGCCGAGAGCACGCGCAGGCGCCCGTCGGCCGTCGCCTCGCAGCCGACGATTGATTGGAGGTACTTCTCGCCCGAGCCGGTGAAGCCCGCGCCGTGCATGAAGGAGGCGAAGCCGATGCCGCGCCTGACGCGCGCGCCCTCGTTCTCGCGCGCGAAGAGCTCGCGCTTGGCGCGGTAGTCGGTCAGCTCGAAGGCGCGATCCAGCAACCCCGGGAGGTCTACGTCCTCGCGTATGACCTGCCCGGTGGCGGTCGTCTCGCCTTGCGTGATGAAGTTGCGGCGGCGCAGCTCTTCGGGCGTGAGGCCGACGGCCGCCGCCACCTTATCCAGTTGGCGTTCGAGCGCGAAGATGGACTGCGGCGCGCCGAAACCCCGGAAGGCGCCGTGCGGCGGGAGGTTGGTCGCCACGGCGCGCGAGCGTATGCGCACGTTCGGGCAACGGTAAGGGCCCGCGGCGTGAATCGTCCCGCGCGAGAGCACGACCGAGGAGAGCGTGGCGTAGGCGCCGCCGTCCACGACGAACTCTATCTCCATCCCGAGGAGCTTCCCGTCGCGCGTGACGGCCGTGCGGTGGCGCGTGCGCGAGGGGTGGCGCTTGGTCGTCGCGACCATGTCCTCCGCGCGGTCGTAGACTATCTTCACGGGGCGCCCGGACTTCCACGCGAGCAGCGCCGCGTGACCCGCGATCAACGAGGGGTACTCCTCCTTACCGCCGAAGCCGCCGCCCGTCTCGGTCTGGATGACGCGGATTTTATCTTCCGGCAGGTCGAAGAGTTTGACGAGCGCCTTGTGCACGTAATAAGGGCACTGCATCGAGCCGCGCACCACGACGCCCGCCTCGGGGCTCGCCTCGGCGATGACGCCGTTCGTCTCGATGTAGAGCTGCTCCTGCGCGCCCGTCCGGTACTCGCCCTCGACGACGATGACTTCGGGCGAGTCCCAGATTTCGTCCACGTCCCCCTTCTCGACGAGGAAGGTCTTGAAGACGTTGTCCTCGCCCCAGATGACCTCTTCGCCTTCGAGCGCTTCCTCGATGGTGAAGACGGCGGGCAGCGGCTCTACCTCGATCCGAACCGCGCGGCGCGCCTCTTCGAGCAGGTACTTGTCCGGGTGGGCGAGCAGGAGGACGGGCTCCTCGGCGTGGTTGACCACCGTCTCGGCGAGGTAGGGCTGGTCGTTGAGGATGAGCGCGACGTAGTTGGCGCCGGGCACGTCGCGCGCGGTGACGACGGTGAACTCGTCCCAGGGGATGCCTTCGCCGAAGTGGATGTTCGTGATGCGCCCGCGCGGGGCGGGGCTGCGCACGGTCACGCCGTGGAGCAGGCCGGGCGGCGAGAGGTCGTCCACGTACGCGGCGGCGCCCGTCACCTTCGCGCGCCCCTCCTTGCGGGGGACGGATTTGCCGATGTGCTTGTCTGAAGACATTGGGTAGCGTGCCGGAGGCGGGGAGATTGTAGCCCAAGTAGACAGGTCAGAACCACCCGCGGGAGCGGGTGGGTTTTGCGACAAAGGCTTGCCGATTGACGAGAGCCGCGCCGTCCTCAGTCGGCAAGCCTTGAGCGCGAAGAGCCACCCGCTCCCGCGGGCGGTTCTGACCGCTATGCCTAATCGCCGCCCGCGCTGACCTCTTCGGCGCGCGTGTCGGCGGGGACTTCGCCCTCGTCCTTGGCGGCGCGGCGGCGTGCGAAGGCCGCGCGCAGACCCGCGACGGCGCGCGAGGGGTAGGCGAAGACGCGCCCGAACCCTTTGCGCCAGAAGGCCGTGTGGCCGATGTCGTCGAAGACGGAGTAGGCGACGGGCGTCACGAGCAGCGTCAGCAGGAGCGAGAGCGACTGGCCGCCGATGACGACGACCGCGATGGAGCGCCGCTCCTCCGCGCCGGGGCCGGTGCCCAGAGCGAGCGGGAGCATGCCCGCGACGAGCGCGAGCGTCGTCATCAGGATGGGGCGCAGGCGGTCGCGGCACCCCTGGATGATGGCCTCGAACCGCTCGATCCCCTTCTCGCGCAGGTTGTTCATGTGGTCGATCTGCAAGATCGCGTTCTTCTTCACCACGCCGAACAGGACGAGGATGCCGAGCGCCGAGTAGAGGTTCAGAGTGTCGCCCGTCAAATACTGCGAGAGCAGCGCGAACGGGACGGCGAGCGGCAGGCTGAGCAGGATCGTGACCGGGTGGATCGTGCTCTCGAACTGCGACGCGAGGATGATGTACATGAAGATGACCGAGAGCAGGAACGCCCACAGGAACTCCGTGAACGTGCGCTCCAGCTCGCGCGCGCGGCCCGAGATGGCCGTCGTGTAGGTCGCGGGCATGTTGAGGCTCGCGGCCTCGCGCCGGAGCGCCTCGATGCGGTCGGCCAGCGCGAAGCCGGGCGCGACCGAGGCGCGTAAGCTTACCTGCCGCTGCCGGTCGAGGCGGTCGATGCGCGACGGCGCGGTCTCGCGCCGCACGGTGACGAGGTTGTCGAGCCGGATGAGCCCGCCGGTGGCGGAGGAGACGTAGAGCTGCCCGAGCGTGCGCGGGTTGTTGCGGTCGCGCTCGTTGACGCGGAGCTGCACGTCGTAAGCCTCGTTGACCGAGGCGTCGTGGAAGCGCGTCACCTCGGTGTCGCCGCCGACCATCACGCGCAGGCTGTTGGCGATGTCCGAGGTCGAGACGCCGAGCGTGGCGGCGCGCTCGCGGTCGATCTCGACCCGCAGCTCGGGCTTGTTGAGCTTGAGCGAGGTGTCGGCGTCCACGATGCCGCCGATCTTCTCGGTGCGCTCGCGCAGCGTCTCGGCGTAGGCGACGAGCTGTTCGAGCTCCGGCCCGCGCAGGATGAAGTCGATGTCGAAGCGGCCGCCCGTGCCGAAGTTGAACGAGGGCGCGTTGCGCACGCCGACGCGCATCGGCGCGTACTTGCGCAGCCGCCGCCGCACCTCCTGCATCACGTCCTGCTGCGTGTAGTTGCCGCGGAAGGCCCTGAGGGGCGTGCCGTTCAGCGTCTCGTGCCAGAGGCGCGTGAAGGAGAGCGTGCGCTCCTCGTGCGGCGCGATGCGCACGTAGAGCTCGCCCTGCCCGACGCCGCCGAGGAAGCCGCCGCCGGCCGACGCCAGCACGAGTTGGACGCCCGGCGTCTTCATCACGTCCTGCTCGACGGCCTGCATCGTCTCGTTCATCGAGGCGAGGTTCGTCCCCTCGGGCGCGTTGACGTTGACCTCGAACTCGGCCTCGTCCACGTTCGACGGGATGAACTCCTGCCTGACCGCGCGGTAGAGCGGCACGCTCGACAACACGACGAGGATGGCCAGCACCGAGATGGCCAGCCGGTGGCGCATCGAGAGGGTGAGCAGGCGCGTGTAGGCGCGGTCGATGTAGCCGTAGAAGCCCGCGCGCGAGCCCGACTTCGCGCCCCCCTCGTACTCGCCGTCGTCGTGGTGCCCGCCGCCGTGCCCCGACGCGTCCTCCGCGCGCAGCAGGCGCGAGGACATCATCGGCGTCAGCGTGAACGAGACGAGCAACGAGACCATGATGGCCACGGCCGCCGTGATGCCGAACTGGTAGAGGAACCGCCCCGAGATCGAGGACATGAAAGAGACCGGCAGGAAGATGACGACCAGCGACAGCGTCGTCGCCAGCACGGCGAGGCCGATGTCGGCCGTCGCCTCGCGCGCCGCCTCCATCGCGGACATCTTCTTCTCCTCGACGAAGCGGAAGATGTTCTCAAGCACGACGATGGCGTCGTCGATGACGACGCCGACCATCAGCACGAGCGCCAGCATCGTCACGCTGTTGAGCGTGAAGTCGAGCGCGCGCATCATGGCGAAGGTCGAGATGACCGAGGCCGGGATGGCGACGGCCGCGATGAGCGTCGAGCGCCAGGAGCGCATGAAGACGAGCACGACGAGCGAGGCGAGGATGCTCCCCAGCACGAGGTGGACGGTGATCTCGTGGAGCGCCGCCTCGATGTAGCGCGACTGGTCGCGGATGACCTCGGTCTTCACGTCCGAGGGGAGCTGCGCCGTGACGCGCCCCAGCGCCGTCTTGACGCCGCGGATGACCTCGATGGTGTTGGCGCCCGACTGGCGCTGGACGGAGAGCGTCACGGTCGGGACGCCGTTGAGGCGCGCCAGGCTGCGCTGCTCCTTCGTGCTGTCCTCGACGCGCCCCACGTCGCGCAGGCGGACGGAGGAGCCGCCGATGTTGGCGATGACGAGGTCGTTGAAGCCGCGCGGGTCGGTGTAGCGCCCCATCGTGCGCAGCGTCAGCTCCTCGTTGTTCGTCGTGACGTTGCCGCCGGGGATGTCCGCGTTCTGCCGCGAGAGCGCCGTCTGCACGGCGGTGATGGGTATCTGGTAGGCTTCGAGGCGCGCGGCGTCCACCCAGACGTTGATGGCGCGGTCGAGTCCGCCGACGATGTTGACCGCGCCGACGCCGCCGACGCGCTCCAACTGCGGGCGGACGGACTTGTCGGCCAGCTCGGTCAGCTCGCGCAGGGAGCGCTCGCCGGTGAGCGCGATGGTGATGACGGGCGCGCTGTCGTTGTTGAACTTCTGGACGACGGGCGGGCGCTCGCGCGCCTCCTCGGGCAGGCGGTTGATGACGGTGGCGACGCGGTCGCGCACGTCCTGCGCCGCCGTCTCGAGGTTGCGGTCGAGCTTGAAGGTGGCGATGACGAGCGAGATGCCCGGCCCCGAGACCGAGCGCAGCTCGTCGATGCCCTCGACGGTGTTGACGGCCTCCTCGATGGGCTGCGAGACGAGCGTCTCGACCTCCTCGGAGGAGGCGCCGGGCAACTGCGTGCGCACGCTCACCGTCGGCAGGTCTACCGACGGGAAGCGGTCGACGCCCAGACTGAAGTAGCTCGCCGCGCCGACCACGACGAGCGAGAGCACGATCATCGCCGCGAAGACCGGCCGCCTGATACAGATTTCCGCCAGCTTTTGCATTGCGTTAGTTCTTCTTCTGCTCGGCCGCCGCCTTGAGCCTGCCCGCGGCGTAGTCGTCGGCCGACAACCCCTTGCCCAGGGCAGGGTCGAGCGCGTACGCCTGCCTGTAATGCTCCGCCGCCTCCGCGGCTCGCCCCTTGCGCGCGAGGAAGTCGCCCAGCATCTCGCGCGCCGCCGCGTCCTTCGGGTAGAGCGCGACGGCCGCCCCGATGTACTCGATTCCCGCGTCTGTTAGTTGCGGCCGCGTGAGCCAGCGCCCGCCGATGTCGAGAAAAGTTTTGACGCGCATCACGCCCGCGGGGTTCGACTCGTGGGCGCGGCGGAAGTACGCGAGCGGGCGCTCGTACTCGCCCGCGACCTCTTTCAGCGCGGCACGCCCCTCGGGCGACAGCTCCGTGAGGATGATGAAGTAGCCCCAGTTGAAGAGCAGCTCGTCCGAGTGCGGGTAGAGCTCGACGCCGAGCTTGTGCGCCTTGAGCGCGACCAGCCCCTGCTGTATCGGCTGGATGTCGCCCGTGAAGTCCGGGTAGACCTCCGCCCCCGCGAACTCCTTCCGCAGGCGCGCGCCGACCGCGTCGAAGTCCGTCTCGCGCGTCATCGTCAGCCGGCGCGTGTGGTCGTTCCACGTCCGCGCCCAGTCGGCCTCCCAGCGCGCCAGTTGCCGCTCGAACTCGGGCGCGAAGCGGAGAGATTTAGGGATCGAGGCGTCGGACTTGTAGAGCCGCACGTAGTCGGCGAAGAAGGGTAGCGCGCCCGCGACGTAGTATTTATGAAACCCCTCGGCGCCGCCCTTCTCGCGCAGACGCGCGGAGACGTAGGAGCCGAGTTTGACGAGCGCGAGGTTGCCGGCGGGGTGGCGGGCGTCGCGCACGCGCTGCGAGACGCCCGCGAAGTCGGCGCGCGCCGCCTCGCGCGCTGACGCCGCGTTGAAGAAGGCGAAGGCTTCCGCCAACTCCTTCGGGTCGGACGTGAGGGGGCGGCGGTGCTGCTCGAAGTAGATGTTGCCGTAGTTGTAAGCGCTGGAGAGCGCCATCGCGGCGGGCGCGTCCGCGCGCTCGCGCGTGAAGACCTTCGAGTCCCAGGCCGCGCCCGTCACCGTTTCGTAGAGGCGGCGGACGTAGCGGTAGGTGTCCGCGAATTCGAGGTTGGCCGCCGCGGCGATGCCGAGGCGCTTTTCGGGGAAGTAGATGACCGCCGTCGCCGTCCCCTTCTGGCTGCCCTCGTTGTGGACGGAGAGGCTGCCGTTGACGGGTTTGACGATCCACCCGAGCGCGTAATACTCGTCGCCGTCGCCGAGGCCCGTGTAGCGCCCCGACTTCGAGACGAAGGGCTCGAGCATCTCGTCCACCCACTTCGGCGAGACGACCTTCCCCGCGAAGGCCGCGCGCGCCCAGCGCAGGAGGTCGGGCACCGTGCCCGTCGCGCCGCCGCCCGCCCAGCGCGAGCTGACGTTGACGAACGGCGCGTTCTTCACCTCGCCGTCGGCGAGGTCGTAGCCGCGCACGCGGTGGGGGACGAGGGCGCGCACGTCGTCCATGTGCGTGTCCTTCATCCCCGAAGGCCCCCAGATGTGCTCGCGCATGTACGCCTCGAACGTCTGCCCCGACGCCTGCTCGATGGCCGCGCCGAGCAGGTTGTAGCCGGCCGTCTGGTAGTCGTAGCGCGTGCCCGGCTCGTACTGGATGGGGTACTTCGAGATGCGCGACACGATCTCCTTCGTCGAGACCTGCTCCGTCCCCAGCCCCGAGCCGGTCTGCCCCGCGCCGGTGTGCGTCAGCAGGTGGCGCACCGTCACCGGCCACTTCTGCTTCGGGTAGTCGGGGACGTAGGTCTGAATCTCGGCGTCGAGGTCGATCTTGCCGCGCTCGGCGAGCTGGACGACGGCCTCGCCCGTGAAGGACTTCGTGATGGAGGCGAGGCGGTAGACGCTCTCGGGCGTGGCCGGCACCTTGTTTTCGAGGTCGGCGTAGCCGAAGCCCTTGACCCACGTGTAGTCGTCTTTGAAGAACCCGATGGTCATGCCGGGGATGCGGTCGCGCTTCAGGCCGGCGCCCACGAACTCCTCGAACTCGCGCAAACGCTCGGCGTCAGGCTCTGCGGCCCGCGGCGCGGGGGCCTGAGCGCGCGCCGGCAGGCAGACGCCCCCGCACAGCAAGACTGCGGCGACGGCGAGGCTCAGGCTCTTTCTCACGCTGAACATTTTAAAGCAGCAGGCGGTGGGCGGATGGCAGTGGGCAGTAACGCTCCGCGCTACGGTCGTTGACGCCCACAAACGTGCGATTCGGAATGACAATGTATTTCAACCGCCTCCTGCCATCCGCCCACCGCCTGCTGCTCTTCATTCTACGACGTTGACGGGTTGACCGGACTGCAAGTTGCCGGGGTCCAGAACGACGGCCTCGCCGACGTTGATGCCGGAGAGGATTTCCGTCCAGGTGTCGGCGCGGCGGCCCGTGGTGATGGGCTTCTCCCGGGCCTTGCCGTTCTCGACCGTGATGACCTTCTCGATGCCGGCGAAGGTGACGACGGCGCTGGCCGGCACGGTGACGGCCATGTCGCCGCTGTTGGTGACGATCTCGGCGCGCGCGAAGCCGCCGGGACGCAGCCCGCCGGGGTTCGCGATCTCCGCCTCGACGACGAGCACGCGGTTCTGCTGGTTGATGGTCGGGCTCAGGCGCACGATGCGGCCGGCGTAGAGGCCGCTGTCGCCCTCGACCGTGACGCGCACGTTCTGGCCCGCGCGCACCGTGGCCGCGTCGCGCTCGGGCACCTCGCCGCGGAAGCGCAGGGGGTTGACGCGCACGACGGTGATGACGGGCGCGGCCGCGCCGAGGTACTCGCCGACGGAGGCGTGCTTCTCCTGCACGAGCCCGTCGAAGGGCGCGACGACCACCGTGTCTGCGAGCGCCTGCCGGGCGAGCGACACTTCGGTGCGCCGCTGCGAGAGCAGCGCCTGGCGGTTGCGTATCTCCTCGACGGCGTCCTGGTAGCGCCCCTGCGCGACCTTGAAGGCGGCGTCGGCCGTCTCGTACTCGGCGCGCGCGACGACGCCCGATTCGACGAGTTGGACGACGCGCGCGCGGTTCATCCGCGCCTCTTCGAGCGTGGCGCGCGCCGAGCGGACGGTGCCGGTCGCCTCCGGGTCGAAGCGGTCGCTGTCGCCCTGCGGCGGGAGGCCGAGGCGCGCGCGCGCCTGCTGGAGCGCGGCCTCGGCCGTCTGCACGCGCAGGCGGTAGTCCTGCTGCTCGACCTGCGCGACGACCTGCCCGCGCCGGACGACGCTCCCGAGGTCGACGGCGATGGAGCTGACGCGACCGGGCACCTTGACGCTCAGGGTCGCCTCGTCCTGCGCCGCGAGCGTGCCCGTGACGTTGACGCTCGTGCCGACGGGCATCTCCTCGACCCGCGCCATCTTGACCGCGCGCGGCTCGCCGCCGCCCGCGCCCTTCCCCTCGCCGGGGCCCTTCTGCTGACCCGAGACCGGATACTCGCTCTTGCACGCGGCCGAGGCCGCGAGGAGCGCAAAGACACAGGCCGCGATGAGAAAATGCGCGCCCCGCGAAGAGTTCGAAAAACTTACTCTACCCGTGTGTGACATTACTAAAATTACGCCTTCAGGGATTGAAGACGTTAAGTTTAGCACGCGGGTTACAAAAGATTCAG
>DAIRFV010000073.1:0-1717 GCA_036794905.1 Pyrinomonadaceae bacterium | reverse complement strand
TCCCCCCCGCCGATGCTGCGGCGGATGAGGTAGGACATCTTGATGAAGAAGAGGCGGCCGTTGCGGCGCAGGCCGGGCTCGAACTCGCTTGAGAAGGGGTTCAGGCCGTGGCGGTTCATGTCGTCGTTGTAGCCGACGTAGAAGCTCGTCCCCGGGTTCGGCGTCCACCCCAGGAGGAACTGGCCGCGCGCGCGCCGCCCGAGCGAGGTGTAGTCGATGCGCGAGCGCGCGAAGATGAAGCGCGTGAACTGGTACGTGCCGCGCAGGGAGTAGATGTCGTCGTCGAAGGCGACGAGACCCGTGTCCTGGCGCACGAGCCGCGCCTTGTTGTAGTTCAAGGAGAGGCGGAGCGCGTCGGTCGGCTGGTAGGTGAAGTTGCTCTCGACCGTCCACTGGTTGCCCGCGCCGGGGTCGAGCGGCGCCTCCTGGCCGAACGACTGCGCCGCCGGGCTCACGCGCGGGAACCGCGGGTTGCCCGTGCCGAAGTCGAAGTCCATCTGCCCCCAGCGGTAGAGGCTGAAGACGAAGAGCGAGTACTTCTTCGACGGCCGCGTCTCGACGTAGAAGTAGAGGTCGCGGTTGTAGGCCGAGCGCTCGGGGTCTTCGCCGAAGAAGGTGCAGGGCTCCAGCTCCCCCGCCCTCGTCCCCGGGAGGTCGCGCTCGAAGTTGAGGCAGGGCGGCCCGTCGGTGCCGGCCAGCCGCTCGTTCCGCGAGTTCAGCAGCGCGAAGCCCTCGCGCGAGGGGCCGAACTCGGACTCGAAGACGCGCTCGTAGCCCTCCTCGACGCCGAAGCCGATGAAGGTCTGCTTCTGCATCCGGAGCTGCAACTGCGACTCGTTCTGGAAGAACTGGCTGCGCCCCTTCCAGTCGAAGTTGAAGGTCGAGTTGTTGAAGACGCGCCAGCTCACGATCTTCGCCTTCGGCTTGTCGTTCGTCTGGTAGCGCGCGAAGAGGGTCTGGTTGTGCGTGTTGTAGCGCCGGTCGAAGCCCACGTCGGCGCGGAAGAGGCGCGAGCGCCCGACCGCCGAGTAGTTCCAGCCGAAGTTGCGCGCGCTGTAGTCGAGGTTGTAGGCGTAGGCCAGCCCCTTCGCCTTGCGGTCGAACCGGCCCGCCTCGTCCGGGTAGAAGAAGGGCTGGTGCGAGACGCTCCCCAACGCCTGCGCCCAGAAGACCATCTTCGGGCTGAAGCGGTAGCGCACGTCGAGGCCGCCCACCTGGTTGTACTTGTCCACGAAGTTGTAGGAGGTGCCGAGGAAGCCGATGTGCCCCTCCTTCCCGATGTCGCGCTTGAGGCGCAGCACGCCGATGGTCGCGTTGCGGTCGAGCCGCTTGAGCAGCGAGCCGCGCTCGGCCTCCAGCTCGTCGGTCAGCGGGGTCACGTTCGGGTTCAGATTATCGAGCTCCCTGTTCCTGCGCTCCGTGTCCCTCACGGCCGAGAGGTCTGCGGTGGCGCGCAGGAAGTCGCGGTCGTCGTCGAGGAGGTTGCCCGGGGCCTTGTCCGAGGCGAACATCAACCCGTAGGTGTTGCGGCCGCGCTTGCCCGTGAACTTGAAGGCGTAGTCGGGGTCAACGATGCTGCGCGTGTGGACGGCCGAGAGCAGCGTCTCGAAAATCTCTTTGCCTTCGAGGAAGAAGGGGCGCTTCTCCTCGAAGAAGATGGGAAAGCGCTGGTTGGCGGTGACGACCGTGGCGTCGGCCTCGACCTGCGCGAAGTCGG
>DAIRFV010000072.1:2129-22782 GCA_036794905.1 Pyrinomonadaceae bacterium | reverse complement strand
GCCTACTGCATTTGTCTGCGGGGGCGAAGACGGGTAAACTCTTCGTTTCGGTTTTCATCCTTTTTCGGACGGGTTTTCATAGAGAGCCATGAGCATTAAGAGAGAGACGCCGCTGGAAATTTTCCTCGACCGCCACGACGACGCGGCGTGGCGCGAGACGGTGTTGACGCTGCTGCCCGCGATCCACGAGGTGGACAGGAACGCGGCGCAGGTCTGGTTTCACTTCTACCCGCTGGCGCTGCTGCGCGCCTTCCAGGCTTCGGAAGACCCCGCGCGGCTCGCGCAGGAACTGCTGATGCAGGGCCGGTGGTATCTGAAGGATCAGCTCGACGCCTCGCACACTTTCCTCTACGGCCACCGCTTCTGGCCCGAGGTGAAGCGCGCGGTCGGGCGCCTCGCCGAGGCGGGCGAGGCGCCCGCGGGGCGCACGCTCGCCGAGGTCGTGCGCGAGGTCGCGCGCGCCGTCGCCTCCGAGCGGAAGGTGGACGAGTCCATGACCACGGCCATCGCCGCCGTCGGCCTGATGAGTTTGCAGCAGGTGGGGGTTGAAGAGTTCAAGAAGTCGCCGGGCGAAGTCCTCATCGACCGCAGGCACCTGAAGCGCACGCCCGAAGAGGTCTTGCGCGGGCGCGCGAAGGACGAGGGGCAGGGGCTCTTCGGCTTCCTGCGCACGGCCGACCGGCAGTGGACGGTCGTGTGGGACGAGAACGCCGACGACCGACGCTTCCGCGCGCTCGACAAGCAGGAGGTCGCCACGGGCGCGGCCAACGACAAGCGGCCCTGGCACGAACGGGACGAGCGCTGCACCGTGGACGAAGGCCCCATCCCCGTGCAGTGCCGCTCGGCCTCGTGCGGGACGTGCTGGGTCGGCGTGCTCGGCGGCGCCGAGAAACTCTCGGAGACCGACTGGCGCGAGCGCAAGATGATGCCGCTCTTCGGCTACGTCGAGACCGGCGAGCCGCGCCCGCTCATCCGCCTCTCCTGCCAGGCGCGCGCCGAAGGCCCGGTCTCGGTCGTCATCCCGCCGTGGAACGGCTACTTCGGCAAGTACCTCAAGCGCCAGAGCGAGGGCGCGCCGCAGGAGGCGGGCGAGACGGTCGCCAGTTCATGATGTCGGAGCCGAAGCCAGAACTCGCGGGCGGCGCGCGGGAGTCGCAGGGGCCGCCCCCCCTGCGCCGCGACGCGCAGGGGCGCGTCGAGCCCGCGTCGCTCTCCGCCGTCATCCAGTGGTTTCTGGACTACGACGAGCGCGTCGCCGTTGTACGTTTCCCCGCGGTCGAGGCACTGTTCCAGTGGCGGCAAGCCGAGGAGTTGAAGGGGAGCGCCGAGCCCTTCGGCTTCAACCGCGCCGAGGACAGGCTCGCCGTCGGCGTCATGCAGGCGCTCGTCGAGCACGCCGACGAGCGGGCGCTCCACGGCTGGATTAAGGAACTGCTCGCGGCGCTCGAAGACGCGCGGCAGACGAACGAGGCCATCGCCGAAGCCTACGGCCTGAAGCCTTCGGAGGGCTCGTCGGTCGTCCGCGAGTCGGAGCAGATTCCGTCGCGGCGCGAGCGGGACATCTACCTCAACTGCTGCTGGCTGGAGACGCTGTGCACGGCCGAGGCGCGCGTGCTCGGCTGGGCGTACCAGGGGCTCTACGGCAGGGCTTTTCACCCTGAGAATTTTTAGCGGATAATCTTTTTAAGAGGTAATCATCTATGTCGGAAGAGAGACCCAGTTACACGAACAACTCGCAGACCATCGTCGTGGACGCCGACACCTTCGAGTTCGAGACGCTGGAGGCGTCGAACGGCCACGCGACGGTCGTCCGCTTCACCGTCGAGAACCCGGACGTGCGCGCCGGCGACGTGCTGCTCGTCCTCGCGGGCAGCGACATCCACTTCCACGGCATGATCGGCGTCATCGAGGACGGCCGCGGCGTCGCCACCGACCGGCGCGGCTCGCTCCTGCCCGCGACGGTACAGTAGGGAAGTAGCCAGTAGCCAGGAGCCAGTAGGAAGACACAGCGGCGCGCCCGGCCTGAAGGCTGAGGGCGCGCCGCCTCTCTTTTCTACTGGCTCCTGGCTCCTGACTCCTGTCTACTAAAAAATGTTGACAACGGGGCGCGGCGGGATTAGGCTTCCCCGCGCAACGTTAGCCAGACGCTCCCGTCTCAAGTCACTTGCCCGACCTCTCACCAGGGGATTCGACAGGCTAAAGCTACACCGTGGGCTGCGCCACGCGCAGTCAAACCTTCTTTGCCTCCGCAGAGCTTTTCGAGAGCGGCGCCAGCGGCCTGGGCGCCGGCATCTTTCAAGCGCATTTCCCTGTACGCCTTGAGGGACGCCGGTCGTCTCGTCACCCGCGGCCACCCGTCCGCCTCCCGAAGACCCTGAGACGCGCGGCTCTCGGCCGACGCCCCTTCGCCGCCGCGCCGCCTCGCACCCGCGGGCAGAGAACTTCCTTCCAGGGCGAACACACGGGCGATAGACCTGAGGCGCGCGGCCACCCTCTCAACGCCGCGCGCCGCGACGCACCTTCCCGCGGGGGCCTCCTGTGCCCCCCGAATCGCCAAAGGAGAGACCGACATGAAAATCCTGAAACTGTCCGCCGTGACGGTCATCGTCATGGCCCTGGCGCTCGCGTCCGCTTCGAGGTCTGCGGTCGAGAGTCAGACCATCCAGGAGGCGCCGACCACCGACCTGAACGTCCTCACCGACGACCTCTTCAACGGGCTGGGGCCGCGCGGCACGCCCATCGACGAGTGCGTCGGGGGGCCGCCCGTCCCCAACCGCTCGTTCGAGGACAACAAGTTCATCTTCGAGGAGCGGGAGACGGCCGACGACGGGCTCGGCCCCACCTACAACGACGTGGCGTGCAGCTCCTGCCACCAGAGCCCCGAGACCGGCGGCATCAGCCAGAGTAACGAGCTGCGGGCCGGTCACCTGAACTCCTCGGGCGTCTTCGTCAACCCGCCGGGCGGGCAGTCGCTCATCCAACTGCGCGCCATCGCCGCGCCCATCCAGGAGCGGCTCGACAACGCCCCGCTCGAAAACATCCGGACGTTTCGGACGAGCCTGAACACCATCGGCGACGGCTTCGTCGAGGCCATCGCGAACGGCACGCTCGCCGACATCAGGAACGCGCAGCCGGCCGAGTTCCGCGGCACGATCATCAACGTGCCCGTCGTCGAGGCCAACGGCACGCTCCGCGTCGGGCGCTTCGGCTGGAAGAACCAGCACGCCAGCCTCGTCTCGTTCTCCGGCGACGCCTACCTGAACGAGATGGGCATCACCAACCCGTTCGACGGCAACGGCGGCACGGTCGAGAACAACTCGCTCGGCCAGTCGGTCGCGGCCTTCGACACGGTGGCCGACCCCGAGGACGACGGCCTCGACGCCGAAGCCTTCGCCAACTTCATGCGGGCCACGCGCGCGCCGGGGCGCGGCACCATCACGGCGGCCGCGCAGAACGGCCAGACGATCTTCACGCAGATCGGCTGCGCGCACTGCCACACGCCCTCGATAGTGACGGCGCCGGCCGGCACGCTCATCAACGGCGGGGCGTTCACCGTCCCGGCCGTGCTCGGCGACGAGCGCATCCGCCCCTTCGGCGACTTCCTGCTGCACAACATCGGCACCGGCGACGGCATCGTCCAGAACGGCCCGGCCGCGACGCGCAACATGGTGCGGACGCCGCCGCTCTGGGGCGTGCGCACGCGCCCGCTGCTGATGCACGACGGGCTGTCGTTCACCTTCAACGAGGCGATCCAGCGCCACGCGGGGCAGGCCACCTCGACGCGCAACGCCTTCAACGCCCTGACCGCCGCACACAAGAATGATGTCGTCGCGTTCCTGAAGTCGCTGTGACTCACGGCGCCGTGCGACGGCACTGAAGAAGGGCGCGGGCCGTCCCCTGAAGAGGGGACGGCCCGCGGCCCCGAAACCCCCGGCATTCATCCCGAGGACAAAAGGATGTCGAGCAGAATCTTCGCGCCCGCACTCATCCTCTGCGTCGCGTCCGTCTGCGCGCTCTCGGCCGCCTGCGCCGGCTCCGCGTCGCGCCGGCAGGCCGTGGCGGCCGAGGCGCCCCCGCCCGCCGCGGCGCCTCCGCACGCGGAGTCGGCCGCGGCGTTGACGACCGAGGCGGCCGCCGCCCCCGCGCGTGAGCCGCCGCCGCCCGGCGCCGCGGAAGTCGGCGGCGCCGTCGAACGCATCTTCAAAGGCGCGGTGAACGTCGGCCCCGCGCGCGCGCCCTCCTTCGCCGTCGGCGACTTCAACGGCGACGACTCGCAAGACCTCGCCGTCGCGGTGGCGGTCGCGCCGGGCAGGCTCGGAGAGATCAATGACGAGCTGGCCAACTGGATCGTCAAAGACCCGTTCGCGGCCGCGTCCGCCTCTTACGGCGAGGCGAGGCGGCGCGTCCTCGTCGAAGAGTCTGACGCGCTGCTCGCGGTCATCCACGGTTACGGCACGCAAGGCTGGCGCGACCCGCGCGCGACGCAGACCTACGTGCTGAAGGACGCCGCGGGCGAGCGCCTCAGAGCGCGCGCGCGAACGGCCGCGCGCGCCGCGGGCGAGGGCGGGAAGCAGCCGCGCCTGCTCGGCGACGTGATAGACGAGACGGTCGGGGGGCGCGCGGGCTTCCTCTACTACAACGGCGCGCACTACCTCTGGTACGACCCGCGCGGATACGAGCCGCCGCCGCCCGCGCGCGTCGTGCACGGCGGGGCGGTCAGAACCGTGCAGCAGTGAAGAGGCTTGTGAAGGAGATGACGAGAATGAGGCTCAAACACTCACGCGCGCTCGCGTGCGCGCTCGTCGCCGCGTGGGCGGCGGCGTTGTTCGGCCCCGGCGCCGCGCCCGCGGGCGCGCAGGGCGGGGCGGAACCCAGGGCGGCCGAGTTCGTCTCCGCCGCCGAGCTGAAGGAGAAGCTGACGCGGGGCCAGCCCGTGACGTTGATCGACCTGCGCTCGGCCAACGCCTACGCGTCGAGCGACGGCAAAGTCTCGGGCGCGATCCACATCAAGGAGCGGAGGCTCCGCGCGCGGCTGGCGCTGCCCCCGCTGCGCGACCTCGCGCGCGACGCGTCGGTCGTCACCTACTGCGCCTGCCCCGACGACGAGGCCGCCGTCCGCGCGGCGCAGACGCTCGCGGCCGCGGGCTTCAAACGCGTCCGGGTCTTAAAGGGCGGCTGGCGCGCCTGGCTCGACGCGGGCGGCCCCGTCGAGGCGAAGCCGCGGGGAATGTGAGGGAAGGCAGTAGACAGTAGACAGTAGTCAGTAGGAAGACATTCGCCGCTCGAACCGTGCGGTTGTCATCCGTCAACGCCCACAACGCGGAGCGCTACTGACTACTGACTACTGTCTACTGTCTACTTTTTTCGTGCGCAGACGCGGAAGAAGGTCTGGCTACAGAAGAAGTGGCCGCGGCGGTCGCGCTCGTGGAGGTCTTCGACCCAGCGCGCGGCCTCTTCGGCGGTCAGCGTGCCGGCCGCCGCGGCGTTCTCGACGAAGGCGCGCAGGCAGATTTCGTAGAGGGCGCCGAACTGCGTGACGGGCACGCCGACGGGCGTGACGCGCACGTCCGTCAGCCCCAGCTCCTTACACCACGCCGGGAGCTGGCGCCCGACCCAGCCGTTCGTCTCCACGTCGGCGGCGTGGTGCAGCACCTTGCGCGTCACCGCGCGGTCTGAAGAGTCGATGGCCCAGGCGTCCATGTCGGGGCCGTTGATGAGGAGGCGCCCGCCCGGCCGCAGCACGCGCGCCATCTCGCCGAGCGCGCGGCGCGGCTCGCCGATGATCTCGAAGACGCGCAGCGAGAAGGCCGCGTCGAACGAGTCGTCGGGGAAGGGCAGCGCGTGCGCGTCGCCGGGGACGAACTCGACCGCCGCCGCCGTCCCCGCGCCGGTGCGCGCGCGCGCCTCGGCGAGCATCGTCTCGCTCAAGTCGATGCCGACGACGCGCTCGACGCCGGGGAAGTTCGCCGCCAGCGCGCGCACGGCGCCGCCCGTCCCGCAGCCCACGTCGAGGACGTGCTCGCCCTCGAAGGGGCCGAGCGTCTCGAAGAGGTTGCGGTACTGGGAGCGGTCGTCCTCGCACCCGCCGCGCGCGATGTCCGCCAGCCGGATGTAGTGGCGCGGGTCGGCGCCTGCGTCCACCGCGATCCAACCGTCCTTGAAACCCTTCACCGTCATGTTGAGCTTTCGGCGCGCGGGACTTACTCCCGCCCGCGACTTCACGAGCCGTCGGTCACGGTGAACTTGATGTCCCGCGCGCTCTCGGCCAGCTTCTGGTCGGAGCCGTTGAAGGCTTCGAGCTGGATGCGGTACTCGCCCTTCGGGAGTGGCTTGTCGGCGGGGAAGGTCGTCGCCTCGACGCGCTGGCCGACGTAGGGCGACGTGACGGACGCGTCCGAAGGGTAGAGGCTGAGCTTGTAGTAGGCCGCGTCGGGGTACTCCTGCCACTTCAGCTCCAGCCCCTGCGCGCTCGCCTTCGAGCCGGCCTTCGGGTTGAGGATTTTGAGGTCGGACTTGAAGAGGTGCGACGTGCGCACGAAGAGTGTCTTGTCGGGCGCGACCTCGTACTGGGCCGAACTCAGCCCGGCGATGCCCGTCGTGGCGAAGACGTAAGAGTCCGTGTCGAAGACGCGCACCATCAGCCCCTCGTAGGTCATCGGCGGGACGTTCGTGATGACGTACTCGCCCGCCGCGTCCGACTTCGCCGTGTAGGTCTTGCCCGAGCAGCCGCCGAAGAACTGGTTGAACTTCTCGCAGAGCTTGGCCTCGATGCCTTCGGCGGGCTTGCTGTTATACATGACCTTGCCCTGCACGTTGCCGGTGCCGGGCGCGGGCTTGACCTTCTCGACGCCGGTCTCGGGCGCGGCCGCCCCCGTGGAGTTGGCGGCCGGCGTGGCGCTCGCAGTGTTGTTGCCGGCCGCCGTGTTCGCCGGCGGCGAGTCCCCGCCGAGCTTGCTACAGCCCAGAACCCACACCGCCGCCGCGACGCAGACGCAGGCCAGAAATTGTTTGCTGGATGTCATGGTGTGCGAGCCTCTCTTGGTTAACCGCCGCGGGAGTCGGGAACTTCCGCGAGTCTTCTACGCGTCGCGGTGGACGGTGTCGGGCGAGAAGGCGGGCAGGCAGACGGCGACGTACTCGGCGCCCTCCTCCTCGGGGGTGCTGTACTGCACCCACTCGCCGCGCCGCGTGATGACGGCCTGCCCGGCGCGCACGTCGAACGTCTCGCCCTCCGTCTTCACGCGCAGCAGGCCGCGCAGGACGACGGTGTACTCGTCGAACTCGGGCCGCTGCCCCGGCTCCTCCCAGCCGCCGGGGCTGCGCATCCGCGCGACGCTCAGGTCGCCGCCGCCGGTGTTCACGCGGCCGACGTACTCCTCGATGATCTTCGGCTTGTTGCCCACGGCCTCGACGACCGACGGGGCTTCGATGAACTCGGGCACTGACTCTCCCCCCTCCTGCTTACGGGTGTCCGCCGCGGGGCGGCGAGTTGCTCGCGCACTTCATTTGACGACGAAGGTCACGCGCTCGGCGGCCGTGGCCTTCGTCGCGCGGTCGCCGACCGTGACGCGGAGCGAGTAGCGGCCGGGCGGCAGACCTGCGAGCGGTATTTCCGCCGCGTAGGCGAGGCGCGCGGGGTCTTGGCCCTCCGCCCTGACGCGCGCGGGCGGCGCGTTGACGACCGCCTGCCGGCCGCGGAAGATTTGCGTCTGCAAGGTCACGTCGGGCACGGCGCCGCCGCGCGCGGCGTTGTAGATGTAGACGAGGAAGCGCAGCGTCGAGGAGCGCCCGAAGCGGCGGTCAACGCTGATCTCGGCGGCGGCCGGCTCAAGGAGCGTGTCGGCCTTCGTCGCGGCGGCGGGGTCGGTCAGGCGGCTCGCGGCGGCGGCGGTCGCCTCGGCCACGATCAGGCTGCTCAGCGCGAGCTTGCGCGCGGCGACGTCGGGCACCTCGACCCACTGCACGGCGCTGCCGACCCGGCCCGTCTTCACGTCGCGCGCGGCCACGCGCACCTGGTGGAGCCCGGGCGCGAGCTTCGTCTCGTAGTTGTAGAAGACGTTGGGCGTCTGCTGGCCCTCGAAGCGCGACGCCGGGGCGTTGAGCGACAGCCGGCTGCTGAAGGTATGCTCCGGCTTGCCCTTCGAGTCGTAGACGACGCCGACCACGTCCACCTCCGCCTTCACCTTGTCGCCCTCGCGCGCGAAGTTGACGGCCGAGCCCTCGACGCGCACCGACGCCGTGAGCAGGGGGCCGGCGTCGCTCTCGAAGTAGTTGAGGGCGAGCGCGGTCGGCAGCCCCGTCTGCGGCACGGGCGAGTTGACGGCCGCGCGCAGCTGCTCCTGCACGGGGTCGGGCGGCGGGGCGGCGGCGGCCGCGCCCGCCTTCAGGTTCTTGGCCCCGCCCTTCTCGGCCTTCGCCGGCTCCGGCTTCGGCACCTCCTCCAGGTAGCCGTTCTGCAAGCGCACGGACAGCTCGGGCCGCCCCTTGACCTTCACCTCGATGCGGCGGAACTTGTCCTTGCCGCGCGCCTCGGGGTCGGGGCGCCACGCGAGCAGGTAGTAGCGCGAAGCCTCGGCCAGCGCCCGCTCGATGTCGGGGCGCATGTCGTTCTTGTTCTTGACGAGGCGCCCGCCCGTCTGCTCGGCGATGGAGGCGAGCGGCTCCTGCATGTAGAAGCGCTCGTCCGACTGCACGCGGAAGCCGGCGGCCGTCCAGCTCTTGGGCGGGGTGGCGTCGAGCCCCTTCGCGTCGAAGGTGTAGATGACGGCGTTGGCGCGCGCGGCCGCGTCGGTCACGCGCCGCAGGCGCTGCGCCGAGTCGGTGTTGGAGGGGTCGAGGAGGAAGCCGTCCGAGATGAGGATGACGATCTTGCGCCCCGGCATCTGCGCCGAGCGGCGCAGGGTCTGCTCCAGCGTCTGGTAGGTGTTGCGCGCGAGGGCGCCGGCCAACTGGAGGACGTTGCGCGCGCGCGATTGCGCTTGCAGGACGGCGTCCTCCATGTTCCACGCCAGCCCCTCGGCGATGATGGCGGCGGCGAACTGCTCCGTCACCTGCGGGTCTCTGCGGTCGATGAGCAGCGCCTCGGTCTCCGACATCGGCGGGCGCAGGCGGTCGCCGTCCTCCCGGTTCTTGTCGTCGCCGAGGCGGGTCGCCGCCGCGCGCAGCACGGCGGGATTGTCCGTGAACTGTTGCAGGAAGCCGATGCGGCCGCTGCTCGACACGACGGCGGCCGTGTCCTCGTCCGTCATCTCCGCCTCAATCAGATGCTTGATGAGGTCGCGCGCGCGGTGGCGCGACTCGAAGCTGAGGTGCCGGTCGTCGGCGAAGAAGATGACCGTGCGCGGCGCGCCCGGGGCCCGCTCGACGCTCGGCGGGGCCGCGCCCTTCGCGCCGCGCCCGCCGGCCGGCGCGGGCGGCGTAGGCGACGGGGGTTGCGGCGGGGCGGCGGCGGCGACGCGCTCGAAGAAGGAGATGGGCCGCGCGCCGCCCTCGACCGTCAGCTCGAAGTCGTCCTGCTTGAGCCCGTCGACGAAGCGCCCCTGCTTGTCGAAGACCATCACGCCGGTCTGGATCAAATCCGTCTCGATGCGGACGGGCTCTTCGTCGTCGTCCGGCGCGGCCGCCTCGTCCCGCCGCGCCGGCTCCTGGCGGCCGAGCGCCGCAGGCGCGGGCAGAAGTACGCCCGCGAGGGCGCACGCGAGGAGCAGCCGTTTGAATAAGCCTCTCAGTTTCTGCGGCATAAATTTCAGTAAGGTCGGGCGACAAAGACGAAAGGGAAACGGCGCAGAGATTACCACGAAAGGCGCGCGCGCCGCAGCGCTTTTTCGTCAGGCCGCGCGCGCCGGGGCGGGCGCCGCGCCGCGCAGCACCTCGCCGTAGTATTCGAGCAGCGCGGGGATCGTCCGCTCCGGCGCGAACTCCGACGCCTTCAGCCGCGCCGCCGCGCCGATCCGTTCGAGGCCGGGGTGCGACCACGCGCGGGCGAGGGCCTCGGCCAGCGCGCCCGCGTCGCCCGGCGGGACGAGGAAGCCCGTCTCGCCCTCCGTAAGCAACTCGTCGAGGCTCGTCCCCGTCGTCCCGACCACGGGCCTGCCGAGCCCCATCGACTCCAGACAGGCATTCGGGAAGTTGTCCACGAGCGACGGCATGGCGACGAGGTGCGCGCCCGCGATGACCGGGTAGAGCTGTGCGTGCGGCAGGCTGCCCACGAAGACGAGGCGGTCGGCGTCCGCGCCGCAGCGCGCGCGCGCGTAGTCGGCCATCGAGGGGGCGAGCGGGGTCGGCGTGTCGCGCCCGACGAGCGCCGCGTGCGCGTCGGGGAAGCGTTCGAGGAGGCGCGGCAGCGCGTCGGCCAGCGTGTGAAAGCCCTTGTGCAACTGGAAGTGTCCGAAGAAGAGCAGGTACTTCCTGCCGCGCAGGAGGCGCTCGTAGACCGAGTCGTCCAGTTCGCCGGTCTCGACGTAGAACGGCGAGCGGATGACGCGCACGCCGCCCAGCCCCGCGCGCTCCGCCAGCACCTTCTGCAGCGCGTGGCTCGGGGCGTAGACGTGCGGGCTCAGGCGGAACTGCAACGCTTCGAGCAGCTCGACCGCGCGCGAGTCCGGCGACGGCTTGATCCCCCCGGCTTCGTTCAGGGTGGGCTGGTAGGACGAGGCGCGCAGGACGTGCGGCACGCCGAGGCGGCGCAGCATCGAGACGAGGCCGCAGAGCGAGTAGGTGGGGAACTGGAATAGCTGGAACGGCTCGCGCGCGTGGAGCCGGCGCAGCTCGCCGTGGACTTTGAAACTCAGGTCGAGGAAGCGCGCGGTGACGCCGAGCCGGTGGCGCGTCAGGCGGTTGAAGCGCGCGAGGAGGCGGCCCCCCCTGACGCGGTGAACCTTGACGCCTTCGTGCTCGAACTCCGCGTCGTCGATTTCGGAGAGCGTCACCACGTGCACGTCGTGACCCAGCCCGGCCAGGGCCCTGGCGACGCGGTGCGTGTACTGTGCCAGCCCGCCGTAGAAATACTTCTCCGTGACGTACTCGCACGTCGCGAACGCGATGCGGAGGGGTGTGGTCTGCATCGGGGCTCAGGCGTCCGCGCGGCGCGCGGCCGCGCGCTTGCGCAGGGTGAAGACCGTGCCGCCGCCCTCGCGCCGCGACCAGCCGGCCTCGGCCTCGATGAGCGAGGCGCGCGCGCGGATGCCGGCCAGGCCGCGGCCCTTGAGCGCGCGCTTGTTGTCGGCGTCGAAGCCGCGGCCGTCGTCGGAGAGTTTGAGGACGAAGTCGCCCGCGTCGTCGAGGTGGACGCTCAAAGAGACGTGCTCCGCCGCCGCGTGGCGGCAGACGTTGCTGACGGCCTCCTGCACGATGCGGTAGACCTGCATCTGGACGCCGGCCGCCAGCGCGAGGCGCTCTTCGAGGTCTTCGTCGCACACGAAGTCGTAGGCGAAGCGGTGCGCGGCGGGCTGCTGCGCGCAGGCCGAGGCCACGGCCCATTCGAGCGCGGCGGCGAACCCGACGTTCTCAAGCACGGAGGGCGAGAGGTCTTCGCAGATGCGGCGCACCTCCTGCGAGATGGATTCGATCTCGGCGCGTAAGCGGGGCGCGTCCGCGACCGCCGTCCCCGTCGCCCCCGTCGCCCCCGTCGCCCCTGTGGTCGAGGTCACGAGCGAGCCCGTCGCCGCCGGCCCCGCCTGCTGCATCTCGTCGGTGAGCAGGAGCAGCCGGCGCAGGTCGGCGAGCGTCTGGTCGTGCAGGTCGCGCGCGATGCGGCGGCGCTCGGCCTCGGCCTCGCTGGCGAGTTGGAGGCGCGCGGCGGCGAGCTGGTGGTTGGCCTCTTGCAGCTCCTCGCGGCTGCGCACGACGCTCCGGTGTTGCAGGACGGCCCAGACGAGCGCGACGAGCGCGATGGCGAGCAGCACCGAGAGCGCGACGATGGTGCGGGGAAAAGGCGCGCGCGCCACCTCGAAGTTGAGCACCAGCGTGTCGGAGGGGACGAGGTCTAAGGTGTAGGCGCGCGCCGTGACGGCGTAGGCGCCGGCCGCGAGCGACTCGGCCTGGAACTGCGAGTCGCGCGAGAGCTTCTGCTTGACGACCTGCCCCTTCGCGTCGCGCAGCGTGAAGGCGTAGAAGAACTGCTCGGGGAAGGTGCGGCTGGCCGAGGCCGCCACGTCGAGCGCGAGCCCGTTCTGCGGGTACTGAAGTCGGAGCCCTCCGCCCTGCAACTCCTCGGGCTGGATGGCGCGCGACGAGGTGACGCGCACGAGCCGCAGCACGGGCGCGAGCGTCCCCGGCTCGTAGCGCACGAGCCCGCGCGTCGTGCCGACGAGGAGCGTCGGGTCTGGCCCGCCCCGCGCGCGCAAGACCGCGAAGGCGTTGTCGGTCGGCAAGCCCTGCTCCGTGCCGAGGCGCGACGCGATGGCGCCGAACTGCTCGTCCAACACGACGCGCAGCAGCCCGACGCCCGCCGTCACGCACCACGCCTGCGGCGCGCCGCCCCCCTCGGTCGCGACGACGGCGCGCGCATCGACGCCGCCCGCGGCCTCGACGACACGGCCGCCCGGCCCCAGCGCGTAGAGGCCGCGCGAGGTGGCGAGCCAGAGCCAGCCCTCGGCCGACGAGACGCCCCAGACCGTCGTGCGCTCGACGGCCGCGAGCGCGGGCTCTGCCCTGACGGTCGAGCCGTCGAAGTAGAAGACGCCCGCGTTGGCCGTCCCGACCCAGAGGCGACCCGTAGACTCTTCGGCGTAGAGGCTGACGACCTCGCGCCCGCGCTCGTCCTGACCCGCGCGCGGCCAGACCAGCTCGCGCCTTCCGGGGCCGAGGAAGCGTTCGAGCCCGCGCCCGTACGAGGCGACGTAGACGCCGCCCGCGAAGCGCGCGATGGCGCGCACGCTGCCGCTCAGCGCGGGCTCCGCGGCCTTCTTAGTTTGAACCTCCTCCTTCCCCTCAACGGCCGCCGCCTCGCCGCCCTTCGCCGACGCGTCGGCCTCCTCGGTGTGACCCGACTCGCCGACCGGCTTCTCGCTTTCGACCGCGGCCTTCTCGTCAACGCCCGGGGGCTTCTCCGCGCCGCCCTCGACCCGCTTCGGGTCGGCGTCCCCCACGGCCTTCGCCTTCTCCTCCGGCGCGAGCCGCACGGCCGCCTTCTCTTTGAGGCCGTCGGTCTGCAGGCCGACGAAGAGGCCGGCGTTCGTGCCGACGAGCAGGAGCCCGCGGCTGTCTTCGGCGACGGCGTAGACGGTCTTGCCCGCGACCTCCGCCACCTCGCGCCACGCGCCGCCCACGCCGTCGTCGCGCGCGAAGAGCCCGCGGCTCGTCCCCGCCAGCAGCCGCCCCGACGCCGTGCGGTAGAGCGTGCGGATGAAGTTCGACTCCGACGCCTCCGACAACTGCTCGACGCGCACGCCCCGCGGGTCGTAGCGGCAGACGCCGCGCGGCGTGCCGAACCACACGACGCCCTCGCGGTCAACGAAGATGGCGTTGACCGTGTCGGAGCGCAGGCCGCCGGCCGTCCCCGCGAACGTGAAGCGCTCGACGACGCGCCCGTTCTTCAGACGGAAGACGCCGCGCTCGGCCGTGCCCGCGTACAACTCGCCGTCCGGCCCGGCCGCGAGCGCCGTCACCTTGCCGGTCGCCGCGCCCGCGACCTTCGACGGCCGCAGCGCGGCCTCCGACCTGTCGCCCGCGACCTCGACCTTGAAGAGGCCGCTGTCCGCGGCCGAGGTCTGCGCCCCGAAGAAGAGCGCGCCCGAGGAGTCGCGCGCCATCGCCTCGACGTAGAAGGCGCGCGGCTTCGCGGCGACCTCCTTGGCCTCGCCCCGCGGCCCCGTCAGTCCCGGCTCGATGGTCATGAGGCCGCGGCCGCGCGTGCCGACGACGATGGTCCCGCCCGCGAGCGCGAGGCTCGACATCTCCAACGCCTGCGCTTTGCCCGCGGCGACCGTCACACGCTCGCCCAACTGCCGCGCCGTCAGGGAGCCGTCGCCGCCGAGGCGGCAGTCGAAGATTATCCCGTCCGCGGTCGAGAGCAGCGCGCGCCCGGGCTCGGGCGCCGTGGCGACGGCGAGCACCGTCTTCGTGCGCGCCTCCTCGACGCGGCGGAACTCCTGCGCGCCGGGCGGGCGCACGTAGGCGCCGCTGTCGGCCCCGACCCACAGCGCGCCGTCCGCACCCACGGCGAGCGCCCGCACGCGCGGCCCGGCCAGGCCCTCGCTCGTCACCGACTGCACGCGGCGGCCGTCGTAGCGCGCCAGCCCCGCGTCGGTGCCGAACCACATCACGCCCTCCGCGTCCTGCGCCACGGCGCGCACCTGATCCGAGGGCAGCCCGTGGAAGAGCGTCACCGCGCCCCAGCGGTGGAGCGTCGGGGCGAGCGCGTTCTGCTGTCGGGAGTGGGCGGAAGGGGGTAAGGAAGTAGACAGTAGACAGTAGACAGTAGACAGTAGACAAAGAGCAGACAGGAGACCGAGCCGCGCGGCCCCCTGCCCTCCGACCGACACTTTCCGCTTTCCGCGTAGTCCCATCTCAACTACTGGCTACTGACTACTGACTACTGTCTACTGCTTTTACTTGTGCTCGTCGAGGAAGCGCTTGCAGTCGCGCTCGATCCAGTGTTCGAGGTCGGCGGCGGCCTTCTCCAGCTCGTCGGAGTTGATGAGGCCGCGCCTGAGCGCCTCGAAGAAGGCGCGCGTGCGCATGTTGTAGGCGAGCTTGTCGTAAGCCTCGTGGGGCGTGCCCTCGGGGATGGAGACGAAGAGCTTTTCGTAGAGCGTGGCGAGTCTGCTCTCCACGCCGCGCAGGGAGAGGGCGCACTTGCGCGCGATGGCCCAGTTCGAGAGCCCGAGCGCGAGGTAGTAGAGCGCCTCGGCCTCGAACTCGGTGAGGAGGGGCCGCTTGAACGAGTCCTTGAAGGCCGGGTCGATCATGTCCGCGCCGTCTTCGAGCACGGCGGCGACGAAGCGCAGGAAGCGGCTCTCGGGGTTGTTCTTGTGGATGAAGCCGTAGGCGGGCTGCGGCTCGACCGAGCGGACGATCTTGCGCAGCTCGTTGATGTAGACCTCGTGCGCGAACTGCGTCCAGAAGATGATGCGCGCCGAGGGGAAGTCGCGCCAGACGGCGCGCGCCGCCTTGACGCCGGAGAGGCGCGGCATCTGGATGTCGAAGACGCACAGCTCGGGGCGGTCTTTGAGGGCGGCGCGGACGGCCTCCTCGCCGTCGGCGGCCTCGATGACGGGGGCGTGGGCGGCGAACTCGCGCTCCAGCAGCTCCCTCAGGTAGCGCCGCTGCGCGACGTTGTCTTCGGCGATCAGGATGGGCATGGCGGGGGCGGCGGCGCGGGAGTCAAGAGCGACCCGGCGGCACCTTTATCTCCCTGACGAGTATTCTGCTCTGCGTCCTGGTGACGGCGTGAATCTTCGACCCGACTACTTGCAGCTCCGCGTCGGCCGGGACGAACGTGTGCCACAGCATTCTAGTCCCTCGCCACGCCGAGACGCCATCCTGCATCGGCCTGTGCCCGCCGTGGCAGTCCGTGCGGTAGCGGCGGCAGTCTTCGACGACGAGGCACACGTCCTCGCCGTAGGCCAGCACCTGCCGGTAGCCGACGCCGTCGCCGCCCGCCGCGAGGAGCACGCGCCCGCCCGTCGCGGCGTCGAGGAGGATCATGTCGTTGACGCCGGTCGTCGCGTAGATCGTGCCGGTGGCCGCGACGTGGACGAAGTCTTTGATGCGCTCCGCCGCCGTGTGCCGCCAGACGACGCGCCCGCCCGCGTCGAGCAGGTAGAGGATGTTGCCCGCGCCGGCGAGCGAGCCCCCCGTCGGCAGCATGACGACTCGGGCGCTCGACCGCACGGACTGAGGCGACAGCAGGTCGTAGTCCAGGCGCAGCGTCGTGCCGTTGTGCTGATTCTTCCAGTCTTCGAGCCCCGTGGTGTCGCGCCCCTCTGCGTCGTAACACGCCGGCTCGAAGGTCGTGAGGGCGCGCGGCGCGGTTTCGGCGGCGGCGGTCGGAGGGGCGGGCGTCGCCGCCGGCTCGCGCCTCAGTGGGTAGACCAGGGCGGCGCCGCAGAGGAAGGCGAGAGCGGCGACGAGAATGCCGCTGGTCTTCTTCTTCAGCAGGTGGTCGCCGAATTTGCTCGTCCCGACGACGAGCTTCGTCAAACCTTCCAAGGCTTTCATCACGCGCCCTCCAACCCTTTCTCAAACGAGCTTGCGTAACAATCGCCCGAGGCCGCCCGCGGGTCAATGTGGTTAGCCACACACGCGCGGGTTGGGAGAGACACAGGCACGCGGGGCACGCTGCCGTGCCGGGCGCTGTTGTTGCCCGCGTCGCGCGAATTCCGAGGCCGCGGATAATCACACACGGCGCGGCGGCCCCGGACGTTTCGCAGTTCGGCCGGGGCCGGCCGTCGCCCACGGACGCGGGGCGTGCACTGGGGAGGGCGCGCCCCGCACTCAACATCAAGACGATGTTCGGGAGACACACGCGCAGGCGCGACGCTCTGAGGCTGCTGGCGGCGGCCGGGACGGTGCTCGCGCTGATGCTGCTGACCGCCGGCTGGCGCCGCGCCCGCGCGCCGCGCGTGTGGAGCCCGGGCGAGCCGGCCGTCGCCTTCTGGTCGTGGCGCACGGAGGCGCCGACGCAGGAAGAGGTCGAGCGCGCGGCCGCCGAGACGGGCGCGCGCACGCTCTTCCTGCGCGCGGGACAGTTCGACCTGAAGGCGTGGCGCGTCGAGCGCGTGCGCGCGGTCGAGGGGGCGATGCCGCGCGGCGTCGAGCTGCACCTCGTCTACAACGCGACGCCGCGGCTGCTCGCGGAGTTCGGGCGAATCGCTGAGAAGGAGCTGAGCGCGGCCTTCGTCGAGACGCTCGGCGCGGACACGGCGCGCGCCGAGCGCGACGGCGCGCGGGTCGCGGGTCTGCAGATCGACCTCGACGTTCCGACGCGCCTGCTCACGCGCTACGCCCGCGTGCTGCGCGAGACGCGCTTCGCGCTGCCGGCGGGCGTGAAGCTGTCGGTGACGGGTCTGCCGACGTGGATGGAGTCGAAGGAGCTGGCGCGCGTGCTCGGGGAGGTGGACTTCTGGGCGCCGCAGTTCTACGGCGCGGAGATTCCCGCGACGGCAGACCGCAGCATTCCCATCAGCTCGCCGATTGATGTCGCGCGCGGCGTGGCCCGCGCGCGCGAGCTGGGCGAGCCCTTCTACGCGGGGCTCGCCGCGTACGGCCACGCGCTCGTGTACGACGCGCGGGGCCGTCTCGTCGAGCTGCGCGGCGACCTCGACCCGGCGCGCGTGGCCGCAGACTCGAACCTTGAACTCGTCGGGCGGCGCGCCTTTCAAGCGGGCGCCGAGGGAGACGGCGCGCGCGTGGGTGCGGCGCCGCCCGCGGGCGAGTGGCGATACGTCTTCCGCGCGCGCGCCGAAACCGTCCTCGACGGGACGGCGCTGCGCGCGGGCGAACGGATCGTCCTCGAAGTGCCGGGCAGCGGCAGCTTGCGCGCGTCCGTCCGGGGGGTACGGGAAGGCGCGGGCGACAAGCTGCTCGGCATTTGTCTCTTCCGCCTGCCCACGCGCGGCGACGCGACCACGCTCCGCCTCTCGGAGATGAAGGCCGCGCTCACGGATCGCGAGCCCGAGTTCTCGACGCGCCTGAGCGCGGGGCGCGTTGACGTGGAAGGGGCGGCGGACAACCTTCTGGTCTTGACGGCGGAGAACGACGGCGCGGGCGGCGCGGTCTACGGCGAAGGGGCGCTCACCGTCAGCCTGCGCGTGCCGCGCGGCGGCGTGCGCGGCGTGACGCGGCTCGAAGGCTTCGACACGTTCGAGACGCTGTGCGAGTTCGAAGGCACCCCGCGGCCTTGCAGCGCGGCGCGCGCGACGTTGGTGCGGCTCGGGGCGCGGGCGTGGCCCGCGGGGGCGCGTGCGCGCGCCGGCTTGAGCTTCGAGGGCGGGCCGCCCGCGGCGCTTGAAGCTTCGGTCGCCGTGCGCCGCGACGACGGCCGCGCGTGGGAGCGTGTGTTGGGCGTGACGACGAGGGGGGCGGAGGGGCGATGAGTCTTGACTCGGAGATGAGACGCGAACTCGCGCGACGCGGCGGCGCTTCGGCGCGCGGCGGGCTCAGTCCGGCGCGCCTGCGAATACTGCGGCTGCGCCGCTTGATACGGCTGCGCCGAAAGCTGCGGCGCGCGGCTCACGCGCCCGCGGCTCACACGCCCGGGGGGCAATTGCCCGCGACTCACGCGCCCGCGCCGGGTGCGCCCGACACGGCGGGCTTCGAACGAACCGACACGGCGGGCGTCAAACGAATCGCCCCACGCGTCCCGCGCGCGTCCGCGTTCTGCCTGTTCCTGTGCTTGCTCGCGGCGTGCGCGGGCGCGGCGTGGGGCTGCGGTTGGAGCGGGTTCGACAACTCCGTGCGCTTCGGCTTCAACTCCGAGGGGTGGCGCGCGCGCCTGCCGCCGCTGCCGTCGGAATCCGAGGGCTCCGTCCCGACTGTCGGCGACGGCCTGTCTTACGAGGAGCGCGAGGCCGAGGTCAACAAACTGTGGGACGACGCGGGCCAGGCGGTCGCGTCGGGCGAGCTTGAGAAGGCGCGGCAACTGCTCGACCGTTACGTCGAGCGCACGGCCTACTACGGCGGCGACTGGCGCAACTCCGCGCTCGACTACCTCGACGCGCTCGCCGCGGCCGGCCGCGGCTCGCGGCCCGCGGACGTGCGCTCGTACATCGAAGCGCGCGCCGCCTACGACAAGTGGCAGCACGACGGCCGCAAGCTCAGTCAGCCCCGGCCCGAGGCCGGCGCAGACGAGTCGCGCCGCGCCGCGGCGATGGAGAACTGGCCGGTCGAAGTAGAGGCACGGCTCGCGGCGCCCGCGCGCGACCCGAACCTCGCCGACAACGTCGCGTACCTGCGCGCCGTCGGCGTCTACCGCGCGGGGGTGGAGGGCGACGCCTGCGAGGCGTTCGAGTCGGCCGCGCGGCGCCACCCGCGCGGCGAGAAGCGCGAGGCCGCGCTCTTCATGGCGGGTCGCGTCGCTCTGGGGGCGAGCGCCGTCTACATCGAAGGCGAGTCGGCCACTTTCTTAGACCCGTGCCGCGAGCCCGAATGCCGCGACGAGTGGTGGGCGCGCGCGCGGAAGAACTTCACGCAACTGCTCGCGGACTACCCGCGCGGCCGCCACGCCTCGGACGCGCGCGGCTGGCTCGCGTACCTCGACTACCGCGTGGGCGACACGGCCGGCGCGCTCGCGTGGTACTACCGCATGCTCGCCGACGAGGGCGACACGGCCGGGCGCGACCTCGCCGTGATCTCGCTCAGGCTCGTGCGCCGCCGCGCCGGCGAAGCAGACCTCGACGCACTTGAGCGCGACCTTGAGGACGAGCCCGAGGCCGCGCTCACGTACGCCTACCACAGCGTCTACAACTACGCCGCCGGAAACGACCTGCCCATCAACGACTTCTCAGACAAGAACCCTTACAAGTCGGACTACTCGTCGCGCGATAGTCAGCGCTGGGAGGAGCAGACGTACGCGCAACTGCGCGGCCGCATCGAGTTCGCGGAGCTGCGCCGCGCGGCCGACTTCGCCTCGCGCATGGTCGCGCGCCACCCCGGCGCGCGGACGGGCGGCGCGTTCCTCGTCAGGCTCGCGGGCGCGCAGTTAGAACTCGGCCGGCCCAAGCCCGCGCTCGAAGCGGCGCGGCGCGCGCTCGCCTCGGGTCTGAGCGGCGAGGAGCGTGCGCGCGCGCTCTGGGCCGAGGGCGTGGCCTCGTACCACCTGAGAGACTACGGCGGCGCGCGCAAGTCGCTCGGGCTCGTGGTCGCCGGGTCGCCGCGGTCGGAGATGGCGCGGCGCGCGGGCGAGCTGGCGGCGTCGGCGGCCGAGGAGATGGGCGACCTCGCGGGCGCGCTCGAACAGTACCTCGCGCTCGGCTACGACCCGGACGTGGCCTACTTCGTGGACGTGCTGATGACGCCCGACCAGCTCGCCTCCTTCGTCGCCCAACACGACGACTCGCCGCGGCGCGACGAGCTGTTCTACGCGCTGGGTCTGCGCTTCATGCGCGCCGGCCGCTACCGGGAGGCGCGCGCCGCGCTCTCGCGCGTACGCACCTCCGCCGAGGGCTACAGCCTTTCGAGCCAGGACTACCACCACTACGACACTTATTCGGACAGAGGCCCCCGTCACCCGAAGCTGCACTTCCGACACACCTACTGGTACGAAGACGGCGCGTTCGACGCCCCGCCCGCCGCGGGCGAAGACGTTGCGCCCGCGGCCCCGCGCGACACGCGCGTCTACGCCGACTGGCTCCTGCGCGACATGCAGACGCTCTCGGCGCTCGAACGCCTGCAGGCCGACGTGGAGCGCGCGCGCGGCGACGAGGAGAAGGCGGAGGCCCTCTACCAGTTGGCGAGCTATTTTTACGAGGGCGAGCTGCTCTTCTACAACCCGGCGGCGTGGGGCGGCATGCGCGCGACGATGATCGGCTCGCTCGGCGAGTCGAACTACCGCGCGCCGGCCGAGGCGCAGACCGTCTGGGACTACGTGCAGGAGCACGAGGGCGCGGCGCGCGCCGTCGCGCTCTACCTCGAAGTGGTGCGCCTCTACCCGCGCACGCGCGCCGCGCGCGACTCGCTCTACACGGCCGTCCTCTGCCACCAGCGTCTGTCG
>DAIRFV010000072.1:0-2029 GCA_036794905.1 Pyrinomonadaceae bacterium | reverse complement strand
CGTGAACCGTGAACCGTCAACCGTGACAAGTAAGAGCTGTCTTTTATCTCGTCACGGTTGACGGTTCACGGTTCACGCCCTTCAACGCATCCACGTGCCGCGGCTGTCGAAGTAGTCGGGGGAGCGGTCGGGGTGGCGTGCGTGGAACTCCTCGTAGCGTGCGAGGAGCTGGCGGTAGCGGCGCTCGGAGGAGGGCAGGGGCTTGTGCGGCATCTCCAGCAGGTGGCGCTCGACCTTCCAGACGTTGCGCGGCGAGAAGCGCCAGTCGTAGCCGCCCAGCTCGTACATGCTCGCCAGGCCGTAGGCGGTGATCCGCGCCGTCGTGTCCACGTAGGGCTCGAAGTAGCTGTAGGCGAGGTGGCGCAAGGAGCGGAACACGGGGCGGCGGCCGTGCAGCCCGAGGTCGCGCGAGCGCGCGACAGACCCCCAGCGCCCTTCGTGTCGGTAGACGAAGACGACGTGGTCGAGCTCGTCCTGCGATTCGAGACTGAGGAGGAGCGGCGGGTAGCCGTGCTGTTCGAGGATGACGGCCGCGACGAGCGCCGCCTCCAGACAGTGCGCCTCGCCGCGGCGCAGGACTTCGCGGAAGCTGCGCAGCGTCCCGCCCGCAAGCTCGCGGTTGTACTTCATCCCCGTGAGCAGCCGTTGCACGCGCGCCGGTGTGCGGTGCGCCTCGACCACACGCCACTCGCTCGCCTTGAACTCACGCCTGCCGGGCACGCCGCTCATCGCACACACGAATAACAAAACCCGCGCGCGAAGGCAAAAGCGGCGGCGTCATCTGCCGTACGTCCCCGGCCCCTTCAAGTCGCCGGCCGCGGCCTCGCCTCTTGAAATGTGCGCGCGGGTTGGTGTAAGAGATGGCGGAGTCGAACTCATTCTGTTATCTTGGACGGGCGCGTCAGGAACTCTAAGGGCGCGCGGGTCGCGCGGGGCCGGGTGGCCGACGCGGGCCGAGCAATCCTATCGGACAAGCAGGGCTGATTTTGGTGAGTACACAAGGTTCAACTTCTCCCTCGAAGCCGCTCACGCGCGCGGAGCAAGAGGTGCAGTCGGCCGCGGAACGTCTGAATTTACAGACCGAGGACGCGCTGGCCGCGGTGGCCGCGCGTACGAGGCCGGGCGGCGTGGACGAGCTTGAGGCCTGCGCCGACCGCCTGGAGCGCGCCGCACGCGACCTCGCGGTCGCGCTGCGCGAGCTGGTCGAGGAGCGGCGGGAGAAGGACAAACTTTAACCGACGCGACACGCACGAGTCCCGACACATCACAGGAGCGCCACGGCCGCACGCCCCCGCGCAGGCGGCCCCGCGCTCCTGTCCTGCGTCCGGGCCGCGTTTGTTCGAGCATTCAACAAAGAGAGCGTAAATCGTGAACCGTAAGCCGTGACGAGATAAAAAACTGTCCTTCACTTGTCACGGTTCACGGTTCACGAAATTTTCATAGGAGAACATATGGCCGCCATTAAACAGACGGTCGCGCCGCGTGAGCACGGGCGCAGGCGCAGCGACGTGGGGCTCGACCGCTTGGGCATCCGCCCCGAGCGGGATGTCTACTGGAACCTCAACGCCCCCGAACTCTACGAGGTGGTCGCGCGGCGCGGCGAGGGCTTCATCTCGGCGCACGGCGCGCTGCTGGTCGACACGGGCGAGCACACGGGGCGCGCCGCCAAGGACAAGGCCATCGTCCGCGAGCCCTCCAGCGAAGAGCACGTTTTCTGGGGCGAGGTCAACAAAGACTTTCCGCAAGACAAGTTCGACCGCCTCCGCGACCGCATGATGCGCTACGCCTCGACGCGCGAATTGTTCGTGCAGGACACCTACGCGGGCGCAGACCCGAGCTACCGCCTCCCCGTGCGCATCGTCACGGAACTGGCCTGGCACTCGCTCTTCGCGCGCACGATGTTCATCAACGACGACGCGGGCGAGGGCAGTCACGCCCCCGAGTTCACCGTCGTCAACATCCCCAGTTTCAAGGCCGACCCCTCGGCGGACGGCACGCGCTCCGAGACCTTCATCCTGATGGACTTCGC
>DAIRFV010000568.1:0-1592 GCA_036794905.1 Pyrinomonadaceae bacterium | reverse complement strand
CTGGAAGAGCGGCGTGTGCGAGAGGCTCCGGCCCGGCGCGAGTTCCTCGATCAGCTTCTCGAACGGGATGTCCTGATGGGCGAAGGCTTCGAGCGTCGTCTCCCGCACCCGCCCCACCAGCTCGCGGAAGCTCGCGCCACCCTCGACGCTCGTCCGCAGCACGAGCGTGTTGACGAAGAAGCCGACCAGGGGCTCAAGCTCGGGGCGCGAACGGCCGGCGACCGGGGTGCCGACGACGACCTCGCTCTCCCCACTCCACCGATACAGAAGCGCCTGGAAGCCTGCGAGCAGCGTCATAAACAGCGTCGCGCCTTCACGCCGCGACAGGGCGCGGCAGGCGCGCGCCACCTCAAGGTCTAAGATGTGGACGCGCCGCGCGCCGCGGTAGGTCTGGACGGCCGGGCGCGGCCGGTCGGTCGGCAGTTCCAGGAGCGGGGGCGCGCCCGCGAGTTTGTCGCGCCAGTAGGAGAGTTGACCTTCGAGCACCTCTCCTTTCAACCACCCGCGCTGCCACGCGGCATAGTCCGCGTACTGCACCGGCAACTCGGCGAGCGGCGAAGGCCGACCCGCGGCGTAGGCTTCATACAGCGCGGAGACTTCCGAGACGAGCACGCCCATCGACCACCCGTCCGAGACGATGTGGTGCATCGTCAGGAGCAGGACGTGCTCCTCCTCGCCGAGCCTGACGAGCGTGACGCGCAGCAGCGGCGCGCGCGTCAGGTCGAAGCCGCGCCGCGCATCGGCGCGGCCGAGCCGCTTTAGCTCGTCATCCCTCTGCCCCTCGGGCGCCGCGCGCAGGTCGGCGTAGGCGCGGGAGAGCGGCGCGCGCTCGTCCACGACCTGCGCGGGCTCGCCGGCCTCGGCCGGGAACGAGGTGCGCAACGCCTCGTGCCGCCGCACGATTTCTGTGAGCGCCTGCTCCAGCGCCGCCGCGTTGAGCGCGCCGGTCATACGCAGGCCGCTGTTGATGCTGTAGGCGGCGGCGCCCTCGTCCATCTGGTCGAGGAACCACAGCCGCTGCTGCGCGAACGACAGAGGCGCCGCGCCCGCGCGCGCCGCACGTTCGATGGGCGGCGTCGTCAGACCCTCGCCGGCCGCCATCGCCCGCTCGACGCGCGCCGCGAGCCCCTCGACCGTCGGCGTCTCGAAGAGGCTCTGGAGCGGCAGGTCAACCTGGAAGGCGTTGCGCATCCGCGAGGCGATCTGCGTCGCCATCAGCGAGTGGCCGCCGAGGTGGAAGAAGTTGTCGCGCGCGCCGACGCGCGCCACGCCGAGCACCTGCGCCCAGATGCCCGCCAGGACCTCCTCGGCCTGCGTGCGCGGCGCGACGTAGTCGGCGCCCTGCCCGGCCTGCTGCGCGGGCGGCGGCAGCGCGCGGCGGTCCACCTTGCCGCTGATGGTGCGCGGCAGCCTCTCCATCAGGAGGAAGGCCGAGGGGAGCATGAAGTCGGGCAGGTACTCGGCCATGTAGTCGCGCAGCGCGCCGAACTCGACCGGCTCGCGCGGGACGACGTAGGCGCAGAGGAACTTGTTGCGGCTCGGGTCTTCCTGGTCAACGACAGCCACGTCCTTGACGGCCGGGTGGCCGCGCA
>DAIRFV010000339.1:2116-6219 GCA_036794905.1 Pyrinomonadaceae bacterium | reverse complement strand
CGCCGCCGCCCCCGCCGCCCTGCTGGTTGCCGAAGGCGACCTGCATCTCGCGGAAGATGGCGTCGGCCGCGAGCAGGCGTTGGAGCGCGCGCTGCTCGGGCGGCAGGGCGTCGCGGCCCGCCTGCTTGCGCAGCGGCGGCGGCGCGCCCTCCATCTCGCGCGCGGCCGCGCGCAGGTCTTCGGCCATCCGCGACAGCTCCTCGCGCCCTTCGAGCTGTTCGCCCATCCTCCGGCGCAGGCGCTCGACGAACTCCAGCGTGTCCGCCTTCAACTTCTCCTGCCCGGCGGCGACCGTCTCGTAGCCGTCGGCGCGCTCCTGCGGCGTGTAGCGCTGCCCCTCGCGCATGAGCCTGTGCGTCGCGGCGATCAGCTCCTTCTGCCGCCGCGTCAGGGCGTTCTGATCCTGGTCGCCGCCCTCGCCCCCGCCGCCGCCGCCGCCGCCCTGCTGCTGCGACTGCTTGTACTGCATCTCGAAGGGCTTGACCTCGATGAAGTAGATGTCGCTCGTCGTCTCGCTGGCGGCGTCGCGCGCCTTCGCGTAGTAGGAGATGAAGTCGCCGGGCTTGAGCTTGTACTCCTCCATGAAGAAGGTGTGCGTCCCCGTCAGGCTCCGCGCCGCGTCGCGGCTCAACTCCTGCAAGTTAACGCGCCGCTCGTCGCCGCCGTTGACCGAGAAGAACAGCTCAATCGAGGCGACGCCGAAGTCGTCCTCGGCGCGCGCCTGCGTGAAGACCTCTTCGAGGTTCGTCGCCTTCGTGTCCCGGCCGGGGCGCTCGAACGAGACGGTCGGCGGCATGTCTTCGAGCGCCGTCACGTCGTACTCGTTCGAGCCGCGGTAGACCTCGCCGTCCACGCTCGTCAGCTCGATGAAGTAGCTCGTGTCGCCCGTCACCGTGAGCGCGCCGACGAAGTCCTGACCCGCGGCCTTCATCTCGGCTTTGCGCCCGTCGGCGAAGACGATGCGCGCCGAGCGCGCCTGGCCCGACAGGCGCGCCGTGACGGCCACGACCGTCCCCTTCAGCGCCGCCACGTCGCCGCCGTCCTCGATTGTCTTCGCCGCCATGCGCGCGAAGGCCGGGAAGCTGAGCACGAGGTCGAGCTGTTTGACGAAGGGCAGGTCCACGACTTCGAGCTGGAAGACGCCCGAGCGGACGCCGTCCGACTCGACGAAGTACTCGGCCGACTCCTGCACGTTGAGCAGCGAGAACTGGAACTCGCCGCGCGCCCTGGCCTGCTCCATCAACTGCCCCTGCCACGCGTCGTCGCCCGCGCCCGCCGCGCGCGAGAAGAACGAGGCCGCCTCCGACTCGAAGCCCGCGAGCGACGCCTCGATCTCCTGATCCGAGCCCTTCGGGACGCGCGCCGTGCCCGGCTTAACTTTGATCGCCCGCGCGTCCGCCTCGGCCGCCATCCCCGACGGCGCGACGAGGTGCGCCACGCCCTCCGACACCCCGCGCGGCCCCCACTTCAACACGCCGACGAATATTAAAAGGCTCGCCAACGCGGCCGCGCCGTAAGCCGCAATCACACGACGGCTGTACACGCGGTCAAGGTCAACGCCCGCGGCGGCGCCGTCGGCGTCCGACCTCAGACGCTCAAGCAGCGCGCGCGAGACGCGGCCCGCCTCCTCGCCCTCCCCGTACTCGACGGCTGTGACGAGCCTCTCCTCCGTCCCGCGCGCTCGCTCCTCGATGAAACGCGCCAGCCGCACGTCCCCGATGCGCCGCGCGAGCGGCCGCACCAGCGCCAGGTACGCGGCCGCGACGAACGCGACGAGCGCGCCCACGCGCAGCGCCAACAGCGCCCCCTCGTTCCCGCGGTAGCGGTACGCGCCCCACCCCAACAGCAGCAGCACGCACGCCAGCACCCCCAGACACGCCGCCGCCCCGCGCAACGCCAGCAACGCCCGCCGCCGCCGTCGCGCACGCCTCAGAAGCTCTTGCAGTTGTCCGACCTGGTAATTCATATCACGCCTCTGAGAGCGTGACCCGTGAACCGTGAACCGTGACGAGATAAAACAGGCTCTTACCTGTCACGGTTCACGGTTGACGGTTCACGCCCCTATCGTCTTCACGACCCTCGTCCGGCGCGCGAGCACCGACTCGGCGGCGAGGAGGAGGAGGGCCGCGAGGAGTAGCGGCCACCAGGCGCGCTGCCGCGCCTCCGTCTCTTCGCCGCTTTCGCGCGCGGCCGCGTCCGGCGTGCGCGGCGCGGCCGGGTCGCCGCCGGTGAAGGCCGCGAGAAACTCCTCCTGGTTCAGCTTCGCGAAGTCGCCCTCGCGCCCGTCCACGTTGACGGCGACGAAGTCGTGACCCGCGCTGTAGCGCAGACGGTAGAAGCCCGGCTCGCGCCCCGTCAGCAGCGCCGCGCCGTCCTGCGAGACGCCCCCGGTCTTCAGGCGCGCGCCCGACGGCGAGTCCACCGCGGGCGGCGCGCCTTCAGTCCCCTTCGCCACGGCGAACGCCTGACCCAGGCGTTGCCACGCGCTCACCTCGCGCTCGCCGAGGTAGCGCACCATCTGCTGCACGAGCGGCAGGTAGACGGGCGACAGCGGCAGGTCGCTCCACGTCATCCCGAGCGTCGAGGTGTACAGCAGCACGCGCCCCGCGCCCGCGCCCGCCTCGATCAGCGCGGGGCTCCCGTCCTCGAAGCTCGCCAGCACCGACGCGCCCTCGCGCGGCTCCGCGCGCTGGTAGCCGTAGACGCGCGCCGCGGGCAGACGCCCGCCCTCGTTGAAGACCTCGAAGACCGGGTGCGAACTCTTCACCGCCGTCATGGCAACGCTCTCGCCGCGCTGAAGTTGGACGGCCTCGACCAGAGTCGCGGGCGCGACGCGCCCGAAGGCGCGGTTGAAACTCTCGGGCTTCGTGTTCGGCCCCGCGGCGATGACGAGGCGGCCGCCCCGTTCGACGAAGCGCTCGACGCTCTCCGAAAGAGCGCCGGGCGCGAGACCCGCGTCGTTGAGGATGACGAGCGCGCGCGCCTCGACGGCGTTCGCGTCAACCGAGCCCGCGCCGCGCGCTTCGAACGTAAACGGCAGGTCGCCGCCCGCCGCGAGCGCGCTCTGCAAATAAAAACTGTCGCCGCCGCGCGCCGAGCCGTCCACGATGAGCGCCCGGGCCTGCGCCTCGCGCCTGAGCGTGAAGTAGAAGTCGTTGTCGTGCGCGAAGTCTTCCGAGCGCAGGCGCACGGCGCAGCGGTTGACGCCTTCGGCGAGGTTGAAATCCGTGAACTCGACGACCTTCTCCTCGCGCGGCGCGAGTTGGAGTTCGCGCTTCTCGACCGTCTGGTCGCCAATCTGGAAGTCGAGCGTGACGGGGCCGCGCTCTTCGTCGTCGAAGTTGGCGACGTGGACGGCGAGCTTGTCCGCGTACTTCTGCCCGTAGACGGCGCCGCGCGCCTCGACGTTGGTGACGGCCACGTTCCCTTCGGGCGCGCCCGCCACGTCGATGAGCGCGAGGCGCACTTCCGAAGGGAGCCTGAACGTCGCGCGCCCCGCGTCCCAGCCCGACGCCTGAAAGTCAGAGAGCACGAGCACGCGCCGCGCGCCGCCCGCCTTCGACTCCCCGAAGAGCGCCTCGGCGCCGCGCAGGGCCTGCTCGTAGTCGGTCGCCTCGTAGCCCGCGGCGAGACCCGCGAGCGACGCGCGCAGGGCGTTCTTGTCCGCCGTGAAACGGCTCACGACCTCGTACCCTTCGCCGAAGCTCACGAGCGCCACGCGCTCTTCGCCTGCGGCCTCGCCGACCAGCGCGTCCGCGCGCCGCTTCGCCTCCTCGAACAGCCCCGCGCGCCTCATGCTCAGGGAGGAGTCGAGCAGGATGACGGTCGAGCGCGATTCTTCGGACTCCGCGGCCGCGCCCGCGGTGCTGAAGTAGGGCCGCGTGAAGGCGAAGACGACGAGCAGCAGCGCGAGGCACCGCAGCGCCAGCAGCAGCAGGTCGCGCAACGTCCTCCGCCGGATGGTGCGCTGCGGCACCTGGCGCACGAAGTAGAGCGCCGGGAACTCCACCCGCCGCGCACGCGTGCGCCGCACCAGATGCACCAGCACCGGCGCCGCCAGCGCCGCCAGCCCGAGCAGGAAGAATGGATTCAGGAAAGACATC
>DAIRFV010000339.1:0-2016 GCA_036794905.1 Pyrinomonadaceae bacterium | reverse complement strand
TCTTACCCCTTGCCCGCGCGGCGCGAGAGGAAGGAGAAGAGGGCGAAGTCCAGGGGCCGGTCGGTCGTGACCAGCTCGTAGTCTACGTGGTTGGCGGCGCACGTCGCGCGCAGCGCCTCGATGTGCGCGCGGACGCGCTCGCGGTAGCCGCCCGCGACCACGTCCGGCAGCACGGGCAGTTGCTCCAAAGTCTCCGCGTCTTCGAGCAGGAGGATGGCGTCGTCGAACTCGAACTCGACCTCCCGGCGGTCGAGCACGTGGAACGCGATCACGTCGTGGCCGCGGAAGCGCAGGTGCTGGAACGCGCCCGCCAACCGCTCGGGGCTCTCGTAAAAGTCCGAGACGAGGACGACGACGCCGCGGCGCGTCAGGCGGTCGGCCGTCTCGTGGAGCGCTGCCGCCAGGCGCGTCTCGCCGCCCGCTTCGAGCGTCGAGAGGCGCCCGTAGATCGTCCGCATGTGCCCCGTGCGGTTGAGCGCCGGGACGTGCGTGTGAATCTTCTCGCCGAAGGCCGTCAGCCCCACGGAGTCCTGCTGCCGCGCGGCGAGGTGCGCGAGCGAGGCGGCGAGGAACTGCGCGTACTGGAGCTTCGTCACGCCGCCCTCCTGCCCCGCGTAGTGCATCGAGCCGCTCGTGTCCACCAGCAGCGTCACCTGCGCGTTCGTGTCGGCGCGGTACTTCTTGATGAAGAAGCGGTCGGTGCGGCCGAGCAGACGCCAGTCGAGGTAGCGCAAATCGTCGCCCGGGTTGTACTGCCTGTACTCGGTGAACTCGGTCGAGAAGCCCGTGAACGGCGAGCGGTGCAGCCCCGCGATGAAGCCCTCGACGACGGCGCGCGCCAGCAGCTCCAGAGACCCGATGCGCGCCAGCACCTCCGGGTCGAGGAACCGCGGCGCCCCGCGCGCGGAAGTGTCGGCCCGCGCCGACCCGGCCTCCGCCGCCTTAACTTTTTTGTCCCGCTTCCACCACATAAAACTGGGTGATGAGTGATGAGTGATGAGAGAAGACAAGTCCATACTTTGCTTCTTATCACTCGTCACTCATCACTTCTTTCAACTCCTTCCGCATCGGCACGAACTCTATCGTGACGCCGTCGGCCATCTCATATTCGACCCGCGCGCCCGCCGCGTAGCCGCGCGCGGCGTAGAGGCGGACGCCGGGGAGCGTCGCCATCAGTTCGAGAGCGCGGAAGCCGTGAGCCTCCGCCTCGCGCTCGCAGGTCTCAAGGATCGCGCCGCCCACGCCCCTCCGCGCCCAGCCGGGGTGGACGAAGAAGGCGCGTATCTTCGCGGGCTCCGTCCGCGGGTCGAGATAGCCCGGGTCGCGCGCGGCGTAGCGGTCGCCGCCGAAGAGCGTCCTGCGCTTACTCCAACCTCCGCAGCCGACGGCCTCGCCTTCGGCCTCCGCGACGTAGTAGGTGCCGTCGCGGATGAGGTCTGTGTCCACGCCGAAGACCGAAGCCAGCGCCGCCTCGACCTGCTCGCCGGAGTAGTCGCCGCGACTCAGGCCCCGCGCCGACTCGGCGATGAGTCGTTCGAGCGCCGCGCGGTCTTCGAGGGTCGCGCGCCTGACGGAATACTCCATCTACAACCCCGACTTCGGCTCGGGCACCGCTTCAATCAACTTGCGGATGACCTGATCGGCATCGACCCGCTCGGCCTCCGCCTGGAAGTTCAAAAGCACGCGGTGGCGCAGGACGGCCGGGGCCACCGCGCGCACGTCCTCGCACGAGACGTTGTAGCGGCCGCGCAGCACCGCGCGCGCCTTGCCGCCGAGGACGAGGAACTGCGAGGCCCTCAAGGACGCGCCCCACGTCACCCAGCGGTTGACGAAGTCGGGCGCCGACTCCGACCCGGGGCGGCTCGCGCCCACCAGACGCACGGCGTAGCGCGCGACGGTGTCGGAGACGGGCACCTGCCGGACGAGGCGCTGGAAGGCGATGATCTCGTCGGCCGACATCTGCCGCTCGAACTCGTAGTCCTGCGGCGCGGTCGTCTGCTTGACGACGGCCACCTC
>DAIRFV010000338.1:0-6219 GCA_036794905.1 Pyrinomonadaceae bacterium | reverse complement strand
AGGCTGGTTTGAGGTTTTAATCGGAAAGTAGACAGGAGTCAGGAGTCAGGAGTCAGTAGAAAAAGAGGCGGCGCGCCTTCGGCCATCGGGCCGGGCGCGCCGCTTCGTCTTCCTACTGCCTACTGACTCCTGTCTACTTCTTCTCCGGCTGCGGCACGAAGAGCGCGTTGAGGACTCCGGCGAGGCGGTAGCCGGCGAGGGCGAGGCGCTGGCGCGAGAGTTTCTGCGCCGCGTCGGTGTACGCCTGCGAGGGCGTGCCGCCCTCCGTGATGTTCTTGTAGACGACGTTGCGCGCGAGCGTGTTGCTCTCGACGACCCACGTGTGGGGGTCGAGGTCGCTCCACTCGGGCATAGACTCCGCCGGGTTCTCCTTCATCGCCGCCTGCGCCAGCGCGAGGATGCGATCCTTGCCCGCCTGGTCGAGCGGGCGCTTCGGGCTGACGCCGTACTGCCCGGCGGCCGAGTCCCAGAAGAAGTGCAGGCCGCTGGGGCGCGTCTCACCCGGCAGCTGAACCCTGAACCCGTTGCCGCCCGCGTCGCCGTTCGGGTTCGAGGCCGAGTAGCGCGTCGCCGCGTGCAACGGCTGATGCACGTCGCCGATGAGGTGGTAGAGGAAACCGAGCGTCTCGGCCTCCGTCTTGTTCGAGCCCGCCCCCTTCCGCAGCGTGTTGATGGCCCAGTAGAGGCGCGACAACACGTTCTCGGGCTCGGCGCCGACGTTGGTGCGTTCGGGGATGCCGTCCCAGATGGGGCGGAAGTCGATGTAGTGCCAAGTGTCGTAGGTGGAGTTGAGCGAGTCGCCGCGGAAGTCGTCCATCCAGACGGCGATCTGGATGGGGTCGTAAGTCTTCTCGCACGTCTCGGGCGTGTAGTAGCCGGCGCAGAGCGTGATGAGCGGCCGCCGGCCCGGCGCCGCGACGAGCAGGCTGTCAACCTTCGCCTTCGCCGCGGGGCTGAGGCGCAGGTAGGCGACCTGCGCCACGATCATGTGCCCCGTGTCGTGCCACGCCAGCGCGCTGACCTGTGCCGTCAACACCAGCGCGAGGGCGATGAAGAGTCTAAGACGGAAGCGCATGGTTCTCCTCCTGGGGGAAATATTTCGGGCAGTCTTTGAAACGTCAGCGTCGAGGTGCGAATAATCATTTAACCACAGAGGCACAGAGACACAGCTTTTTGTCTGTTGCCCTTAAAGCCGTGTCTCTGTGCCTCTGTGGTTAAATGCCCCCAACATAACTCTCTCTATTTGTAGAGCAGCGCGCGCGCGCGGGCGCGGCGGAACTCGGCGAGCGCGGGCTGCCACGCGCGCTCGATTGACTCGGGCTCGTCGGCGCGGCGGACGCGCTCAAGGGTGTCGTCGTTGACGAGGAGGCGCCTGTAGTCCTCGACCTTCCAGTCCGCGGGGAAGAGCCTGCGGAGCGCGACGGCCAGCTCAAGCCCCGTGCGCACGGGGCGGAAGCGCGCGCGGTCGGTGATGATGAGGTTGACGCCGCCGCACTCCTGCTCCCTGAAGACGGAGGCGCGCGGCGTGAACCTCACGGGCACGAAGCGCACGCCCCCGAGGTTCCGCCCGTTGAGGTAGGCCGCCAGTTTCCGCCCGTCAATCCACGGCGCGCCGACCAGCTCGAACGGCGTGTCCGTCCCGCGCCCGACCGAGACGTTCGTGAACTCGAGCAGCCCGACGCCCGGGTACAGCGTCGCCTCCGTCAAACTCCTCATGTTCGGCGAGGGGTTGACCCAGACCTGCCCCGTCGCGTCGAGCCACATCCCGCGCCGCCAGTTCTCCATCTTGACGACGCGCAGGTCGCAGCCGAGCTTGCGCTCCTCGTTGAAGAGCCGCGCCAGCTCGCCCAAGGTCATCCCGTGGCGGACGGGGAGCCGGTGGTATGCGGTGAACGAGAGCTTGTCGGCGTCGGCCAGCGGGCCTTCCACGTCGGCGCCGCCGATGGGGTTCGGGCGGTCGAGGACGATGACGGGGACGCGCGCCTGCGCCGCCGCCTCCATCGCGTGGCCGAGCGTCGCCATGTACGTGTAGAAGCGCGCGCCGATGTCCTGGATGTCGAAGACGAGCGCGTCCAGCTCCTTCAAGTGCTCCGGCTTCGGCCGCCGCGTCTCGCCGTAGAGCGAGTAGACGGGGAGCCCTGTCTTCTCGTCCTTCGAGTCCGAAATCTTCTCGTCGGCCTGTCCGCGGATGCCGTGCTCGGGCGAGAAGAGCGCGGTGAGCTTGACGCCCGGGGCCTCGCGCAGCACGTCGATGGTCTGGCGGCCCGCGCGGTCGCGCCCCGTGTGGTTCGTGATGAGCCCGACGCGCAGGTTCTGCAACTCCTTGAAGCCGTCGCGCGCGAGCACGTCGATGCCGTTGAGCACGTCCGATTGCTCGGGCGTGAGCGCGCCGCCCTCCTCCGCCCGGCGCGCCTCGCTCACGGTGAAGGTGAACTTCGCGAGCCCTCCGATCATGTCCTGCACGTACCGCGTCTGCTCGGCGTGCGCGCGCGCGACCACCGCCGTGTCCGTGACGGCGCCGGCCACGACGTTCGCCACGCGGCCGCGCAGAGGCCCCACGTCCCCCTTGCCGTCCGGGTGGACGCGGTTCGAGAGGAAGACGACGAACGTCTCGCTCGCGGGGTCTACCCAGAGCGAGGTGCCCGTAAAACCCGTGTGGCCGAAGGAGCCCGGCGGGAAGAGGTCGCCGCGGTTGGTCGAGAACGTCGTGTTCACGTCCCAGCCAAGGCCGCGCGCGCCGCCGTCTTCCGTCACCTGGCGCGGCCGCGTCATCTCGGCGACGCCGAGCGGCGAGAGGATGCGGACGCCGCCCAACTCGCCGCCGTTCAGAATCATCTGGCAGAAGACGGCGAGGTCGTCGGCGGTCGAGAAGAGCCCGGCGTGGCCGGCGACGCCGCCCATGCGGTTGGCCGTCGGGTCGTGCACCTGCCCGCGCAGCATCGTCTCGCCGGACGTGCCCGCGTCGCCCGTGCCTCCCAGATAGCTCCGCATCCCGCGCACGGACTCGGTCGGCGCGATGCGTCTCACGGCGGCTTCCGACTCGTCGGCGACGCCGATCCTGCGGAAGCCCGTGTCCTTCATCCCGAGCGGCTCGAAGATGTTTTTGCGCGCGAAGGCGTCGAGCGGCTCGCCCGAAACCCTGTGGACAATCTCGCCCATGACGATCATGCCGATGTCGCTGTAGACGAAGCGCGCGCCCGGCGCGTTACGCAGGGGCTCCGCGTAGAGCCGCTTGAGCATCTCCTCGCGCCCCTCCCAACGGTCGCCCAGGTCGAAGTCGGGCGCGTAGCCGGAGCGGTGCGTGAGCAGGTGCTCGACGGTGATGCGCTCCCGGCCCTCGCTCTTGAGTTCGGGGATGTAGCGCGAGACGGGGTCGCTCAGACGGAGCTTGCCGCGCTCGACGAGTATCAAAGCGCTGGTCGAGGTGGCGACGACCTTGGTCAAGCTCGCCACGTCGAAGAGGGTGTCAACCGTCATCTCCTCGCGCGCGGGCACGAGCGCGCGCGCGCCGTACGCCTTGCGCCAGACGACGCCGCCGCGGCGCGCGACGAGCACGACCGCGCCGGGCAGCTCCTTCCGCTGGATGGACTCGGCCACCGCGCCGTCGATGAAGGCCAGGCGGTCGGCCGCCATCGAGACCTTCGCGGGCGCGACCGCGGGCAGCGCCGACGCGTGCGCGCGCGCGACGACGGCGAACGTCAGGAGGACGGCCGCCGTCAACTGAAAAGCCTTCGAGACCTTCGGGGGTGTCTGGTTCATTTGCTGGAGACAGTCGCCGCCGGCGTCGCCGGGGCTTTCAACTGGATGCCCGTGCCGCGCGGGTAGAGGCCGGGGAGCGAGATGGGGAGGCGCCCGCTGAAGTCTGCGCGGCCCAGGAGCGCGCGCGCCGCGGCGCGTTGCAGGCTCGGCATGTCGCCATAGGCGACGACGTAGGTGCCGAGCCCCTGGAAGCTTTGCAGGAGGTACGGGTTGCCGAAGCTGACGCCGACGACCGGCACCTTCTTCTCGATGAGGGCGTTCAGCACGCGCGCGCCCTGCTCGGGGAGCCCGACGCTGTTGGTCGCGCCCGAGCGCACGCGCCCGTACATCGAGGCGAGAACCACGTCAGCCTTCTGCGCGCGCTCCAACGCGTCCGCGACCTCCGCCTCGGTCGAGCGCGAGTCGAGCACGACCGTCTCGGGTCGTGTGCCGAGCCGCGCCAACTGCGACGCGAAGGGGTTGGCGATCCAGAAGCGGTCTTCGCCGTTCGTGACCGCGAGGTTGAAGACGCGCGCGCCGGGTCGGAGCCCGAAGCCGTCGGCGCGCTGGACGAGCTTCGCGTCGTCGCGCACGAGCGTGACCGCGCGCGCGGCCACCTCGTCGGAGAGCCTCTGCGCGCCGGGGCCGGCGACGACGGTGTCGATCCGGTCGAGCGGGGCGAAGCGGTCGAGTGCGAGGCCGAGGTCGTACTTGGCGGCGAGAATCCTGCGCGCAGATTCTTCGACGCGCTTCTCTGTAAGCCGGCCCCCGCGCACCGCCTCGACCAGCCCGCGGAGGATGGCGTCCGGGTCGGCGGGCTTCAAGAGCATGTCGGCGCCCGCGAGCACGGCGCGCACGCCGGCCTCGTCCTGCTTGAAGTAGATGGTCAGGCCGCTCATGTCGAGCGCGTCGGTGACGATGAGCCCGTCGAAGCCGAGGTCTTGCCGCAGCAGCTTCGTCGTGACGACGGGCGAGAGGGTGCCGGGCAGCACGGCGTTCTCGACGAAGACCTCGCGCTCGGCGTAGGCGGGCCGCACGATGGCCTCGCGCGGGAGCGGCGTGACCTGCGTCGGGTCGAGCTGCGGGAGCCCGATGTGCGCCGTCATCACCGAGCCGACGCCGGCCTTGATGGCCGCGCGGAACGGAACCAGCTCGACCGAATCCAGACGCGCGCGCGCCACGTCGATGACGGGCAGGCCGCGGTGCGAATCGACGGCCGTGTCGCCGTGGCCGGGGAAGTGCTTGGCGGTGGCGATGACCCCGGCACTTTGCGCGCCCTCGACGAAGGCGGCGACGTAGCGCGCGACCTCCGCGGGGTCTTCGCCGAAACTGCGGACGTTGATGACGGGGTTGCCGGCGTTGTTGTTCACGTCGGCGACGGGCGCGAAGACGTGGTGGACGCCGAGCGCCCGCGCCTCGCGCGCGGTCAGCTCGCCCTGGCGGCGCGCGAAGTCCGGCTCGCCGGTCGCGCCGAGCGCCATGTTCCAGGGCAGGTTCGTCGTGTCCTCGAAGCGCATGCCGCTGCCGGATTCGAGGTCGGCCGAGATGAGCAGCGGCAACTTCGCGAGCCGCTGCATGCGGTTGACGAGGTGGGTGGACTCGTAGACGGGGCCGCGGAAGAGGATGATGCCGCCGACGTGGTTCCGCTCGACCTGCCGGCGCAGCTCCTTGAACTCGTCGCTCTCCTGGTTGAAGAAGCGCGCGTTGACGCCGACCGAGATGAGCTGGCCCGCCTTCTCTTCGAGCGTCATCTTCTGCAACTGCTCGTCGGCCCACTTGAGCGCGACCGCCGACGCCTGCCGCCGGTACGGCGTGACGCCCGCTTGCAGCACCGCCGCGCGCAGTGAGACGGACGGCGGGCCGTTGACGTACACCTTCCCGGTCGAGTCCTTCCACTGGACGCACTGCGTCGGTTGCGAATGCACGGGCTGCCCGGCGGCGGCTGCCGCGAACAGGAGCGCCGTCAAAGAAGCCTTTAAACGTCTGCTGATGGTTCCGTATCTCATGCCACAATCTTTTCTCGACGGACTCAGTCGGCCGCGCCGGGCGCCAGCTCGTCCTGCCGCTCGGCCGGCGCGGGCGGGAAGGCGAAGCTCGCCAGCCACGCGACGAGCAGCGTGATGCCGCTGCCCAGGAGCACGTACCACGTCCACGCCAGCGGCGTGTAGAAGCGCACGTAGAGCATGACGACGATGCTCGTCACCATCCCGACGAGCGCGGGCGGCTCGCTCACGCGCCGCAGGAACGTGCCGACGAGGAAGACGCCGAGCACCGGCCCGTTGATGAGCGACGCGACCGACAGCGCCTTGTCGAGCGCCGAACTCGGGTACGTCATCGCCGCGGTCGCGACGGCGATCTGCACCACGCCCCACACGAGCGTCAGCACGTGCGACACGCGCAGGTAGTGTCTGTCCTCGCGCCGCGGGCGGAAGGGCTTGTAGAGGTCGTTGACGGCCGTCGCCGCGATGGAGTTGAGCGAGG
>DAIRFV010000567.1:0-1595 GCA_036794905.1 Pyrinomonadaceae bacterium | reverse complement strand
ACGACAGCCATCCACGCCGGCAACGAGCCCGACCCGACGACCGGGTCGGTGACGGTGCCCATCTATCAGACCTCGACGTACCAGCAGGACGGTCTGGGCCGCCCGCGCGGCGGCTACGAGTACGCGCGGACGCAGAACCCGACGCGACTGGCGGTCGAGCGCAACATCGCGGCGCTCGAAGGCGCGCGCTTCGGCTACGCGTTCGCCTCGGGGATGGCGGCGATTGACACGACGCTCAGGCTGATTAAGGCCGGCGAGCACGTCGTCGTCTCCGACAACACGTACGGCGGGACGTTCCGCCTCTTCAGCCGCGTGCTGGCCGACTACGGCATCGAGTTCTCCTACGTGGACACGACCGAGCCGCTCAACGTCGAGGCGGCCCTCAGGCCGAACACGCGGATGGTCTTCGTCGAGACGCCGACCAACCCGGTGATGATGATTACCGACCTCCAGGCCGTCTCCGACCTGGCGCACGCGGCCGGCGCGCGCGTGGTCTGCGACAACACCTTCATGTCGCCCTACCTCCAGCGCCCCATCGAGTTCGGCGTGGACATCGTCGTCCACTCGACGACGAAGTACCTCAACGGACACTCCGACAGCGTCGGCGGCGTGGTCGTCCTGAACGACGAGAAGGACGCCGAAAAACTCGCCTTCCTTCAGAACGCCGTGGGCGCGATCCTGTCGCCCTTCGACTCCTGGCTCGTCCTGCGCGGGACGAAGACGCTGGCCGTGCGCATGGAGCAGCACGACGCGACGGGGCGGGCGGTCGCGGCCTTCCTCGAAGAGCACCCGAAGGTGCAGAAGCTCTACTACCCCGGGTCGCTCTCGCACAAACAACACGAACTGGCGAAGCGGCAGCAGAAGGGCTTCGGCGGGATGGTGGCCTTCGACGTGGGGTCGCTGGAAAACGCGCGCACTGTGTTAGAATCCGTCCGCCTCTGCACGCTGGCCGAGAGCCTCGGGGGCGTCGAGACGCTGATTTCGCACCCGGCGACGATGACGCACGCCTCCGTGCTCCCCGAAACGCGCGCGCGGCTCGGCATCACCGACGGGCTCGTCCGCATCTCGGTCGGCCTCGAAGAGACCGAGGACATCATCGCTGACCTGGATCAAGCACTCAGCAAAATTTAGCCGTCAACCGTGAACCGTAAACCGAGACAAGATAAAAAAACCTGCCTTTATCTTCTTGTCACGGTTTACGGTTCACGGTTTACGCTCTGACACTTATGTTCGTAGAGCTCTACGCCAAAACCAACGTGGGCCGCGTCCGCGCGGGCAACGAGGACAACTTCCTCGTGCTCGACCTGTCGGGGCAGGGCGCGTGGACGGGTTCTGACGGCGAGGCGATTCCCGAGGGACTGGGGCGCTTCGAGGTCGGGCCGAAGGGCGTCGTCCTCGTCGTCTCCGACGGGATGGGCGGCGCGCTCGCCGGCGACGTGGCCAGCCGCATGGCCGTCGATACCGTCCGCGAGATGCTCACGGGCGGCGACGACGGCGACGGCGACGGCGACCCCGAAGCCCCGCTCGTCGAGTGCCTGAGGAACGCGACCGACTACGCCAACTTCGCCATCCACCGCCGCAGCCAGGAAGACCCC
>DAIRFV010000071.1:4879-22809 GCA_036794905.1 Pyrinomonadaceae bacterium | reverse complement strand
GCAGGGCGATGAAGGTAGACCCGATGGTCGCTCTTCGGTACGAGTAGCGGGTCAGAACCACCCGCTACCGCGGGTGGTTCTGACCCGGATTTCGACAGAGGGGAACGATGAGAGCGCTGTGGCAGGATGCGAGGTATGCGGGGCGGACTCTCCTGAAGAGCCGCGGCTTCGCCTTGGTGGCGGTCGTCACTCTTGCGCTCGGCATCGGCGCGAGCACGGCCGCCTTCAGCGTCGTCCACGCCGTCCTGCTGCGCCCGCTGCCGTTCCCCGAGCAGGAGCGCCTCGTCGTCGCGTGGAAGCGCGACACGAAGACCAGCAACCCCTTCGTCGAACTCTCCCTGGCGGAAGTCCGCGACTGGCAGGCGCAGGCGCAGAGCTTCGACGGCCTGGCCGCGATGCCGACGACCGTCTACGGCTACGGCTACGTGCTCACGGGGCGCGGCGAGCCCGTGCAGTTGGAGAGCGCGAAGGTGACGGGTCGCTTCTTCTCGCTCCTCGGAGCGCGCGCGGCTGTGGGGCGCGTCTTCGACGACGGGGACGACCGCGCGGGCGGCCCCAACGTCGTCGTCCTCAGCGACCGCCTCTGGCGCGACCGCTTCGGCGCAGACCCCTCGGTCGTCGGCCAGACCGTCGCGCTCAACCAGACGGCCTTCAACGTCATCGGCGTGATGCCGCCCTCGTTCGACTTCCCCTCGGGCGTTGACCTCTGGGTGCCCCTGCTCGCGTCCGCGAACCCGCGCAGCATCGAGAACCGCTACGTCGTCTACCTGCAAGCCGTCGGGCGTCTGAAGGACGGCGTCACGCTTGAGCAGGCCGAAGCCGACCTCAACACGATCATCTCGCGCCTCGCCGCGCAGTACCCCGAGACGGACGCCGCCGGACAGCGCGTGGTGCTGACGCCGCTGGCCGACCACCTCTTCGGCGACGCGAAGCCGGCGCTGTGGGCGCTCTTCGCGGCGACGGCGCTGCTGCTGCTGGTCGGCGCGGCGAACATCGCCAACCTGATGCTGGCGCGCGCCACTTCGCGCCGCAGGGAGCTGGCCGTGCGCGTGGCGCTCGGCGCGTCGCGCCGGAGGCTCGCGGCTCAACTGCTGGTCGAGAGCTTTGTGCTCGCGCTCGCGGGCGGCGCGGCGGGGCTGCTGCTGGCGTCGTGGATGGTCGAGCTGCTCGTGGCGCTCGCGCCCGCCGACATCCCGCGCCTTGGAGACGTGAGTTTGAGCGGCGCCGCCCTGCTCGCGAGCGTCGCCTTCACGCTCGGCACCACGGCCGTCTTCGGGCTGCTGCCCGCGCTCTCGGCCTCGCGCTTCAACCTGAGCGAGACGCTGGCGGAGGCCGGCGGCAAGCTCACGAACGCGCGCGCGGGCAACCGCCTGCGCGGGGCGCTGGTCGTCGGCGAGGTCGCGCTGACGCTCGTGCTGGTGGTCGGCGCGACGCTCATCCTCCGCAGCTTCCTCAACCTGAGCAGCGTCCCGCTCGGCTTCGACCCGCGCGGCGTGCTCACCATGCAGTTGCGTCTGACCGGCGCGAAGTACGCCGCGCCCGAGGCGCGGCGCGAGTTCTTCCGCCAGCTGATCGAACGGCTCGAAGCGCGGCCGGGCGTGGTCGCGGCCAGCGGCGTGCTGACGCGCCCCCTCGAAGGCGCGGTCGGCTGGGACTACGACTTCGCCGCCGAGGGCCAGCCCGCGGACGAGGCGCGCCACAACCCCGACGCCAACTTCGAGATCGTCAACCCGCACTACTTCCGCACCTTCGCCATCCCCCTGAAGGCCGGGCGCGAGTTCGACGAGCGCGACCGCGCAGGCCAAGAGCCGGTCGTCGTCGTGAGCGAGTCTCTGGCCGAGCGTTACTTCGGCTCGGCCGCCGCCGCCGTCGGCCGCCGGCTCAGACTCGACACCGACGACGAGGAGGAGCCGTGGCGCACAGTCGTCGGCGTCGCGGGCGACGTGCGCTACCGCGAGCTGCAGGCCGCGCGTCTCGACATCTACGTCCCGCACGCGCAGGGCACACCCAACCTCAACCACTTCGCCGTGCGCTCGAACTTGACGGCGTCGGACGCGCTCGGGCTCGTGCGGCGCGAGGTGGCGGGGCTCGACGCGCAGTTGGCCGTGAGCCGCGTCGTGACGATGGAGGAGCAGGTGGCCGCGCGGCTGGCGCGCCCGCGCTTCACGGCGGTGCTTTTGAACTGGCTGGCGTTGATGGCGCTGCTGCTGGCGGGCGTCGGCATCTTCGGCGTGACGGCCTACGCGGTCGCGCAGCGCACGCGCGAGCTGGGGCTGCGCGTCGCGCTGGGCGCGCGGCCGCGCGACATCCTGCTGCTGGTCGTGGGGCACGGCCTGAAGCTGGCCGCGCTCGGCATCCTGCCCGGTCTGCTGGGCGCGCTCGCCATGACGCGCTGGCTGTCGGGCCTGCTCTACGGCGTCACGGCCACAGACCCTTTGACCTACGCGGGCGTCGCGGCGCTCACGGCCTGCGTCGCCCTGCTGGCCTGCCTCGTCCCCGCGCGGAGGGCGACGAAAGTAGACCCGATGGTGGCTTTGAGATACGAGTGACAGGTCAGAACCGCCCGCGGTAGCGGGCGGGTCGGGCTGACGAGTTAAAGCCCGCTTGAGTAAGACACACCCGCCCGCTACCGCGGGCGGTTCTGACCCGACCGCCGCGAGAGGAGAAGTGATGACGACTCTACTGCAAGACATTCGGTTCGGGGTGCGGACGCTGGCGAAGCGGCCGGGGTTCGCGCTGGTGGCGGTGTTGACGCTGGCCTTAGGCATCGGCGCGAACACGGCCATCTTCACGGTCGTCAACGCGGTGCTGCTGCGCCCCCTGCCGTTCCGGGACGCCGAGCGGCTGGTCATCGTCTACGAGACGACGCAGAGCGTGCCGCGCGACTACGTCTCCGTCCCGAACCTCGAAGACTACCGCGCCGGGAGCCGGTCGTTCGAGGGCTTCGCGACCTACGTCCCGCAGAGCGTCAACCTGACGGGCGCGGGCGCCGAGCCCGAGCGCGTCGTCGGCGCCTTCGTCACTTCGAGCTTCTTCCCCGTCGTCGGCGTCGAGCCCGCGCGCGGCCGCGCCTTCCAGGCGGAGGACGACGCGCAGGGCGGAGGCCACGTCGCCATCCTCAACCACGAACTCTGGCAGCGGCGCTTCGGCGCCGACCCCGAGGTCGTCGGCCGCTCGCTCACCTTCAACGGCGAGCCCTACACGGTCGTCGGCGTGATGCCCGAGGGCTTCGCCTTCCCGGCCTTCGCGCCCGACGTGCTGCTGCCCGCGCAGAAGTGGCCCAACTACAACCCCGTGCGCTCGCAGCACAACTCGTGGGTCTTCGGGCGGCTCCGCCCCGGCGTCGCGCGCGGGGCGGCCGAGGACGAGTTGCGCGCCGTCGCGGAGCGGCTCGAAGCGGCGTACCCGGAGGAGAACCGCGGGCGCGGCGTCACGCTCGTGGGCCTGCACGAGCAGACGGTCGAGGACGTGCGGCCGGCGCTGCTCGTCCTGCTCTCGGCGGTCGGCCTCATCCTGCTCATCGCGTGCGCCAACATCGCGAACCTTTTGCTGGCGCGCGGCGCCTCGCGGCAGAGGGAGGTGGCGCTGCGCTCGGCGCTCGGCGCGTCGCGGTGGCGTCTGCTCAGGCAGATGTTGACGGAGACGCTGCTGCTCGCGTTGGCGGGCGGGGCGGCGGGGCTTTTGCTCGCGCAGTGGGGCGTGGACGCGCTGCTCGCGCTCAACCCCGGCGACCTGCCCACGACGCAGAGGATCGCCCTCGACGGGCGCGTGCTCGCCTTCTCGCTCGGGCTCTCGGCGCTGACGGGCTTCGTCTTCGGCATCGTCCCCGCGCTGCAACTGTCGAAGACGGACGTGAGCCGCGCGCTCAAGGAGGGCGGCCGGGGCGGCGGCGAGGGGCGCGAGCGCGCGCGCGTGCGCGGGGCGTTCGTCGTCCTGCAGGTGGCGATCTCGCTCGTGCTGCTCGTCGGGGCGGGGCTGCTGCTCAACAGCTTCTACCGCCTGCTGCGCACGAGCCCGGGCTTCAACCCGCAGAACCTCCTGACGATGGAGTACCGCATCCCGAAGAACCGCTACGCGAAGGGCGAGCAGCAGTGGGCGTTCCACCGCGAGGTGGTCGAGCGCGTGCGTGCCTTGCCGGGCGTCGAGTCGGCGGCGGTCGTGCGCGGCCTGCCCTTCAGCGGCAACGGCGGGACGGTGACCTACCTCGTGCCGGGCCAACCCGCGCCGCCCGCGGGGCAGGAGCAGAAGACGCTCGAGAACGCCATCGACCCGCACTACCTCGCGACGGTGGGTCTGCCGCTCATCCGCGGCCGCAACTTCACGCACGCGGACGGCCCCCAGTCGCCGCCCGTCCTGCTCGTCAACCGGACGCTGGCCGAGAGGCTCTGGCCGGGCGCAGACCCGCTGGGCCGGCAGTTGGAGCTGCCCGACGCGAAGGTGACGGCGTCGGTCGTCGGCGTCGTCGGCGACGCCAAGCAGTACGACATCGCCGAGCAGCAGCGCCCGCAAATCTACACCGCCTACGCGCAGAACCCGCACATCTTCGGGACGCTCGTCGTGCGCGCGCGCGTCGAGCCGATGAGCCTCGCCGAGACGGTGAAGAAGACCGTCTGGTCGGTTGACCCCGAGCAGCCCGTGTGGAAGGTGCGCACGCTCGAACGCCTGGTCGAGCGCAGCGTCGCGGGGCGCCGCTTCCTGCTGACGCTGATGGCCTGCTTCGCGGGGCTGGCGGTGCTGTTGACGGCGCTGGGCCTCTACGGCGTCGTCTCCTACACGGTCGCGCAGCGGACGCACGAGATCGGCGTGCGGGTGGCGCTCGGCGCGCAGCGGCGCGACGTGCTGCGGCTCGTCCTGAGTCAGGGGATGGGGCTCGTCCTGGTGGGACTCGTCGTCGGGCTCGCGGGGGCCTACGGCGCGACGCGCTGGCTGTCGAGCCTGCTCTACGGCGTGACGGCCACCGACCCGCTGACCTACGCGGGCGTCGCGCTGCTGCTCGTCGCGGTCGCGCTCCTCGCCTGCCTCATCCCCGCGCGCCGCGCGACGAAGGTGGACCCGATGGTGGCGCTACGTTACGAGTAAGGACGTGAACCGTGAGGGGGCGTCAACCGTCAACCGTCAACCGTGACAGGTAAAAAGCTGTTTTAGCTCGTCGCGGTTCACGGTTGACGGTTCACGGCCTTTGACGGTTCACGCGAACGGAGTGAGCACAATGAGAACTCTCTGGCAGGACGTGCGGTACGGGGCGCGGGCTCTGTGGAAGAGCCCGGCGTTCACGTTGGTGGCGGTGCTGGCGGTCGCCCTGGGGGTGGGCGCGAACACGGCCATCTTCTCGGTCGTCAACACGGTCTTGCTGCGCGCGCTCCCTTACGAGAACTCGGAGCGGCTGGTGGCGCTCTACACCGGCCGCGACGCGGCCGCGGCGCCGAGCGGGCCGCTCTCGTACCCCGACCTGCTCGACTACCGCGGGCAGACGCGGGCGTTCGAGTACGTCGCGGGCTACCAGGGCGTCGGCACCGTGATGAGCTTAGGGCCGGGCGACGAGCCCGAGCGCGTGCGCGGGACTGAGGTGATGGCCGACCTCTTCCCGGCGCTCGGCGTGCGCGCCGCGCGCGGCCGCGTCTTCACGCGCGAGGAGGACGTGGAGGGCGGCCCGCGGGTCATCGTCATCAGCGACGGTTTGTGGCGCCGCCGCTTCGGCTCCGACCCCGCAGTCGTCGGGCGCGAGGTGCGGATGGGGCTCACGGGGCGCCCGGCGACCGTCCTCGGCGTGATGCCGCCCGGCTTCAAGTTCCCGCCCGACGACGCGGAGGCGCTCGACTATTACATCCCCTTCGTCGCGCAGAACGCGGGGCCGGACGCCGACGTGATGCGCAACCGCGACTCGTACTTCATCCCCGTCGTGGCGAAGCTCAGGGACGGCGTCCCCTTCGAGCAGGCCGCGGCCGAAGTCTCGACCGTCGCGGCCAGACTCGAAGCCGAGCACCCCGAGACGAACACGAACCGGCGCGCGCGGGTCGTGCGGCTGCACGAAGACCTCGTCGGGCGGGTGCGCCCGGCGCTGCTCATCCTGCTGGGCGCGGTCGGGCTGGTGCTGCTGATCGCGTGCGCCAACGTCGCCAACCTCCTGCTGGCGCGCGCCGCCGCCCGCGGCCGTGAGATAGCCGTGCGCACGGCGCTGGGCGCGACGCGGGCGCGCGTGGCGCGGCAGCTTTTGACGGAGAGCCTGCTGCTCGGCTTAGCGGGCGGGGCGGCGGGGCTGCTGCTGGCCGTGTGGGGCGTGGAGGCCATCGTCAGGCTGAGCCCGGCGAACGTCCCGCGCCTCGCCGAGAGTTCGATTGACGCGCGCGTCTTCCTCTTCGCGCTCGGCGTCTCGATTCTGACGGGGCTCGTGTTCGGGCTCGCGCCCGCGCTCTCCGCGTCGAAGACCGACCTGGCCGCGGCGCTCAAGGAGGGCGGGCGCGGCGGCTCGGCGGGCGCGCGGCAGGGACACCTGCGCTCGGCGCTCGTCGTCGTGGAGGTGGCGCTAAGCCTGGTGCTGCTCGTCGGCGCGGGGCTCCTCGTCAAGAGCTTCCGCCAGTTGCTGACGACCGACCCGGGCTACTCGCCCGAGCGCGTGCTCTCGGTCACCGTGGCGCTCAACACGCAGAAGTTCGCCGACGACGACAGCCGCGCCGGCTACTACCGCGAGGCGGTCGCGCGCATCGGCCAACTGCCCGGCGTCGAGGCGGCGGGGCTCACGCGCCTGCTGCCGCTCGGGCGCAGCGACATCTTCAACACCTTCCAGATCGCGGGGCGCCCGCCCTTCGCGCCGGGCGAGCGCAACGGCGCGCGCAGCTACACCGTCAGCCCCGAATACTTCCGCGTGCTGAGCGTCCCCCTCAGGCGCGGGCGCGCCTTCGCGGAGGCGGACGGGAAGAGCGCGAAGCCCGTCATCATCATCAACGAGGTCTTCGCGCGCCGCCACTTCCCCGGGCAGGAGGCGCTCGGGCAGCACGTCATCCTCGAAGGCCCCGACAACGAGCCGCTGCCGCCGCGCGAGATCGTCGGCGTCGTCGGCAACGTCCGCTTCTCGGCGTTCAACGACGAGGAGCGGCCCGAGTACTACGTCCCGTTCGCGCAGTCGCCCTCGGCCGTCACGCAGGTGGTCGTGCGCGCGCGCGCGGGGGACGCGGCGGCGCTCACCGCGTCCGTGCGCGCGGCGCTGAAGGGCGTTGACCCGAACCTGCTCATCTGGCGGACGGAGACGATGGACGAGCTGGTCGGGCAGTGGGTCGCGCCGCAGCGCTTCAACGTCGCGCTGCTCGGGTTCTTCGCGGCGCTGGCGATGGTGCTGGCGGCGGTCGGCATCTACGGCGTGATGAGCTACACGGTGACGCAGCGCCGCCACGAGATCGGCATCCGCATGGCGCTCGGCGCGGGGCGGCGCGACGTGCTGCGCCTCGTCGTCCGGCAGGGGATGCTGCTCACGCTCATCGGCCTCGGCCTCGGGCTCGCGGGCGCGTTGGCGCTCACGCGGCTGATGTCGAGTCTGCTCTACGGCGTCTCGGCCACAGACCCGCTGGTCTTCGCGGCCGTCTCGCTGCTGCTCGCGGCGGTCGCGCTGCTGGCATGTTTAATCCCGGCGCGGCGCGCGACGAAGGTCGATCCGATGGTGGCGCTCAGATACGAGTAAGACCGTGAACCGCCAGGCAGGCGTCAACCGTGAACCGTCAACCGTGACGAGTGAGGGCAGGCTTTTTCTCGTCACGGTTCACGGTTGACGGTTGACGGCTCTCCGCGGTTCACGCGCGAACGGAGTGAGCTGATGACACTGCTGCAAGACTTACGTTTCTCGGTGCGGCGTCTGTTGAAGAGCCCGGGGTTTACGGTGGTGGCGGTCGTGAGCCTTGCGCTCGGCATCGGGGCGAACACGGCCATCTTCAGCCTCGTCAACACGGTGCTGCTGCGCCCGCTGCCCGTCTCAGACCCGGGGCGTCTGGTCTCCGTCTCGGTGCTGGGCAAGGACGACTCGATGCTCGCCTTCTCCTACCCCGCCTACAGGGACTTCCGCGAGCGCAGCGGCGACGTGCTCGCGGGGCTCTTCGCCGAGCGGCTCGCGCCGATGAGCCTCAGCCGCGGCGGCGCGGGCGAGCGCGTCTGGGGCTACCTCGTGACGGGGAACTACTTCGAGGTGCTCGGCGTCTCGGCCGCGCGCGGGAGGACGTTCACGCCCGGGGAAGACCGCGCGCCGCTTGCGAGCCCCGTCGCCGTCCTCAGCCACGCCTGCTGGCAGCGCCGCTTCGGCGGCGACCCCGCCGTCGTCGGCCGCGACGTGCAACTGAACGGCCACCCGTTCCGCGTCGTCGGCGTCATGCCCGAGGGCTTCAGTGGCGCCGAGATCGTCTACACGCCCGAGGTCTGGGTGCCGATGACGATGCAGGAGTGGATCGAGCCGGGCAACGCGTGGCTGGAGCGGCGCACGACGCAGAACATCTTCGCCATCGGCCGCCTGAAGGAGGGCGTCACGACGGGGCAGGCCGAGGCCGCGCTCAACCTGCTCGCTGAGCAGTTGGGGCGCGAGTACCCGGACATCAACGAGGGGCAGAAGATCGTGCTCGTCCCGCCGGGCTTCATCGTGCCGCAGTTGCGCGGGGCGGTGGTGGGCTTCGCGGCCGTGCTGATGGGGGCGGTCGGGCTGGTGCTGCTGATCGCGTGCACGAACCTCGCCAACCTGCTGCTGGCGCGGGCCTCGGCGCGCGGCAGGGAGATCGCGCTCTGCGTCGCCCTGGGCGCGTCGCGCTGGCGGCTCGTGCGGCAACTGCTCGTGGAGAGTCTGCTGCTCGCGTTGGCGGGCGGGGCGGCGGGGCTTTTGCTGGCCGTGTGGATTCTGAGCCTGGTGGCCGCCTACCGCCCGCCGCTAGACGTGCCCGTCTGGATCGAGGCGACCGTGGACTGGCGCGTGCTGCTGTTCGCGCTCGGCGCGTCGCTCCTGACGACCGCGCTGTTCGGGCTCGCGCCCGCGTTGCAGGCGACGCGCACAGACCTCGTGCCGGCGCTCAAAGACCTCGGCGCGCGCGCGGGGCAGGGCCGTTCGCGTCTGCGCTCGGCGCTCGTCGTGGCGCAGGTCACGCTCTCGCTGCTGCTGCTCGTCGCCGCGGGGCTGACGCTGCGCGCGCTCACGCGCCTACAGACGACGAGCCCCGGCTTCGAGGTCGAGAACGGGCTCGTCGCCTCCTTCGACCTCGGGCTCCAGGGCTACGACGAGGCGCGGGGCCGAGAGTTGCAGCGCCGTCTGGTCGAGCGCGTGCGCGCGTTGCCGGGCGTGCGCGCCGCGTCGCTGACAGACCTCTTCCCGCTGAGCCTGAACTATTCGAGCAGCGACGTCTACGTCGAGGGCCGCCCCGCGGGGCGCGGCGCGAACGCGCCCCTGGCGATGGTCGCGTCGGTCGAGCGCGAGTACTTCGACGCGATGAGCATCCCCGTCGTCGCGGGGCGCGCCTTCTCGGAGCGCGACGTGGAGGGCGCGCCGCGCGCCGTCGTCGTCAACGAGCACTTCGCGCGCCGCTTCTTCCCCGGCGCCGAGCCCGCGCGCGAGGCCGTGGGCAAGCGAATCAGCTTCAGGGGAGACGGCGGGCCCTGGCGCGAGATCGTCGGCGTGGCGAAGGACGGCAAGTACTGGACGATAGGCGAGGCGCCGCAGCTCTTCGTCTACTCGCCGCTCGCGCAGAGCCACTCCAACTTCGCGACGCTCGTCGTGCGCGCGGCGGGCGGCGACCCGCGCGCGCTCGTCCCGGCGCTGAACGCGGAGGTGCGCGCGCTCGACCCCGAACTCCCGCTCTTCGACGTGAAGACGATCGAGGAGCACATGGGCGTGTCGCTCTTCCCGGCGCGCGTGGCGGCGGCGCTGCTCGGCGCCTTCGGGCTGCTGGCGCTGCTGCTGGCGGGCGTGGGCGTCTACGGCGTCGTCTCGTACGCGGCGGCGCAGCGCACGCGCGAGATCGGCATCCGGATGGCGCTCGGCGCGCAGGCCTCCGACGTGCTGCGGCTCGTGGCGGGGCGCGGGATGCTGCTCGTCGCGGCGGGCGTCGGCCTCGGGCTGGCGGGCGCGTTCGCGCTGACGCGCTTCATGGAGGGCCTGCTCTACGGCGTCTCCGCGACCGACCCCGTGACGTTCGCGCTCGTCGTCGCCGTCCTGCTCGCCGTCGCGTTGCTGGCCTGCCTCATCCCCGCGCGCCGCGCGACGAAGGTGGACCCGATGGTGGCGCTGCGTTACGAGTGACAGGTCGGAACCACCCGCGGTAGCGGGTGGGGCTTCGGCGATGCGGCGCGCCCGGTTATCGACGGCCCACCCGCTACCGCGGGTGGTTCTGACCCGGTTGCCGGCAGGACTTACTTTGGCTCGTCACTGCTTTTGAGGAGAAGCGATGAGGACTCTGTTGAAGGACGTGAAGTACGCGACGCGGGCCCTGTTGAGGCAGCCCGGGTTCACGTTGGTGGCGGTCGTGACGCTGGCCCTGGGCATCGGCGCGAACACGGCCATCTTCTCGGTCATCGACGCGACGTTGCTGCGGTCGCTGCCCTTTCGAGACCCCGGGCGGCTCGTGCACCTGTGGGAGACGAAGCCCAGCCGCGACTTCGAGCGGCGCGAGGCGTCGTACCCGGACTTCCTCGACTGGCGCGCGCAAAGTGCCGAGGTCTTCGAGGGGCTGGCCGGCTACACGGGCCGGCCCGTCACGCTCGCCGACGCGGGCGAGGCCACGCGCGCCCGCGGCGCGGCGGTCAGTTCGAACTTCTTCGAACTGCTCGGCGTGAGCCCCGTCGCGGGTCGTACGTTCGTCGGGGGCGAGGACGGGCTCGAAGCCAAACGCGTGGCCGTCTTAGGCCACGGCTTCTGGCAACGGCGCTTCGGCGGCGACGCGGCGGCGGTCGGGCGCGAGGTCACGCTCGACGGGCAAGCCTTCACCGTCGTCGGCGTGCTGCCCGCCGACTTCCACTTCGCGCTGCTCGGGGACACGGAGGTCTGGACGCCGCTCGCGCCGACGCCGGACATAGCGTCGCGCCGCTACATGCACTGGCTGAAGGTCGTCGGCCGGCTCAAGGAGGGCGTGGGCCTCGAAGCGGCGCAGGCGCACCTGGCGGCCGTCGCCTCGCGCACGGAGCGCGACGACCCGGGCGCGCACGCGGGCGTGGGGCTGCGCGGCGTCGTGCTTCAGGACGAGTTCGTCGGGCCGGTGCGCCCGGTGCTCTTCGTGCTGCTCGGCGCCGTCGGGTTCGTGCTGTTGATCGCGTGCACGAACGTCGCGAACCTGCTGCTGGCGCGCTCGGCCGCGAGGCAGAAGGAGGTCGCCATCCGCTCGGCGCTCGGCGCGTCGCGCTGGCGCGTGGTGCGGCAGTTACTCACCGAGAGCGTGCTGCTGAGCTTGGCGGGCGGCGCGGCGGGGCTGGTGCTCGCGCTGTGGGGCGTTGACCTGCTCGTCTCTCTGATACCGGCGGGTCAGCTCGCGCAGATGCCTTACCTGCGGAGCCTTGCGCTCAGCCGCGACGTGCTGCTCTTCGCCGTCGGGCTCTCGCTTCTGACGGGCGTGCTCTTCGGCCTGACGCCCGCGCTCTCGGCCTCGCGCGCAGACCTGCAAGGCGCGTTGAAGGAGGGGGGCCGCAGCACCGTCTCGCGCGGGAGCCGGCGGCTGCGCGACCTGCTCGTCGTCGCCGAGGTGGCGCTCGCGCTCATGCTGCTCGTCGGCGCGGGGCTCTTGATGAAGAGCCTCGTCACGATGCTCCGGGTTGACCCGGGCTTCGACGCGCGCAACCTGCTGACGATGAGGGTCGCGCTCCCGCCCACGCGTTACAGCGAGGACGGCAAGGCGGCGCGCTTCTACGACGAGACGCTGCGGCGCCTCTCGGCCGTGCCGGGCGTGCGCGGCGCGGCGCTGACGAGCAACCTGCCGCTCGCGGGCGACGGCGGGACGGGGACGCCGCAGGTCGTCGGGCGCTCCACGCCCGCCTCGGAGTTGACCGAGGCGCACCTGCGCACCGTCAGCGCCAACTACTTCGAGGTGATGGGCGTGCCCCTGGTCGGCGGCCGCGCCTTCGACGCGCGCGACGACGCGGCGGCGCCCGGCGTGCTCCTCGTCAACAAGACCTTCGCCGAGCGCGTCTTCCCCGGCGAGGCGGCCGTCGGCCGCCGCGTCACGTTCAGGTTCTCGCCCGACACGCAGTTCGAGATCGTCGGCGTCGTCGGCGACGAGAAGGTGTTGAGCCTCGACGCGCGCACGACGCCCGTCATCTACTTCCACGCGCGGCAGGGGCCTGACTCCACGGCCGCGTTCGTCGTGCGTACGGAAGGGGCCGACCCGCTGGCGCTGGCCGCGCCGGTGCGCGCGGAGGTGCGCGCGGTCGATTCGGAGGTGCCGGTCTTCGCCGTGCAGACGCTGGAGCAGATGGTGGCGGGCTCGCGCGCGTCCTTCATGCGTCGCTACCCGGCGTACCTGACGGCCGTCTTCGCGTGCGTGGCGCTGCTGCTGGCGCTGGTCGGCATCTACGGCGTCGTCTCCTACGCGGTCGCGCAGCGCACGCACGAGATCGCCGTCCGCGTCGCCCTCGGCGCGCGCACGCGCGACGTGCTGCGGCTCGTGCTCGGCCACGGGCTGCTGCTCGCGCTCGGCGGCATCGCCCTGGGCGCTGTGGGCGCGCTCGCGCTGACGCGCCTCATCTCGGGTCTGCTCTTCGGCGTCTCGGCCGCAGACCCGGCCGTCTACGGCCTCGTCGCGCTGCTGCTCGCCGCCGTGGCCGTAATTGCCTGCCTCGTCCCCGCGCGCCGCGCGACGAAGGTGGACCCGATGGTGGCGCTGCGTTACGAGTGACAGGTCGGAACCACCCGCGGTAGCGGGTGGGCCTTCGGCGACACGGAGCCCTCGGGTATCAACGACCCGCCCGCCACCGCGGGTGGTTCTGACCCGGTTGTTACAAGGAGGAGTCATGAGGAGTCTGCTTCAGGACGTGCGCTTCGGTCTGAGGATGCTCTGGAAGCGGCCGGGGTTCACGGCCGTGGCGCTGGCGGTGCTGGCGCTGGGGGTGGGGGCGAACACGGCGATCTTCTCGGTCGTCAACGCGGTGCTGCTGCGGCCCCTGCCGTACCCGGGCGCGGAGCGCGTCGTCGCCTTCGACGGCGTCAACGCCTCGAAGGGCATCCGGGAGAGCAACATGAGCGCGCCCGACTTCGCCGACTGGCGGGAGCAGGCGGGCTCGTTCGAGGCGCTCGCGCTGTACTCGGCGGGCAACGCCAACCTGACCGGCGGCGACGAGCCCGAGCGCGTGACGGCGGCCAACGTCACGCCCGACTTCTTCCGCGTCATCGGCGTGGGGGCGGCGCGCGGGCGCGCGCTGCTCGCGGAGGACGGCGCGCCGTCGGGCGAGCCCGTCGCCGTCCTCAGCCACGGGCTCTGGGTCAGGCGCTTCGGCGGCGACCCGGCGGCGGTCGGGCGCACGATAGACATGGGCGGGCGCAAGCTGCAGGTCGTCGGCGTCATGCCCGAGGGCTTCGACTTCCCGCAGGGCACGCAGGTCTGGGCGCCGCTGCGGCTCGACGTGGCGAAGGAGCCGCGCGACAACCGCAGCTACTCGGTCGTCGGCCGCCTGCGCGACGGCGTCACGCTCGAGGCGGCGCAGGCCGAGCTGGACGCGATCTCTTCGCGCCTCGCCGGGGCTTACGCGGTGACGAACGTGGGCTGGGGCGTCGGCCTCGAACTTTTGAAGGACGAGCTGGTCGGGAACCTGAAGACGACCCTCTTCATGCTGCTGGCGGGCGTCGGGCTGCTGCTGCTCATCGCGTGCGCGAACGTGGCGAACCTGCTGCTGGCGCGCGCGTCGGGGAGGCGCAGGGAGGTGGCGCTGCGTCTCGCGCTCGGCGCGTCGCGCGCGCGCGTCGCGCGGCAGATGTTGACGGAGAGCGTGCTGCTGAGCCTGGCGGGCGGCGCGCTCGGCGCGGCTTTGAGCGTGTGGCTGACGGAGTTGCTGGTGGCGCTCGCGCCGCCCGACACGCCGCGGCTCGCGGAGGCTTCGGCCGACTGGCGCGTGCTCCTCTTCGCCGCGGGCGCGAGCCTCCTGACGGGCGTCGCCTTCGGCCTCGCGCCGGCCTGGCAGGCGTCGCGCTACGACCTCAACGAGACTCTGAAGGAGAGCGGCCGCGGCGTCGCGGGCGGGCGCAGCCGCGTGCGCTCAGGCTTAGTCGTCGCGGAGGTCGCGCTCTCGCTGCTGCTGCTCGCGGGGGCGGGACTGCTCGTCAAGAGCTTCGCGCGGCTGCAAGCCGTCGAGCCGGGCTTCGACGCCGGGGGCGTGATGACGATGCGCGTCTCGCTGCCGGGCGCGCGCTACAAGGAGCCGGCGCGCAAGGCCGAGTTCTACGCGGCGCTGACGGAGCGGCTGCGTGCGCTGCCGGGCGTCGAGTCGGCGGCCGCCGTCACCTCGCTCCCGCTGGGCGGCAGCAACCTCTCGGTCTGGCGCGGCTTCATCCGCGACGGGCGACCCGAGACGCCGGAGGAGGCCGACAACGCCGCCTACGCGGTCGTCACGCCCGACTACTTCCGCGCGATGCGCATCCCCCTGCGCGCCGGCCGCGTCTTCGACGAGCGCGACCAGATGGAGTCGGCGAAGGTCGTCGTCGTCAACGAGTCTTTCGCGCGCAAGGCGTTCGCGGGCGAGGACCCGGTGGGCAAGCGCATCCACATCTGGCGCGACGAAAAATTCCCGCGCGAGATCGTCGGCGTCGTCGGCGACACGAAGCCGCAGCGGCTCGACGCCGCGGGCGCGCTCCAGATGTACGTGCCGCACCGGCAGGACGCGACGTGGGGCGGGCTCTCGCTCGTCGTGCGCGTGCGCGGCGCGGGGACCGACTCGCTCGTGCAGGGCGTGCGCGCCGAGGTGCGCGCGCTCGACCGCGAGCTGCCCGTCTACGACGTGAAGACGCTGGGGAAGGTCGTGGCGGACTCGACCGCGTACCGGCGCGTGACGATGTTTCTGATGGCGGGGTTCGCGTGCGCGGCGCTGCTGCTGGCGGGCGTGGGGCTCTACGGCGTGGTCAGCTACTCGGTGGCGCAGCGGACGCACGAGATCGGCGTCCGCCTCGCCCTCGGCGCGCGCGGCCGGGACATCCTCGGCCTCGTCGTCCGGCAGGGGATGCTGCTCACGCTCGCGGGGCTCGGGCTCGGGCTCGCCTGCGCCTTCGCGCTCACGCGCCTCATCTCGGGTCTGCTCTACGGGGTGACGGCCACCGACCCGGCGACCTACGCCGTCGTCTCCGTGCTGCTCGCGGCCGTGGCCTTCTTAGCCTGCCTCGTCCCCGCGCGCCGCGCGACGAAGGTGGACCCGATGGTGGCGCTGCGTTACGAGTGACAGGTCGGAACCACCCGCAGTAGCGGGTGGGTCGTCGATAATCGGGCGTGCCGTGTCGCCGCTGGCCCACCCGCTACCGCGGGCGGTTCTGACCCGGTGGCGCGCTCGTTACTGCTCTTAAAGGGGAATCAATGGAGAGACTGCTTCAGGACTTGCGCCACGGTCTGCGGGCGATGCTGAAGAGGCCGGGGCTGACGCTGGTCGCGGTGTTGACGCTGGGCCTGAGCATCGGCATCAACACGGCGGTCTTCAGCGTCGTGTACGCGGCGCTGGTGCGCCCGCTGCCCTTCGCCGAGGCCGAGCGCCTGGTCGTCGCCGCGGCGGAGAATAAGCGCGGCGGCGCGGTCGAGGTGCGCGGCGTCGCGCCCGCGGACTTCGTGGACTGGCGCGGGCAGAGCCGGGCCTTCGAGGGACTGGCGGCCTACACCGGCGGCGGGCTCACGCTCGACGCGGGGGGGCTGCCGGAGATGCTCTCGGGCGTGCGCGTCTCGGAAGACTTCTTCCCGCTGCTCGGCGTGGCGCCCGCGGTCGGCCGCGCGCTCGCGCCGGAGGAGTTCGCGGGGGGCGCCGCGCGTCCCGTCGTGCTGAGCCACAGGCTCTGGCAGCGCCGCTTCGGCGGCGACCCGGGCGTCGTCGGCCGTCAACTGCCGCTCGTCGGCGGCGGGAGCGCGACCGTGGTCGGCGTCATGCCCGAGCCGTTCAGGTTTCCGTCCTACGCGGAGGTCTGGACGCCCCTGCCGAGCCAGTCGGGCGAGCTGCGGCAGCGTTCGAGCCGCTACTTCTCCGTCGTCGGGCGCGTGCGTGCCGGCATGACGCGCGCGCAGGCGCAGGAGGAGTTGAGCGGGGTCGCGGCACGCCTCGCGGAGACGTACCCGCAGTCGAACGCCGACTGGGGCGTGCGCCTCATCCCGCTGCGCGAGACTCTGGTCGGGTCGCAGACGCGCACCGCCCTGCTCGTCCTCTTCGGCGCGGTCGGCCTGGTGCTCCTCATCGCGTGCGCGAACGTCACCAACCTCCTGCTCGCGCGCTCGACGGCGCGCTGCAAGGAGATGGCGGTGCGCGCGGCGCTCGGCGCGACGCGCTGGCGCGTCGTCCGCCAACTGCTCGCGGAGAGCGTGCTGCTGACGGCGGCGGGCGGGGCCCTGGGCGTGGTGCTGGCGCTGTGGGGCGTGGAGGCTCTGCTCGCGCTCGTGCCCGAGGAGCTGCGGTTCGCGCGGCTCGACGAGGCGCGCGTGGACGGCTGGGTGCTGGCGTTTACGGCGGGCGTCTCCTTGTCGGCGGGACTGCTCGTCGGACTCCTGCCCGGCCTGAAGGTCTCGAAGCCCGACCTCAACCTCGCGCTCAAAGAGACGGGGCGGGGCGCGTCCTCCGAGGCGCGCGTGCGACGTGCGCGGGGCCTGCTGGTCGTGGCCGAGATCGCAGTGACCCTCGTGCTGCTCGTCGGCGCGGGGCTTCTGCTGCGCAGCTTCCTGCGCCTGCAACAGACCGAGCTGGGCTTCGAGCCGCGCAACCTCCTGACGCTGACCGTGGGCGCGCCGACGCAACTGTACGGCCAGAACGCGCGGCGCGCCGAGTACTTCCGCAAGATGCAGGAGCGCCTCTCCGCGCTCCCCGGCGTGCAGGGCGCGGCGCTGGCTTCGAGCCTCCCGCTCGACTGGGTGCTCAACTTCTCCTACGCGGTCGAAGGTCGCCCCGCGCGCCCCGGCGAAGACCCGCAGGCCGACTACGTGTCGGTCAGCCCGAACTACTTCGAGGTGATGCGCGTCCCCCTGGTGCGCGGGCGCGGCTTCACCGAGCGCGACGCCGAAGGCGGCCCGGCCGTCGCGCTCATCAACGAGACGATGGCGCGCCGCGTCTTCGCGGGCGAAGACCCCCTGGGCCAGCGCATCGTCATAGACTACCTGGAGCGGCGCGTGCCTTTGGAGATCGTCGGCGTCGTCGCGGACACGAAGCAGAAGGTCGGCGAGGCGACCAGCGTCCAGATATACGACTGCTACCTGCAACGCCCGTGGCTGTCGTCCTCCCTGGTCGTGCGCACCGACGGCGACCCGGCGGCGCTGGCGCCTGCGGCGCAGAGGGCCGTGCGCGAGGTGGACGCTACGCGTGCGGCCTCGGGCGTGAAGACGATGGAGCAGTTGCTCTCGGCGTCGGTCGCGCAGCCGCGCTTCTACGCGCAGCTTCTGACGGCCTTCGCCTGCGTGGCGCTGCTGCTCGCGGCGGTCGGCGTCTACGGCGTGATGAGCTACACGGTGACGCAGCGCACGCACGAGATCGGCATCCGCATCGCGCTCGGCGCCCGGGGCGGCGACGTAGTCCGCATGGTCGTCCGGCAGGGGATGGCGCTCGCGCTGGGCGGGGTCTTGGTGGGACTGGCGGCGGCCTTCGCGCTCACGCGCGTGCTCGCGAGCCTGCTCCACGAAGTCTCGGCGACCGACCCCGCAATCTTCGCCTTCGTCTCGCTCCTGCTCGTGGCGGGCGCGCTCGTCGCCTGCCTCGTCCCCGCGCTCCGCGCGACGAGGGTAGACCCGATGGTGGCGCTGCGTTACGAATGACGTGAACCGTGA
>DAIRFV010000071.1:0-4779 GCA_036794905.1 Pyrinomonadaceae bacterium | reverse complement strand
TACTGACCACTCAAACTTATGCCTCGTGTACTCATCGCAGATGACCAGCCGGCCGTGATCGAGGCGCTGCGCCTCCTTTTGAAGGGCGAGGGCTTCGAGACGCGCGCCATCGCCTCGCCCGCGGACGCGGCCGAGGCGCTGGCGCGGCAGTCGTTCGACGTGGCGCTCATCGACCTCAACTACACGCGCGACACCACCTCGGGGCAGGAGGGCTTAGACCTCCTCGCGCGCCTGCGCGAGCTGGACCCGACGCTCCCCGTCGTCGTCATGACCGCGTGGGGCAGCGTCGAGCTGGCCGTCGAGGCGATGCGGCGCGGCGCGCGCGACTTCGTGCAGAAGCCCTGGGACAACGCGCGGCTCCTGACCATCCTGAGCACCCACACCGAGCTGGCGCGCGCCCTGCGCAAGGGCGAGCGGCTCGAAGCCGAGAACAAGATGCTGCGCGAGGACGGCGGGAACGGGGAGAAGCCGCTCCTCATCGCCGAGTCCGAGACGATGCAGCCCGTCCTCGAACTCCTGCGCCACGTCGGCCCGTCGGACGCCAACGTGCTCATCACCGGCGAGAACGGCACGGGCAAGGAGGTCGTCGCGCGCACGCTCCACGCCCTCTCGCCCCGCGCCCCGAAGCCGATGGTCGCCGTCAACGCCGGGGCGCTCGCCGAAGGGACTTTCGAGTCGGAGCTGTTCGGCCACGTCCGCGGCGCCTACACCGACGCCAAGACCGACCGCGTCGGGCGCTTCGAGCTGGCCGACGGCGGCACGCTCTTCCTCGACGAGATCGCCAACGTCCCCGTCAACCTCCAGACTAAATTACTGCGCGTCCTGGAGACCGGCGAGTTCGAGCGCGTCGGCTCCTCGCAGACGCGGCGCGTGGACGTGCGGGTGCTGTCGGCGACGAACTCGAACCTCAAGGAGGAGGCCGCCGCGGGTCGCTTCCGGCCAGACCTCTTCTTCCGCCTCAACACGGTCGAGATTCACCTCCCGCCCCTGCGCGAGCGCCCCGAAGACATCGCGCCCCTCGCCGCGCACTTCCTCCAACGCCACGCGCACCGCTACCGCAAGCCCCTGCGCGGCTTCGACCCGGCGGCGCTCGAAGTCATGCGCGCCTACTCGTGGCCCGGCAACGTCCGCGAGCTCGACCACGTCGTCCAGCGCGCCGTGCTCCTCGCGCGCACCGAGGAGGTGCGCACCGCCGACCTCGGACTCCAGACGGCCGGCGGCGGCGGCGAGCGCCGCCTCGAAGAGATGAGCCTCGAAGAGGTCGAGCGCCTCCTCATCCAGAAGGCGCTCCGCCGCTTCGGCGGCAACGTCAGCCAGGCGGCCGAAGCCCTCGGCCTCAGCCGCAGCGCCCTCTACCGCCGCATGCAGAAGTACGAAATCTGACCGCGCCGCCCCCGCCGAGGTTGTCCTCGCGTCCCCCCCGCGACGATAATGCGCGGGACGCGCGCGCCGGGGTGCTTCCGGCGCAACCCCTATACTCCCGAACAGCCAACGGAGGACTTCGATGAACTTCCCCCTCGACCTTTCGTTCAAGAAGATCGCGCTCAGCCCGCAGGTCAAGGTCACGGACGCGTCGGGCCAGGTCGTGCTCTACACGAAGCAGAAGGCGTTCAAGCTCAAGGAGGCGGTCACCGTCTTCGCCGACGTGGAGCAGACGCGGCCGCTCTACACCATCAACGCCGACCGCGTGCTCGACTTCAACGCGAAGTACAACATCGCGGACGCCTCCGGCCGTCCGCTCGGGGCGATCGCGCGCAAGGGGCGGAAGTCGCTGTGGCGCGCGCAGTACGAGGTCATGGACGGCGGCGGGGCGCCGCTCACCATCCGCGAGGAGAACGGCTGGCTGAAGGTCGGCGACGCGCTGTTGGGCGAGATACCCGTCGTCGGCCTCTTCTCGGGCTACCTCTTCAACCCGACCTACCTCATCACGGACGCCGCGGGCGCGCCGCTGATGCGCCTGTCGAAACAGCCGGCCTTCTTCGAGGGCCGCTTCCGCATCGAGAAGCTGGCCGAGATGAGCCCGCAGGACGAGACGCGCGCCGTCCTCGGCTTCCTGATGATGGTGCTGCTCGAACGCAGGCGCGGGTGACGGGCGGCGGCGGCGGGCTTTAAGGGATGAAGTCTGAGGAGCAAGTCTCGGGGCAGTCGGGCGCCGCCGCGGTCGGCGCGGCCCCGCCGCGCCCTCCGGCGCCCCCCGCCGAGCCCCGCACGACTCCCGACGCTGCGCACACGCCCTCGGACTCCGCGCCCGCGCCGGAGGACTCGGCCCCGCCCGCGCGCGTCGAAGCGTCCCCGCCGGAGGCCGCTTCGTCGAAGCCTGCGCCCGCCCCTGCGCGCCATCAACAGCACCCACACGCGCGGCGCGAGCCGATGGCGCACGAGCGGCGCGTGCTGTTGATGGCGTTGGCGGCGGGCGCGCCGGGCGTCTTCGTGTCGCTCGTGCTGCTGTGGGCGGGCGGCTACACGCCGAAGGTCGTGTGGACGCTGGGCGCCCTCGTCATCTGCTTCTGGCTCGGGTTCTCGTTCGCGGTGCAGGGGCGCGTCGTGCGCCCCTTGCAGACGGTGTCGAACCTGCTGGCCGCTCTGCGCGAGGGCGACTACAGCTTCCGCGCGCGCGGCGGGCGGGGGCCGGACGCGCTGAGCGAGGTCATCCGCGAGATCAACGCCCTGGGCGAGACCATGCGCGAGCAGCGCATCGGCGCGCTCGAAGCGACGGCGCTGCTGCGCACGGTGATGGCCGAGATCGACGTGGCCGTCTTCGCCTTCGACCCCGAGCGGCGTTTGCGCCTCGTCAACCGCGCGGGCGAGCGCCTGCTCTCGCGACCCGAGGAGCGCGCCGCCGGCCGCACGGCCGAAGAGCTGGGGCTCGAAGACGTTCTGCGACTGCGCGAGACGGACGCGCCGCGCACGCTCACGAAAGTCTTCCCCGGCGACGGCGGGCAGATGCGCCGCTGGGGCGTGCGCCGCAGCACCTTCCGCGAGCGCGGCGTCCCGCACCAACTGCTCGTCATCGGCGACCTGAGCCGTCCGCTGCGCGAAGAGGAGTTGAAAGCCTGGCAGCGCATCGTGCGCGTGCTCGGCCACGAGCTGAACAACTCGCTCGCGCCCATCAAGTCCATCGCGGGCAGCGTCTCCAGCCTGCTCGCGCGCGAGCCCTTGCCCGAGGACTGGCGCGAGGACGTGCGCAGCGGCCTGGACGTGGTCTCGGCGCGCGCGGAATCCTTAAGCCGCTTCATGGAGTCGTACGCGCGGCTCGCGCGTCTGCCGCCGCCGAAGCTCGCGCAGGTCGAACTGGGCCAGGTCGTGCGGCGCGTGGCGGGGCTGGAGACGCGCACGCGCGTGTCCATCATCCCGGGGCCGGAGCTGACCGTGCGCGCCGACGCCGACCAGATCGAACAGCTCCTCATCAACCTCGTGCGCAACGCGGCCGACGCCTCTCTGGTGACGGGCGGGGGCGTGCGCGTCGGGTGGCGCGCCACGTCGAACGCGCACGTCGAAATCTGGGTCGAGGACGAGGGGCTGGGCTTGGCGAACACCTCGAACCTGTTCGTCCCGTTCTTCACGACGAAGCCGGGCGGGTCGGGGATCGGGCTCGTGCTCTCGCGCCAGATCGCGGAGGCGCACGGCGGGGCCTTGACGCTTGAGAACCGCCGGGACGGGACGGGCTGCGCGGCGCGTCTGCGGCTCCCGGCGTGAATCCCGCTTTTGGGACGGGCGCGTCCCGCAAGTGGGCAGGGTCGCGCGGCCGGCTCTCCGATTATGGGAAATATTCGCCCTTTCCGAAGTGGCACGCGGTTTCCTTCCCCGCCGGGTATCGGAATGGGAGTTCCGCACCACTCGGGAGTCTGGTGAGGGTTTGGATCGTTCCCTCGCCGGACTCCCGATTGAGATTTAGAGACCCGGCGGGGTCTTCAAAGAGGCCAACAGATGATTGAACTGAGAAACGTCGAGAAGTTTTACGAGACGGGCGCGGGGCGCACCTACGTCCTGCGGCGCGTGGACGTGGACGTGCGCGAGGGCGAGTTCGTCTCGATCATGGGGCCGTCGGGGTCGGGGAAGACGACGCTGCTCTCCATCATCGGCTTCCTCGACAGCGCGTGGGGCGGCGAGTACTACTTCATGGGGCAGGCCGTCCACAAGATGAACCACAAGCAGCGCGCCGAGCTGCACAAGCGTTACGTCGGCTTCGTCTTCCAGAGCTACCACCTCATCGACGGCCTGACCGTGCGGGAGAACATCGAGGTGCCGCTCTCCTACCGCGACGTGAAGCGCTCGGAGTCGCAGGCCATCGTCGCCGACACGCTCGACCAGTTCCAGATCGTCGGCAAGAAAGACCTCTTCCCCAACCAGCTCTCGGGCGGCCAGCAGCAGCTCGTCGCCGTCGCGCGCGCCGTCGTCCACGCCCCCAAGCTCATCCTCGCCGACGAGCCGACGGGCAACCTCCATTCGAGCCACGGGCGCGAGATCATGGAGCTGTTCAAGCGCCTCAACGCCGCGGGCACGACCATCATCCAGGTCACGCACTCCGAGGTGAACGCCGGCTACGGCGACCGCATCATCGAACTCGCCGACGGCTGGGTCGTCAAAGAGGGGCAGGGGCAGACGGCCGGGTAAGCCGTAGGCCGTAGGCCGTAAACCGTAAACCGTGAACCGTGACAAGAGGAAGGCAGTTCCTTCTTGTCACGGTTCACGGTTTACGGTTTACGGCTCTTACCTGTCACGGTTCACGGTTCACGGTTTACGGTTTACGGCTTGCCGCACTCTTGTCACACTTCGTAC
>DAIRFV010000337.1:0-6224 GCA_036794905.1 Pyrinomonadaceae bacterium | reverse complement strand
GGGCCGGAGCCCGGCGCTCCCGGGAGGGAAGTCGCGTGCGAATGAACGCAGCTATAAGTCCAACGGCCGGTTTCCGGGGGCGCGACGTACCGCCTTTACCGCCCGCGCCCGTGTAAGCTCCCGGACGCCGGTCACGCGGGCTGAGCCTTCTTCCGACGCTTCACATACAACACGACCAGCCCGGCGGCCGCGACGACGAACGAAAGCGAGAGCAGCAGCGCGCCGGGGATGATGCCCAGCAACGCTTCATCCCAGCTCGTGCGCCCGTCGGTTAAAGCCGGCAGCAGGAGTGAGACCAGCAGGACGCTGCCCCCGAGCAGCACCCCGGCGAGCCCCACGACCAACACCCCTAATCCAAGCTTAGACATTCCCACGCCTCCTTCCGTGTCGGCGAACACGCCGTAGAGCGGCGGTAGTTATATCATTCGTTCGAATCGAATCAACGTTAAAAGTGTCCGTGGCGTGCGTGCGGCCGGGGGATTTGACTCGCCCCCCCGGGTTGCGGCGGCGCGAGCCCTGGCGCGCGGGGCGCCTGCCTGCACGCCGGACGGGCACGGCGCCGAGCACAGACATCTACGCTGGAACTTCACTTACAAAAACAGTGTGCGCGCGGACGGTAGAGTAAGCCGCCCGCGCGCACACCCTCTTTTCGCAGCCGGAGGTGCGGCCACCCTTTAACTCGTCGGCGGTGCCGCCTCTTTACGCCGCGAAGGAGACTTGTATTCCGACTTCTTCTTATTCCCGAGCGCGGCGTACTCGTCCGAGTCGTTGCCGAACTGCGCCTCGACCTGTGTGTCCGCGCCGAGCATGGCGTTGTGGAACTCCCACTCGGCCGCGTTCGCCGCGGCGCGCTTCGCCTCGGCGTTGGCCTCGGCCTGCGTCGCCTCGCGCAGCGCGTCGTCCATGCGGTCGCGCGCGGCCTTGATGGTCTCGGTCTTATACGCCGGGTTCGCGGGCGCGTAAGCAGTGATGCCTTGCAACGCGTCGAACGCCTTGCGGTCTTCGCTCAACACCGTGGACGCAAGACGCCGCGTCTGGTTTTTCGCCATGAGATTTACTCCTTTGCATGAGGGGGCGTGGATGGTTTCGTGAGTTTGCGTATGAGGCTCACGGTCTTCCCTGCGAGAGACTTACACTTCAATATGAGGTTCCCGGGGCTCCCTGCGAGGTGCGCGGATTTTACGCTCCCCCACCCCGCCGCCGCAAGACCTTTTTCCGCCCCGTGAGGTCTGCCCCTCCCGCCGTCCCACCTAACTTACATCAACGCCCGCGCGCCTCCCACGTCGCAATCCATGCTCCCCTTATTGCAGCCCGTGCTTGCGCCATTGCACCGTCTGTTACGTTCCTGCAACGTCTGCTTCCCTCATTGCAGCGCCTGCATCCGTCATTGCAAGCCGTGCTTCCGTCATTGCACGCGCTGCAATGACGTTGCAGGATGTGCTTCCGTCATTGCAACGTCTGCTTCCGTCATTGCAGCCTGTGCATCCTTCATTGCACCGCCTGTTACATCGCAACACGCGCTGCAATAAAGGAAACACCCCCTGCAACGACGCAACAACCCCTCACCACAACCCAACAACGCCCCGCAAAAGCCCCCTCAACGACCCCAGCCCACCATTTCCCCCGACTTTCTCACCACCTAAGCCCCTTTCCAACCTGCTTCCACTCCAATCCTCCCGCTACGCCTCCCCGCGCCACTCAGCAAGTGCCGCCCGCGCATTTTCGGCAAACGGCGACTCAATCTGCTCGAAAATCTCAAGCGCCGCTTCAACTTGAGCGATAGCCTTTGCGCGGTTGCCGAGTTTATCGAGCGCCAAGCCGGTGTTGAGAAGCGCACGCCCTTCGCCACTGCGGTCGCCAATCTCGCGGGCGATTATTAGTTGTTGCTCGTAAAACTCGACGGCGCGCTGCGTCTCACCCAAGTTGTCATAAGCAACGCCCAAATTGCCCAGCACTATTCCCTCACCAAGACGGTCACCAATCTCGCGGGCAATGGCAAGGCGTCGCTCGAATATTTCGATGGCGCGGCTCATCTCGCCCAATGCGGCGTAAGCGACGCCCAAGTTGCCCAACGCATTTCCCTCGCCGCGGCGGTCACTAACCTCGCGAACGATTGCCAGTCGTTGCTCGTAGAATTCGATAGCGCGCCGGGTCTCGCCTAAGTCTTTGTAAGCGATCCCTAAGTTGCCTAGCGCATTTCCCTCGCCGTCGCGGTCACCTAACTCGCGGGCAATTGCCAGTTGTTGCTCGAATATTTCGATGGCGCGGCGCATCTCGCCCAATACGGCGTACCCGACACCCAAGTTACCTGAGTGTCGTCCTTCAGAGGCGCGATCCTTAAGTTGACGCGCAGCCGCCAACGCGGCTTTAAGCAAAGAGATGTACACGCGCGGATGCTGGCGCAGGTTTAGCACATACGCTCCGGCATAAGGATAGTCATTGCACAATCGTGTAGCCGCCTCTTTTCCGCTCGAATGCCGACACGCCCACTCCTGCCCGGCCTCGATGTTACGCCGCTCAACGTCGAAGAGTGCAAGCCCGCTTTTGATAGCGTCGCCACCTATTAAGTAGAAATTATTGCACCCGCCCAACACTGTCAGGTAGTGCGCGGCGTGGCGCATCCGAGTCGCGTAGCCTTCATCGTCGCTCATGCGCGAGTCGGCGAAGAGGCGGGCGAGGTCGTGGAGGCTGTAGCGTTGGGTCTCTGAGTTGTAGCGGACGAGATTGCGGCGGAGTAAGTCGCTCAGGTGCTTGTGCTCGTGGTCTTCGCAAACAACCTCTTCGGCGCGGGCGTCGAAGGTGGCGGGGAAGACAGCGAGTCGGCGGAAGACGCGGGCGGCGTCGGGTGTTAGACGCGCGTAACTGAGGCCGAGGGAGGCTTCGACGCCGTAGTCAACGCCCTCCGCGCCGATGCGTTCGAGGCGTCGGCGCTCGTCTTGCAGTTGTTCGGCGTAAGTCTCGGGGGCGAGGTCCGCCGTCACGTCGAGCAGACTACCCGCGGCGCGGATGGTGAGGGGGAGGTAGCCGCAGAGACAGCAAATCCGGTCGGCCGTGTCGGCGTGGACGCGAGGGGCGATGCCACACAACATCTCGCGCGCCTCGGCGGGGGTTAGCTGTTCGAGCATGACGCGCTGCAACCCCGGGAGTGCAATCGTTTCGCGCGACGTGACGAGCAGCGCCGAGCCCGGGGGCGGCATGAGCGGACGCGCCTGCGCGCCGTCGGAAGCGTTGTCGAGGAGGATGAGCGCGCGTTTGCCTTCGAGGACGCTGCGGTACATTCGCGTCAACTCTTGCAGGTCGTCGGGCAGACTCTGCTCGACGCCCGCGAAGGCGCGGATGCAGGCGGCGAGCGCGTCGGCCGGGTCGCGCGGCGGGTTGTCCGTGCCGCGCATGTCTACGACGAGTTGCGCGTCGGGGTAGGTGTCGCGCAGGTCGTTGGCGACGTAGAAAGCAAGCTCCGTCTTGCCGATGCCGCCCATGCCGCTGATGCCGGTGATGGCGGCGCTGCCGCCGCCGCGCAGCGCGGCGAGCAGGTCGGCAACCTCCTTCTCGCGCCCGACGAAGTCGCCGACTGGCGCGCGCAGTTGGTGTCGGGCTGTCAACTGCGCCAGCAGCGCCGGGTTGTCGCCGAGCCAGCGGTGAAGGTCGGCCGTGACTTTGGCGGCGAGGTCGTCGGGGTTGTGGAAGGCGGGGCCGATGAGATGGTTAGCGCGGAGCTTCTGCCTGAAGGCGTCGAGTTTCGCGGCCTGCGCGGGGTCTGTCTCACGCCACTCGGCGGGGACGGTCGCGTCGTCTTTGAAGTAGATGAAGCGCGGCAGGCCGAGTTCGCTCGCGCGTTCGTACTCAGCCTCGGTGATGCCGGAGCCGTAGCGGCCGGCGACGATGCAGACGTAGACGCCTCTGCGGTCTACGTCGTCGAGCGAAGCCTGCCGCGTCGTCTCGTCGCGGCTGCCGAAGTATTCCATGCCGACGAACTTCGTCTCGCGCATTCTTTGGACGGCGCACTCGACGGCTTTGCGCTCGGGGCGCAGGTCAGTCCACGTCGAGCTGACGTAGACGGGGAGGATGGTTATGTCTGGAGACATCCGTGCGCTCCTCGGGCGTGGGTGTTGAGGGCCGCGTGCCGCGGGGTCACAATACATGCGGCGCGCGCGCGGTGTAAACAGTTTGCCGGGTGCGGCCTTGCCGCGGGGGGCGGATTCTGGTACACAAGGCAGCCATACCGCTACGCGAGAGTCCGAAGGTGAAGGGGTCAGAGGGGTTTATGTCTTCAGCCACGACCAACATCGAATCCGTCCTCCACGAGGAGCGCGTGTTCCCGCCGCCGCCGGAGTTCTCCGCGCGCGCGCACATCAAGTCCCTTGAGGAGTTGGAGGCGCTCCGGCGCGAGGCGTCGGAGGCGCCCGAGGCGTTCTGGGCGCGGATGGCCGAGGCGGAGCTGCACTGGTTCAAAAAGTGGGACACGGTCCTGAAGTGGGAGGCGCCGCACGCCGAGTGGTTCGTCGGCGGACGGATCAACGCCTCGTACAACTGCCTCGACCGGCACTTGCAGACGTGGCGGCGCAACAAGGCCGCCATCATCTGGGAGGGCGAGCCGGGCGAGCAGCGCACGCTCACCTACGGCCAGTTGCACCGCGAAGTCTCGCGCTTCGCCAACGTCCTCAAGCGCGCGGGCGTCGAGCGCGGCGACCGCGTCGCGCTCTACATGCCGCTCGTCCCCGAGCTGGCGATTGCGATGCTGGCGTGCGCGCGCATCGGCGCCACGCACTCGGTCATCTTCGGCGGCTTCGCCTCGCAGGCGCTCATCGACCGCATCAACGACGCGGGCTGCAAGCTCGTCGTCACGGCCGACGGGGGCTTCCGGCGCGGCGCGGAGGTGCGGCTCAAGGAGATCGTGGACGAGGCCCTGAAGAAGACGCCGACCGTCAAGACCTGCATCGTCTTCAAGCGGACGGGAAGCCGCATCAACATGCAGATGGGGCGCGACTACTGGTGGCACGAGATCGTGCAGGCCGTCTCGGACGAGTGCGCGGCGGAAGAACTCGACAGCGAGCACCCGCTCTACATCCTCTACACCTCGGGGACGACCGGAAAGCCCAAAGGCATCCTGCACACGACGGCCGGTTACCTCTTGCAGACGCACCTGACGACGAGGTGGGTCTTTGACCTCAAGGATGAGGACGTGTACTGGTGCACGGCCGACATCGGCTGGGTGACGGGGCACTCCTACGTCGTCTACGGCCCGCTCTCGAACGGGGCGACCGTGCTGATGTACGAGGGCGCGCCCAACCACCCCGAGCCCGACCGCTTCTGGGACATCATCCAGCGCCACCGCGTCAACATCTTCTACACCGCGCCCACGGCCATCCGCGCCTTCGTCAAGTGGGGCGAGCACTGGCCGCTGCGGCGCGACCTCTCGTCCCTGCGCCTGCTGGGCACCGTGGGAGAGCCCATCAACCCCGAGGCGTGGATGTGGTACCGCGAGATCATCGGCAAGGGTCGCTGCCCCATCGTGGACACGTTCTGGCAGACGGAGACGGGCGCCATCATGATCGCGCCCCTGCCGGGCGCGACGCCCACGAAGCCCGGCTCGGCGACGCGCCCGCTGCCCGGCGTCGAGGCCGCCGTCATGTCGAAGGAGGGCGTCGAGGCCGGCCCGAACGAGGGCGGGTACCTCGTCGTCAAACGCCCCTGGCCCGCGATGCTCCGCACCATCTGGGGCGACGACGAGCGTTATAAGAAGCAATACTTCTCCGAGATCGACGGCGTCTACTTCGCGGGCGACGGCGCGCGGCGCGACGAGGACGGCTACTTCTGGATCATGGGTCGCGTCGATGACGTCATCAACGTCTCGGGCCACCGTCTGGGGACGATGGAGGTCGAGAGCGCTCTGGTCTCGCACGAGGCGGTCGCGGAGGCCGCGGTCGTCGGCCGCCCCGACGAGCTGAAGGGGCAGGGCATCGTCGCCTTCGTCACGCTCGAAGGCGAGCGCAAGGCGACCGACGAGCTGAAGGAGGAGCTGCGCCGCCACGTCGCCAAAGAGATCGGCGCGCTCGCGCGCCCCGACGAGATACGCTTCTCCGACGCGCTCCCCAAGACGCGCTCGGGCAAGATCATGCGGCGGCTGCTGCGCGAGATCGCCACCTCCGGCTCCGCGCACGGCGACACGACCACCCTCGAAGACTTCTCCGTGCTGGAGAAGCTGCGCGCGCACGACGACGAGT
>DAIRFV010000336.1:0-6228 GCA_036794905.1 Pyrinomonadaceae bacterium | reverse complement strand
GCGGCCACGTCGTCCTCTTCGCCGAAGACCCGAACTTCCGCGCCATCTGGCGCTCGACGACGCGGCTCTTCTTCAACTCGTTCCTCTTCCAACCGATCTTTTAAGAGCCGTGAACCGTGAACCGTGACGAGATATAATCGTTTTGCACTGGTCACGGTTCACGGTTCACGTACTCGGCACGGTTCACGGTTTACGGTTCACGGCTCTTATGTTCCAACTCAGGGCGGGATTCAGCGAGCAGGTGGAGTGGCGGACGAGCGCGGAGGCGGCGCGCGAGTTCTTCGGCGACCTCAGGAACTTTGCCGAGCTGATGCCCGGCGTCGAGCGCATCACGGCCGACGCGCGCGGCATCGCGCGCTGGCTCATCCGCGCCGACGTGCCGGTGGTCGGGGCCATCCGGCAGGCGTTCTCCGTCAGCAAGTCCGTGGACGAGCCGACGCGCATCGAGTGGAGCCCGGCCGCGGGCGAGAGCCAGAACCTCCTGCGCTACACGGCCACCTTCGAGGGCCGAGGCGACACGACGCGCATCCGCATCGAGCAGCGCGTCGAGCTGCGCCGCAAGAACGCGCGCGAGCTGCACACGCTCGCCGGCCTCGCGGGCGAAGGCCGCCTCAGCGCCGCCCTCCAGAAAGGCGTCACCGAGATGCTCCAAGCCTTCCTCCAACGCGCCCGCACGCGTTTGGAGAAATAAGACCGGAAGCCGTGAACCGTGAACCGTGAACCGTAACAAGTGAAGAAGGGTTCTTCTTCTTGTCACGGTTTACGGTTCACGGTTTACGCTCTTACCGGTTCAGGCTCTTTAAAACCGGAAGCCGATGCCGGCCGTGACTTGCAGGTTGTGGCGCAGCTCGGAGGGGAGGCGCGGGGGCGGGGCGGTGGTGAAGCCGTCGGGGTTGTCGCGCGCGGGGTAGCGGATCATCGTGTCGCCCACGTCGAAGCGCGTGAGGATGCGTTTCGACGGGTAGAACTCCAGCACGCCGCCCAGGTCCATCGAGAAGTAGGTCTTGCTCGTGTCCCTGGTGTTGGGGAAGAAGAAGGTCTGCCCGCCGAAGACGAACGACTCGTAGCCCGTGACTTCGTTGACGCTGCTGAAGGTGACGAGGCCGGGGCGCGCCTTGGCGAAGACGCCGAAGCGCTCGAACCGGCGGCCGTACTTGACGCCGGCCTGCACCTGCGCGGGGTAGCCGCCGATGGCCGTGTCGATGCCGAAGCGGCGGCGCGGGTAGAAGTTGCCCTCGACCTCGAAGGCTAGACGCTCGGTCGCGTTGAAACCGAGGCGTATGCCTCCGCCCGCCTCGGCCTGCGAGCCCTCGTCGGCGAAGCGGCTGAAGGTGAAGCCGCTCGCGGGCGGGCGCAGCAGGAGCGACGAGAACTGCATGCCGACCTCGAAGCGCCGCACGCGCTCGCCCGACGTGGACGACTGCGACCCGCCCGGGTCTTCCCCGCCGCCGCCGAAGCGGAAGCCGACGCCCGCCGTGAACTGGAAGTTGTGAAAAGTCTCCGAGGGCTCCTGCGTGATGGCCGCCGGTATCGAAGGCAGGAAGGCGGGCTGAAGCTCCGCGTGCTCGCCGTAGCGGATGACGGTGTCGCCCGCGTCGAAGCGGACGAGCATCTTGCGCGAAGGGTAGAACTCCAGCACGCCGCCCACGTCCATCGAGAAGTGCGTCTTGCGCTCGCGCTCGAACGTGAAGACGGGCGTGGTGCCCGAGTTGACCTGCACGGGGGTCAGCGTGTCGCCGAAGCTGACGAAGCCGGGGCGCGCCTTGGCGAAGAGGCCGAAGCGACGCCAGCGCTTGCCGACCTTCGCGCCGAACTGCGCCTGCTGCGCCGCGCCGCCCGCCACGTAGTCGGTCCGGAGGTCGGAAGGGAAGAGGTTCGTCTCGGCCTCGACGGCGAAGTAGTCGGTCAGGTTGTAGGTGACGCGGCCGCCGACGCCGACGGCGTGCTCCGTGCCGCCGAAGGCCGGCAGGTCGATGGAGAGCGAAGAGTACTGGACGCCGATTTCGAGCTTCGGGGCGTCCTGCTCCTGCGCGCTCGCGCCTCCGGCGCAGGCGAGCAGGGCGAGAACGAGAGCGGTGCGGGTGAAGAGGGCGCGGGTTGTCATCGCGGGTGTTTCTCCTTTGTTCGTGACCGACTGCCAGCCCGGGGCGGAAGCCCGACCGTGAGGGAGGGCTTCAGTCTTCCGTCACAGACCTCGTGGAAGACCAGAGCCCTCCCTCACGGTCGGGCTTCCGCCTGACACACGTCGGCCGTCCGGCCTCAAGGGGAGTTGAGCGCCGCGGCGTGCCGGTCAATCTTCTACGAACCGGTTGGTGTCTACTTCTGCTGTCTGGGGAAAAGGTATTCGACGCCGTCGGCCGAGCCGATGACGACGCGCGTGCGGCGCGGCCGTTTGGGCGTCTGCGCCGCTGACGCGGACGGGGCGCCGAAAGTCGTGCTCCTGCGGCTCTGCTTGACGCGGCGCGCGGCGTCGGCCGTCCTCTGCGCGAAGGTCTGGTCGCCTTCGGCGGCGGCGGGCGGCGCGGGCGTCTGGTCGAAGAGGTCTAGTTTGTAGTCGGGGTCGTGCAGCACCCAGAGGTTCCAGTTGCCGCCCGAGCCGACGACCGCGCGGCTCGACTCCCACTCGTACTTGTCGCCGCCCCACTCGAACGCGACCGTGTTCTGGCGCACCGCGCCGACCTTCCGGAAGTTGAAGCCCGGGCGCTCGACGAGCGAGAAGACGAAGCGGCCGCGGTCGCCCAGAGAGAACCAGATGACGGCGCCCGCACAGCCGCCCGTGCTGTGGTAGACGGTCTCACCGTTGACCCGCAGTTTGTAGTCGGAGACTTTGAGCTGCACGTCTTCGGGCGAGAAGTCGCGCGGCTCCTCGGCGGCGGCGGGGCGCAGGCTCGGGTCTGAGAGCGAGACCTGGACGTAGTCCACGATCTTCGTCCCCGTCCGCGGGTTGCGGAACACGTCGAGCGCGAAGGTGTCGCCGTCGCGCAGCAGTTGCGGCGAGGCGGGGAAGGCCGTGGCGTTGTAGCCGGGGTGGAGGCGCCGCCCGCGGAACGCGGGGCGCTCGCGCAACTCTCCAAGGAACTCTTCGCTCAGCGCGCGCACCGTGACCCAGAAGTAGCGCGACTCGGCGGCGCGCTCCACCAGCAGCTCGTAGCCGAAGAACATCTCGTTCCGGCCGTCCACGAAGACGCGGTGGAGCAGGTCGGGGCTGTCTTCGGACTTGATGAGGTCGCCCGCGTATTCGCCGGCCGAGGGCGGCGCGGCCTCCGTGCGGATACGGACGAAGGCGCCGCTCTGCATCGGGACGGAGAGGCTCGACTTGCCGTCCTGCGCGTCGGCGGGGGCCGCGTGCGTCGAACCGCCGTCGGCGGCGCGCGCCGGAGGGGCCGCGAGGCAGACGACGAGCAGCGCGACGGCCGTCAGCTTACTTCTCATCGACGCCACCTCTCCTCACGATGCGGGGCTTCAACTCGTCGGCCGGCTGGAAGTCGTTCATGTCCACGCGCGTGAAGTAGCCGGCGTGCGTCTCGGGGCTCTGCCCGGGCTCCACACTCTGTGGGGCCTCCGCGCCGCTCTTGTCGCGCTCGTCCCGCTTGTCGCTCTGCGCCAACTCCTCGCGCGCGCCGCCGCGTGTGGACACGACGCGCGCGCCGCCGCGTTCCTTTTTCTCGACGTAGACGGTCTGCGTGACCACGCGCTCCTGTATGACCGGCACCTCGACGACGCGCACGGGCGCGGGCGGAGGCGGCGCCGCCTCCGCCGCGGAAGGCTCGACGCGCGCGTTCGCGCGCCCGCCGAGCGCGTAGAGCGAGAGCAGGAAGACTACGCCGAGGCACGCCGCGACGGGCAGCGGCACGCGCACCTGCGCCGTGAGCGCGCGGCGCCAGAGCGGGGCCGTGCGCGCGCTCGCGCGGAAGTCCGCGAGCAGGCGCTCCCGCGCGCCCGCCTCCTGCGGCGGCGCCTCCCACGTGCGCAGCAGCGCGGTCAGCTCGGCGTCGGCCGAAAAGTCCTCCGCCGCGTTCGCGCCTTCGCGCAGGCGCGACGCGCGGCGGAGGCGGAACGGCAGGAGCCGCGTCTGTCTCTTCTCGTCACTCATCTCCCGACCTTCCCCGCGGAGGCGGCCCCGCGGTGACTTTTAAAGTAGAAAGCGAGGGCGCGCCGCAGGCGGCGGCGGGCTCGGTGCAGGCGCGACTTGACGGTGCCCACGTCGGCGCCGACGACCGCGGCCGTCTCGGCTAAGCTCAACTCCTCGAACTCGACGAGCACGATGACCTCGCGCTGCAAGTCGGGGAGGGCCGCGACGGCCTTGCGCACCTCCTCGGACAACTCCGCGTCGAGCAGTCGGCCGAGCGGGCTCTCGCGCTCCTCGGCCTCGGGCTCGTCGTCGAGGTCTTCGAAGGGGAACTCGCCGCCGTGCCGCCGCAGGTGCTTGGCCGAGAGGTTCCGCACGGCCGCGTAGAGGTAAGTGCGCAGCGCCGCCCGCGACGGGTCGAAGGCGTCGGGGCGGCGCACGAGCGAGAGGAAGCAGTCGTGCGTCACCTCCTCGGCGAGCGCGGCCGAGCCGAGCATGCGGTAGGCGAAGCGGAAGACCGTGTCGCGGTGTCTCTCGTAGAGCGCGAGGAAGGCAGACTCGTCGCCGCGGCCGGCTTTGTGCAGGAGCTTTTCGTCCGTCATCCGACGGGGCACCTCTTGCGCGCCCCCTCCTTCAGAACTCGCCTTGCTGACTATTATTACCGGGAAAGTCATAAAGGATACGGCCGGAAAGCGGCAGGCGGCGGCGTTGGTTCGGGAGTCCGCCGGCACGTTTCAGGAGCCCGCGGGGACGTTCCGCCGCCCCGCCGCAGTCACGCGGCGACCCGTTAGGGCATCGCGGCGACCCGCCGGAGGCTTGCCGGCGGGTCGCCGCAGCCGCGCAGAACCGTTCTGCGGCCTTGCAGAAGGATTCTGCGGCGGCTGACCCCTTCTGCGCGGCGGCGGAGTGATTCTGCACGCCCGCAGAGCGGTTCTGCGCGACTGCGGCGACCCGCCGCGAGGCTGCGACGGGTCGCCGCGAGGCTGCGGCGTGCTCCTGCACGGTTACAGCGGGGCTCCGCGCGGCGGCTGCCTACTCTCTACTGTTCACACCGCCATTACGCCGGGGCGTTCTGCGAGCGGGTGCGCCTGCTCGTAGGCGTGTGCGAGGCGGATGATGTCGGACTCGCCCCAGTGGCGTCCCATGAGTTGGAAGGCGACGGGCAGACCCGAGGGGGTGAGCCCGCAGGGGACGCTGATGCCGGGGACGCCCGCGAGGTTCGCCATGCAGGTGTAGATGTCCGAGAGGTACATCGAGAGCGGGTCGTCCGTCTTCTCGCCGAGGCGGAAGGCGGGCGTCGGCGTGGTCGGCGTCAGCACCGCGTCGCACCGCTCGAAGGCGTTCAGGAAGTCGCGCCGGATGAGCGTACGCACCTGCTGCGCCTTGAGGTAGTAGGCGTCGTAGTAGCCGGAGGAGAGGACGTAGGTGCCGAGCATGATGCGCCGCTTGACCTCCGCGCCGAAGCCCTCCTCGCGCGTGCGCCGGTACATCTCGCGCAAGTCCTTCGGGTCTTCCGCGCGGAAGCCGTAGCGCACGCCGTCGTAGCGCGCGAGGTTCGACGAAGCCTCCGCGGTCGCGATGATGTAGTAGACGGCGATGCTGTAGCCCGCGTGCGGCAGTTCCACGTCAACTATCTCCGCGCCCAGGTCCCGGTAGGCGTTGACGGCCTCCTCGACGCGCGCGCGCACGTCCGCGTCCAGCCCCTCGCCGAGCAGTGCGGAGGGGACGCCGATGCGCGCGCCCTTCAGGTCGCCGCCGAGGCCCGCGACGTAGTCGGGCACCTCCACGTCGGCCGTCGTCGCGTCGCGCTCGTCGCGGCCCGCGATGGTCTGGAGGACGAGCGCGGCGTCGCGCACCGTCAGGCCGAAGACGCTCACCTGGTCGAGCGAAGAGCCGAAGGCGACCAGCCCGTAGCGCGAGACGCGGCCGTAGGTCGGCTTGACGCCGACGATGCCGCAGAGCGCGGCGGGCTGGCGCACGCTCCCGCCCGTCTCGGAGCCGAGCGCGGCGGGCACGATGCGCGCCGCCACGGCCGCCGCCGACCCGCCCGAAGAGCCGCCCGGCACGCGCCCCGTGTCCCACGGGTTGCGCACGGGGCCGTAGCCCGAGTTCTCGTTCGAGGAGCCCATCGCGAACTCGTCGCAGTTGGTCTTGCCGAC
>DAIRFV010000566.1:0-1607 GCA_036794905.1 Pyrinomonadaceae bacterium | reverse complement strand
GTCCCGTTGTTGGCGACCCAGAAGGGGCTGCTCGCGTTCAGCGAGAGTCCCCACGGGTTGACGAGCAGCGGGTCGAGCACGGGCGCGAGGCCCGGCACGTCCGTGATGAGGTTCGTCTGCCGGTAGGCCGAGCCCGGCGCGATGACGGGAATCTGCGGCTCCTGCGCCGCGACGCGTCGCGTGGCGGGCGGCGGGGGCAGGAGGGCGACGGCGAACATGAGGGTCAGGGCCAGACTCAACGATCTTCTGACGCGGCGTTTGCGCGCGATTGAACGGATCATAGCGGTACTCCTCCGGACTTTGTGGGCGGACGTGGAAACGGCCTGTACGTGACTGGGTCGCCGCGGGCGGCGCGCGTGCGCCGCGCGGGTCGAAGGTGGGCGGCCGCGAGGGTTTGCGTGGGCCGCCGGCATGGGGAGACTTTTTCGTCCTCGGAGGCGCAACCGCCTTCAGACGGCCGCGGACCCCGCGTCCCTCTTGCTCGTCTGTAGAGAACTGTTAACTGTTAAATGGAAAGGCGCGCCGAAACTCTATGACCGGGGCGCCCCCGCTGTCAAGATTTTTCCGACCGCCCCGGCGCGGCGGGGCCGTCTCTGTTGTGCTGAGGTGGGGCCGGATGGGATAAAATGCACGCCGCCCGCAACGCCGCCAAGTCTCGGAGATAGATTTAAAAAACCGGAGGAGACTGGCGATGGCGACGAACCCGAAAGACGTGACGCAACACTACTACTCACTCGAAGAATACTTCGCCCTCGAAGACGCGAGCGACGCGCGCTTCGAATACTGGGACGGCGACATCCTGTGCATGAGCGGCGGCAGCCGCGCGCACGGGACGATTTCCAGCAACGTCCATTACTCGCTGGCCGCGGGCTTGCGCGGCGGGAAGTGCAGGGCCTACACCGGCGACATGGCCGTCTACACGCCGACGCTGCTGCCCTACCGCTACCCGGACGCGAGCGTGGTGTGCGGCGAGCCGGAGTTCAAGCACATCAAGGGGCACGACGCGCTCGTCAACCCTGTCGTGGTGGTCGAAGTACTCTCGCCGAGCACGGCCAAACTTGACGAGGGGCCGAAGTTCGTCGCCTACCAGGCCGTCGCGACCCTGCACGAATACCTCCTCGTCTCGCAGGACGAGCCGCGCGTCACGCGCTACACGCGGCTCGGAGGGGACTCGTGGGAGCGCCGCGACGTGGCCGACCTCGACGCCTCGCTCGAGCTTGAATCAATCGGCTGCGCGCTCAAGCTCCGCGACCTCTACGACGGCGTCACCTTCGCCGCCTGACCGCCCGCCGCCGCGGAAGGTCACGCCCGAGTCACCTAACTCGAACCCGCCGGCTCAGCCATCGCCTCGATGACGGCGTGGGCGAACTCGTCCGTGTGCGAGGTGCCGCCCACGTCGCGCGTGCGCACCTTGCCGTCGGTGTAGACCTTGAGCATCGCCTTCTCCACCCGGTCGGCGGCCTCGCGCTCGCCGAGGTGGCGGAGCATGAGGATGCCGGACTGGAGGAGCGCGGTCGGGTTGGCGATCCCCTGCCCGGCGATGTCGGGGGCGGAGCCGTGGACGGCCTCGAAGACCGCGCCCAGCTCGCCGATGTTCGCGCCGGGGA
>DAIRFV010000335.1:0-6281 GCA_036794905.1 Pyrinomonadaceae bacterium | reverse complement strand
ATGGGCGCCGTCTACTACGCGAAGGACAGGAACCTCGGCGACGCCCCGCGCGCCGTCAAGGAGATGATCCAGACGCACCTCGACGAGTCGCAGCAGGAGAAGGCCGTCGCCGACTTCCGCCGCGAGTCGATGCTGCTGGCCTCGCTCGAACACGCTTCGATCCCGACCATCTACGACTACTTCTACGACGACGCGGCCTCGCGCTTCTACCTCGTCATGAAGTACATCTCGGGCGGCGACTGTCTGGCGCGGCTGCGCAAGGCCCCGATGAACCGCCTCGACGAGCTGACCGTGGCCGAGTGGGGCGCGCAGGCGGCCGACGTGCTCGAATACCTGCACAACCAGCGCCCGCCCATTATCTACCGCGACCTCAAGCCCGCGAACCTGATGATCGACGGCAATTCGGGGCGCGTCATGCTCATCGACTTCGGCATCGCGCGCTGGGTCGCGCCGCAGGAGAAGGGCGTGACGGCGGTGGGGACGATGGGCTACGCGCCGCCCGAGCTGTTCAGCGGGAAGGCCGAGGCGCGCACCGACATCTACGGGCTCGGCGCGACGATGTTCCACCTGCTGACGGGCGCCGACCCGCAGGACAACCCGCTGCTCATCTTCGACTTCTCGAAGAACCCGACGCCGCGCCAGATCAACCCGGCCGTCTCGAACGAGATGGAGTGGATTCTGATGAAGGCGGTCGAGTACGAGCCCGAGCGCCGCTTCCGCTCGGCCGCCGAGATGCGCGACACGCTCGTGCAGCACGTCGAGCGCCTGCGCGCGGGCGCCGTCACTTACGGGGTCGTGCGCGGCGTGCAGGATCAGTCGGCGCGCACGCTCGCCGTCGAGCGGGTCTTCTGCGGCTTCTGCGGCAAGTCCATCTCGTCGGAGGATGTCTTCTGCCCGCACTGCGGCGCGCGCCAGCCCATCGCGGCGGCCAGCGCGGCGCTGCGCACGGCGCGCGCCACCGCCCGGCTCGTCGTGACGGGGACGACCGAACTGGACGCGACGTTCCTGCTGAATAAGGAGACGAACCTCGTCGGGCGCACCGACCCGCAGTCGAACATCTTCCCCGACATAGACCTCTCGCGCTTCGACCCCGAGACGAAGATTTCCCGACGCCACGCGCGCGTCTGGCGCGAGGGCGACACGTTCCTCGTCGAAGACCTCGGCTCGGTCAACGGCACGGTCGTCAACGAGGCCGTCCGCCTCGGCCCCCGCCAGCCGCGACCGCTCGCCAACGGCGACCGCCTGCGCCTCGGCGAGACGACGCTCCACTTTTTACTCGGATGAAGTCGGGAGTCAGGAGTCGGGAGTCAGAATGAAGACGGCCCAGCGTCCTTTCCATTCTGACTCCTGACTGCTGACTCCCGACTACTTGATTTCAAATGTCTGTGCAACTTGAACGAGAGGGCAGGGCGATTCGCGCCGGGGCGCGCGGCGTGCAGCGCGCGCCCGTGAATTTCGAGCGCCTGCGCGCGCCATTCTTCCTGCGGTGCGGGGCGCTGCTGATCGACTACATCATCGTGGTCGGCGTGCTGGCGCTCGCGACGCTGCTGGCGCGCGTCTTCGGCGACAGCGGGCGGCGCGGCGGCAACTTCATCCTGTTCGTCGGCTACCTGACGACCGCGGGCGTCGCCTTCATCAACTTCGTGCTGCTCGCCAACCTGAGCGGGCGCACGCTGGGGAAGTGGATCGCGGGGCTGCGCATCGAGCGCAGGGACGGCGAGCCCTTAAGCGTCGGGCGCGCGCTGCTGCGCCACATGGTCGGCTACCCTCTGACGCTTGTGACGCTCGGCCTCGGCTTCCTCTTCGCGGCCTTCGACCCGCAGGGGCGCGCGCTGCACGACTGGCTCGCCGGCACGGTCGTCGTCCGCAGTCGCGCGTCCCGCGCCGCGCACCTGCGCTGAACCGCCCGGCGCTTCTCTCCGTAAAGACTCTTCGACGAAGGATGCAGACCTCCTGCCCGAGCTGTGGTGCGGACATCTTCCCCGGCGCACGCTTCTGCCGGCGCTGCGGCGCGCCCCTGCACGCGCCGGGCGGCGAGACCGGAGACGTCTCGCCGCACGCGGCGACCGTCCCGCTCGTGCCCGACGAGGCGCGCACGACCGACGGGCTCGCGTCCGACGAGGAGCCGGCGCACAAGCAGACCTCGCGCGTCAGCCTCGCCGAGATGGAGCGCCTGCTCCGCGCGCGGGACGACGGCGGCGGACAGCAACAACCTCACCCGATAGACCCGGAGGCCACGCTCATCTCACGCGGCCAGGCCGTCACGCGCCCGGACCTCCCCGGCTACGAAGACGAAGAGCTGACCATCCACGTCCCGCGCCCGCCGCGGACGCCCGAGCCCGCCGACTTCGAGGCGACCCTCGACCTCGAAGCCACGCAGCTCGTAGACCTTGAGGCGACAATTCCCTCCGCCGCCGTCTACCGTCCCCGCGGCCGGGCGCCCGAGCCCGGCCCGCGCGAGCCGACAGGCGACGACGACGGTCACGCCTCTGGCGGTCGTGCCGACGGCGCCGCGCCGCCGACGGCCGCGGGCGCAGACGCGCCGGCCGGCGTCGCCTCCGTCCACGCCTCTCCGCCCTCCGGTTCGCACGTAAGGCGCGCGCCGGCGCGGCGCGCGTGGCCCGCAATCGTCGCCGTCTGCGTCGCGCTCGCCGTCTTGGCATCCGGCGGCGCGTGGCTCGCCTACAGAATGCTGCGCCGCCCGGCCTTAACGAACTTGCCGACCGAGGGGCCGACCGCGCCCGTCACGGCCGACGCGCAGCAGCAGTTCGAGCTGAAGCTCGCGGAGGCCGAGTCGCTGCTCGCCGCGGGCGACATGGAGGGCGCGCTCTCGCGCCTGCGCGAGGCCAACGCCCTCGACCCCTCGAACACGCGCGCGCACCGGCGGCTCGGCGAGCTTCTGCTCTCGACCGGCGCGCGCCCCGAGGCCATCGAAGCCTTCCGCGCCCTGGCCCGCAACGCGCCTTACGACTTCCACGCGTGGCGCCTGCTCGCCGCGGCGCAGTTCGCCGAGGGGCTTTACAACGACGCGGTCGAGAGTTACCGGCGCGTCCTCAACCTCAACGCGCCCGGCGCGCGCCCCGAACCGAACGACCTGCTCTCGCTGGCCGACTCGCTGCGCCTCGCCGGCCGCGCCGAAGAGGCGCGCGCGGCCTACGAGCAACTGTTGACCTTCGCCCCGCCCGACCTCGCGGAGATCGCGCGCAGGCATCTCTCGGAACTCGCCCGCGCGCAGGCGACGCCGACGCCGCAGCCGACGCCCCGCCCCGGCGGGCCCACGCCCGCGCCGCCCGGCCAAGAGACCGCCTCCGCGGGCACGCCGCCCGCCCCGCAGCCCGCGACGCCCGAGCCGCCGCCGCCGCCCACGCCGACGCCCGCGCCCCCGGCCCCGGCCTCGCCCGCCGAGCGCTACGGCCGCGGCATCCAGCTCTGGCCTTCGAACCGCGGCGCCGCGCTCGAAGAGTTCCGCGCGGCGGCCGCGGGCGGGAACGCGGACGCGCACTACTACCTCGGCCTCGCCTACGTCGAGGGGCGCAGGCTCTCGTCGCTCCAACGCGCCGAGGTCGTCGCCGCGCTCCAGCACTTCCAGCTCGCGCAGCGCGGCGGCCAGCACGCCTCGCAGGCGCGCGGCTACGTGCAGCAGCTCGAAAAAGAATTTGACAGGTTGAGGAATAAGTGATTAGTAATCAGCGGCCGTTAGCTATTAGCTGTTGGCTGTTAGCTTCCGGCCGCCGGACTTCGACTGCACTCGGCCCGATGAAAGAGCTAAGAGCTAAGAGCTAAAAGCCGACGGCTTTAGAACCATGTCTGAGTTACTAGTAAATTACCCGGACCGCGCGCCGGAGCGTCTGCCGCTGGGGCGCCTGCGCATCACCATCGGGCGCTCGGCGCGCAACGACGTGTGCGTGCCCGACCCGTTCGCGTCGCGCGTCCACGCCGAGGTGCGGCGCGAGGGCGACCTCTACCTGCTGCAAGACCTCGGCTCGGCCAACGGCACTTATTACAACGGCTCGCGCCTCGACCAGGCGGTCACGCTCACGCACGGCGGGCGCATCCAGATCGGCGAGACCGAGATCGTCTTCAAGGATCAGACGACCGCGCCGCAACTGCCCGCGACGACCATCGAAGATGACGCGCCGCTGCCCGAGGCGACCATCGCCTTCGACTCGGCGCAGCACACCACCAACGGCCTGCTCGAAGCCATCGACGCCGCGCGCACGCAGACCTCGGGGCGTTTCGACGTGGCGACCGTCATGCCGCGCGGCACGGGCCCGGCGGCGAAGTCGGCGGCGGCGGCGGCCGACCAGGGCGACCTGCTCGCGCTCATCTCGAAGGTCGGCGTGACGCTCCTCGCCTCGGCCACGCTCGACGAGACTTTGCGGCAGGTGGCGCTCCTCGTCTTCGACGCCGTGCCGGCCGAGCGCTGCCTCATCATGCTGCGCGAGGCGGGCGAGGGCGGCGAGCTGAAGATCCGCGCCGCCGAGATGCGCGACCGCCGCCCCGAGGTCGGCGAGGTGCGCGTGAGCCGCACCATCGTCGAGGAGGTCGTCAACCAGGGGCGCTCCGTCTTAACCTCCGACGCGCAGCACGACCCGCGCTTCAAATCGACGACCGTCACCTTCCAGGGCATACGCTCCGTGCTGGCCGTGCCGCTCGGCGTCGGCGAGCGCATCTTCGGCATGATCTACGCCGACTCGCCGCTCGCCACCTCGCGCTTCACCGAAGACCACCTGAAGGTCTTGACGACGCTCGGCTCGGTGGCCGCCATCCGCGTCGAGAACACGCGCCTGCTGGAGGAGCACCTGGAGCAGGAGCGCTTCGAGCGCGAGCTGCAACTGGCGCGCGAGATACAGCAGCGCTTCCAGCCTTCGGCGCCGCCCGTCGTGCCGGGCTACGAGCTCCAGGGCATCAGCTTCCCCTCGTACCAGATCGGCGGCGACTACTACGACTTCATCCGGTGCGGCGACAACCGGCTCGTCGTCGCGCTCGGCGACGTGTCGGGGAAGGGGACTTCGGCGGCGCTCCTGATGTCTTCCCTGCACGCGGCCGTGCACGCGCAGGTCGCGTCGTGCCGTCCCCTCACGGAGACCGTCGGCGCGGTCAACCGCTACCTGGCCGACAACACGCCGGGCAACCGCTTCGTCACGCTCTTCTACGCCGAGCTCGACCCGCTGACCGGCTCGCTCTCCTTCATCAACGCCGGCCACAACCCGCCCATCATCGCGCACGAGGGCGGCGCGCTCGAACAGCTCGCCGCGGGCGGACTCCCCCTCGGCATCGTCCCCGACTTCGACTACCGCGAGGGGCGCACGCAGCTCCGCCCCGGCGACGCGCTCGTGGCCTACTCCGACGGCGTCACCGAGTCGCAGAACCCCGCGGGCGAGGAGTTCGGCACCGTCCGGCTTCAGGAGGTCGTCGCGCGCAACCTCGGCCGCTCGGCCGCCGGCATCCGCGACAAGATCGAGGCCGCGCTCTCCAGCTTCGCGCAGGGGACGCCCGCCGGCGACGACATCACGCTCCTGATCGTCAAGCGCGAGCACGAGCCGCGCTGAACGGCCGCCCGCGGGGGCGGCGTCTCCACCGCACGCCGACTGCAAGGAGACACACCCCCCGTGAGCACCACGAAGATGAAGACGATTAACCACCGCAGACACAGAGACACGGCTTGAAGTCCTTAGGACTTCAAGCCGTGTCTCTGTGTCTGCGGTGGTTAATTCAGTTCTCGGTTACACTCGACTGCATACTGCGACGGCCCGCTCATTTGTGCGCGAGGGCGCGTGCGCTGCGCGCGATGCGCTCCGCCGTCTTCTCGCCGACGCCGTCCACGAGGTCGAGCCCGCCGCCCTCGACGAAATTCCGCAGGTCTTCGAGCGAAGAGATTTTGAACTGCTGGTAGAGCGTCGCGGCCGTCTTCACCCCGACGCCCTCGACTTCGAGCAGGTCGAGCACCGTCTCGGGCGTCTCCTCCTTCAGCCGCTCCCACGCGTCGAAGGTGCCGCGCTCAAGTAGCTCGACGATCTTGCCGCTGATGGCCTTGCCCACCCCGGGCAGCGTCTGCAAGCCCTTCGGCCCCTCCTCGCGCGCGATCTCCGCGACCGGGCTCGGCCACGTCTCCAGCGTCTCGGCCGCGTTCCGGTACGAGCGCACGCGGAACTTGTCGTCGCCGCGAATCTCCATCAGCAGCGCCAGCCGCTCGAACCTGCGCGCCAACTCTTCGTTAGTCATCAGCCTTCGCCCCCGTTCGGGCGAATCTTAGCACGGAGGGTGTTGGGTGTTGGGTG
>DAIRFV010000334.1:0-6296 GCA_036794905.1 Pyrinomonadaceae bacterium | reverse complement strand
GCGGCGCGTCCGCGTCTCCGCACGTGCCGCAGCCCGTCTCGCAGGAGCCGCCGCCCTTGCTCAACTTAAACGAGCGCAGACGCGTCAGCGCCCGCCGCGCGACGTAGAGGAGCGCTCCGGCGATGATGATGAAAACCGCGACCGTCTGCCAGTCGAACTTCATAAACTTAAAATCGCCGCTAACTCAGTCCCAACAGCTTCCCGCCCTGGTACGTGACGAACGACGCGGCGTAGGCGATGACGAGCATGTAGGCCACCATGAAGAGCGGCCAGCGCCAGGAGTTCGTCTCGCGCCGCACGACCGCCACCGTGGACATGCACTGGCACGCGAGCACGAAGAAGACCATCATCGAGACGGCGACGAGCGGCGTCCACGCCGGCGTCCCGTCCGGCCGCTTCGCGTTGCGCACGGCCTCGATGAGCGAAGGCGACTCGGCGTCGGCCTCCTTGCCGACGTTGTAGACGATGCTCAGGGTCGAGACTATCGTCTCGCGCGCGGCGAACGAGGCGATGAGCCCGATGCCCATCTTCCAGTCGAACCCGAGCGGCTCGATCAACGGCTCGATCACGCGCCCGAGCCGGCCCCCGTAGGTCTGCTGCACCCGCCGCGCCTCGCGGGACGCGTCGGCGGCGGTCTCCGCCGTCTCGGGCGCGGGCTCGCCCCTCGACTCCGCCCCGGTCTCGCGCATCGCCTGCACGGCCGCGCCCTCCACGGCGTCGGGCACGGGCTTCTCGGGCGTGCGCGGGAAGGTCATCAGCGCCCAGAGCAGAATCGAGATGGTCAGGATCACCGTGCCGGCGCGCTTGACGAAGAGCCACGAGCGCGACTTCATCGTGTGCAGCACGTTCATGAAGTTCGGCACGCGGTACGGCGGCAACTCCAGCACGAGCGGCGGCGGCGGCGACTTCAGAATCGTGTGCTTCAAGACCCACGCCACGACGATGGCCACGACGATGCCGAGCAGGTACATCGAGAGCATCAGCAGCACGCCGACGGGCACGAAGCCGAAGAGCCGCACGTCCGTGAAGAAGGCCGCGATCATCAGCGTGTAGACGGGCAGGCGCGCCGAGCAGGACATGAAGGGCGCGATGAGAATCGTCGCCAATCTGTCCTTCGGGTTCTCGATGGTGCGCGTCGCCATGATGCCGGGGATGGCGCACGCGAAGCTCGACAGCAGGGGCATGAACGCCTTCCCGTGCAGCCCCACGCCCCGCATCAGCCTGTCCACCAGAAACGCCGCGCGCGACATGTAGCCGCTGTCTTCCAGGAGCGCGATGAAGAAGAAGAGGAGCAGAATCTGAGGCAGGAAGACCAGCACGCCCCCGACGCCCGCGATGACGCCATCCACCACGAGGTCGGTCAGAAGCCCCGCCGGCATCCGCGCCCGCAGCGTCTCGCCGAGCGCGCCGAAGCCGCTGTCGATTAACTCCATCGGCAGCGTCGCCCAGGAGAAGATCGCCTGGAAGACGACGGCCATCACGAGCAGGAGCAGGACGGGGCCGAAGAGTCTGTGCGTGACGAAGCGGTCGATGCGCTCGGTCGAACTCGGGCGCGCGTTCCCCGCGCCGCGCACGGCCTCGACGGTGGCCTCTTCAATCCAGCGGTAGCGCGCCGTCAGAGGCTCCTGCCACCAGTGCGGGTCTGCGCCCGAGAGCCGCGCGCGAGCCTGTTCGACCGCCTCGCGCCGCTCGGGGTCTGCGGGCAGTTCTTCCGAGTAGAGGTCGCGCAGAGCCTCCTCGCGGCTCGACGCGCCCGCGGCGTAGAGCCGCCTGACTTCCTCCTCCGCGCGCGGCGACAGGCGCCACTTCGACCCCGGCGCGCGGGAGCCGACCGCGTCCAGAACCGCGCGCCCCAACTCTTCGAGCCCGCGCCTCGTCTTCGCCGTGACGGGGACGACCGGGAGGCCGAGCGTGCGCGCGAGCCCTTCGGCGTCAACCTCAAGCTTCGAGCGCTCGGCCATGTCAACCATCGAGAGGGCGACGACGACGGGGCGGCCTGTTTCGAGGAGTTGCGTGACGAGGTAGAGGTTTCGTTCGAGGTTGGTGGCGTCGACGACGGCGACGACCACATCGGGCGCGGGCATGCTCTCGATGCGACCCGTGAGGATGTCGCGCGCGATCTCCTCGTCGATGGAGGCGACGTCGAGGCTGTAGAGGCCGGGGAGGTCAACGAGCCGCGCGGGCGCCTGCTCGGCTCCGAGCGCCCACAGTCCTTCTTTGCGCTCGACCGTGACGCCGGGGTAGTTGGCGACCTTCTGGCGGAGACCCGTGAGCGCGTTGAAGATGCTGGTCTTGCCCGCGTTCGGGTTGCCGGCCAGTGCCACGACCAACTGCCTGGCCCCGGCCCCGGCGGGCGAGTCAGTCTGCGGGGGGGATTCGAGGATAGTGCTCATAAGGGAAGTGATAAGAGTCGTGAACCGTCAACCGTCAACCGTGACAAGTCAAAAACCGCTTTCCACTTGTCACGGTTGACGGTTGACGGTTCACGACTCTTACCTATCACTCACCACCACGGAAATGGTTTGGGCCTCGCTGCGGCGGAGCGCGAGGTGGTAGTTGCGCACGCGGACTTCGAGGGGGTCGCCGAGCGGCGCGGCCTTGATGACGCGCACGGGCGCGCCGGGGACGAAGCCCATCTCCATCAGGCGGCGCGCCAACGCGCCCGAGCCGCGCACCGCGCGCACGCGCGCGGGCGTGCCCGCTGCGAGCGCGTCGAGCGAGACGGTCGCCGGGCGCGTGCCCTCTGCCGGCTTCGGCGTTTCGTCAACCTGTCCGGCTGCGGCGTAGGCGAGACTCATAAAGTTCAACGACGATGACGGCGGTTTCAAGTTCGAGGCGGCACCGAAGTTTCGAGTGCCGCGTTTGAGAATATACTCCTCTTGAAAATAAATTTCAATTTCATCTTAGGACGATTTTTTGAAAAATAGGACGATTATTTGAGGAGGCGCACGGAAAATCTCTATTGCAGCGCCGTCGGGATGATGGCGAGGTCGGCGCGGACGGGGCCGAGCGGGGTCGTGGCGGTGAGGCGGAGCGGGAGCCGCCGCTTGTCCGTGCTGACCCAGAGGCGGAGCGCGAAGCGGTCGCCGGCGGGGTCGCTCGTGGTGAGCGCCAGTTCGACCGCAGGGATGTTCTGGCCGCCGAGCTGCAAAGAGCCGGCGCGCAGCGCCGTGATGAAGAGAACCCGCGGGCGCTTGTTGAGGAGTAGTGAGACCGAGTTGCGCTTGCCGGGGCTGAGGTCGAAGGAGCGCAGCGCGTAGAAGACCGAGAGCAGGTCGTGCGTGCCGAAGGGCACCTCGACGCGCGTGCCGTCCTCGAAGAGTGCGCTGCCCGCCTGCTGGTCGGCCGAGACGACGAAGCGCGCGCGACGCTTGCCCTCGGCAAGCGTCAGCTCCGTGCGGAACGGCAGCACGGACGAGGCGTCAACGTAAGAGTTGATCTGGTCGTTGACGGGGTAGAGCGCCTGCCCCGCGCCCGCGGTCTGGAGCGTGGCCGTCAGCATCAGCCCCTCGCGGCTGAAATACTGCGCGCGCGGCCGCACGGCGAGCGCCGCGGTGCCCACGGGCTGTGCGTTCGGCCCGAGGAAGAAGTTGAAGTTCAACTGCTCGCCCGGCTTGAAGGGAAGCTCCGCCGGCGGGGCGGCGCCGCCCGCGCCGGGCGGCCGCGCGGGAGTCGGCGCGGGAGTGGGACGGACGTTGGTCGCCACCTGTCCCGGGGGGAGCTGTGTGCCGGGTTCGTTGGGGTTGGGCGGCGGGCTCGCCGTGGCCACGGGGTCGGACGTTTCGCCGATGAACTCGGCGCTCGCCAGTTCGACCCGAATCTCGCCCGCGCGGTGGCGCGCGCTGATGAGGACGGGCACGTGGCGCTCGTCGTCCGTGAAGTAGAGGCGCACGCGGTAGTCGTCGGCCTCCTTGTTGGCGCGCACGCGCACCTCCGCGACGACGGCGTTCGTGGAGCCGACGTTGGTCTTCAACGTCTCGCGCCCGGTGACCCTCACCTCCGCGTCGTAGACGGAGTCGCCGTGCCTGACGCTCAGCGCGTAGGTCGCGCCCTGGGCGAGGGGCAGCGCGCGCAGGCGGTAGAGCGCGGACAGGAAGTCGAACGTGCCGGCCGAGACGGCCACGTCGCGACCGAGCGCGAGCGCCGAGTCGCCGAGCGGCGTGTTGTAGTCCTGCACCACGTCCTGCACGGTCGCGTTCTGGCGGATGGACTGCCGCGCGCGGTAGGGGAGCCCGTTAGCCGGATCGACGAAGGTGGCGTAGGTGTTGTTGAGCGCGTAGAGCGCGGCCGAGACGACGCCGATGGTCTCGACGTGCGCGCGCAGCTCGACGCCCTCGCGCGCGTAGAACTGGCCGCGCGCCGCGACCTCCGTCTGGACGTGGGCGGCCGTGGGGAAGTTGGAGAAGGCGACCGTGTAGGTCAGCCGCTCGCCGACGCGGTATGCCGCCTGCGAGAACGGCGCGCCCGCCACGTCGGTGCGTACCTGCTGACCCGACGCGGCCGCGCACATGCACAAAGCCGCGAGCGCCGTCGCCGCCCAAACCTTCGCCCTTGAAACTCGACCCAAAGAGTGCCCCCTTCTTACCCCGTCTGACATCTTCGCAAATAAAGCCCTCGCGCGACAAACGCCCGGGCGACCCTGTTTACACGCCCGCGCGCGGCTTTCGTTCCGCCCGGTCGGCGCGCGCCGCTCAAATACTCTCGAACTCCCCGAGCCACTCGCGCACGCTCACGCGCCCCGAAAGCAGCGCGACGTGCCCCGTCCCTTCGAGCAGCTTGAGCCGCGCGCGCGGCAGCAGCGCGGCCATCTGGCGCGCGGCCGTCACGCTGTCGAGCAGGCGGTCGGCCGTCCCCGCGACGACGAGCGCGGGCGTCCGCACATCCGCGAGCCGCGGGCGCAGGTCCGTGTCGCGGATGATGCGCATGCGCGAGATGTAGCCCTCGCGCCCCACGTCGGCCGTGTGCTCGCGGAAGAGCCGCCGGTCCTCCTCGCACACGTCGCTGCTGAAGAGGACGTGGCGGGCGCCGCGCGTCCGGTGCGCCTTGAGCATCGGGTAGAAGGCGCGGAAGAGGAGGCAGCCCGCGTGAATCTTCAGGCGCTGGCGGAAGTGCGGGAAGGTGTTGACGAGGATGATGCGCTCGAACAGCTCGGGGTGTTCGAGCGCCGCGGCCATCGTCAGCAGGCCGCCGAACGACTCGCCGAGCACGGTCGCGCGCCCGCCCGCGTCGCGGATGACCCACGCGAGGTCTTCCACGAGCCGCTCCATCCCGTACGACCCGTCCCTGCGCAGAGGGAACGAGACGACCGTGTGGTCGCGAGCGAGGTCTTCGGCCTGCTTGTAAAACAGCTTCCCCGACCCCTCAATCCCGCACACATAAATGAAGGCCGGCCCGCTGCCCTCTTTGTGATACTCGACGCTCATCGTGAATAGTAGGCCGTAGGCAGATGGCCGTAGCCAGTTAAGAAAAGCGAGATGTTTGACCCTGCGGTTCTCAAATTTAAACAACTCGACGCGGGACGATAATAAACTAACTCCACCTACTGACTACCTTCTGCCATCTGCCTACTGCCTGCTGACACCCTCCATCTCCTCGACGATGGCGCGCGCGGCCGCCAGCGGGTCGGGGGATTGGAGGATGGCGCGGCCGACGACGACGAAGTCCGCCCCGTGGCGGACGGCGTCGCCCGGCGACATGACGCGCTTCTGGTCTGCGTAGGCCGCGGCCGAGGGGTGTACGCCGGGCGTGACGACGAGGAAGCCCGCGCGCCCGACGGCCTCGCGCACCGGCACGATCTCGTGGGGCGAGGCGACGACGCCGTCGAGCCCCGAAGCGTCCGCGAGCCGCGCCAGCCGCGTCACATGTTCCTCGACGTCGGGGCCTTCGACGCCCGTCTCGGTCAGGGCGTCGGCGTCCATGCTCGTCAAGACCGTGACGGCGATGAGGCTCGGCTTGTCGCTGCCGAGGCGCGCGGCCTCTTCGGCGGTCGCTTCCGAGGCGCGGCGCATCATCTCGGAGCCGCCCGCGGCGTGGACGTTGAAGAGCGCGACGCCGAGGCGCACGGCCTCGCGCCCGGCCGCGGCGACGGTGTTCGGGATGTCGTGGAACTTGAGGTCGAGGAAGACGCGCGCGCCTTCGCCGACGAGGCGGCGGACGAGTTCGGGCCCCGCCGACGTGAAGAGCTGCGAGCCGACCTTGAACATGCCGGCCTCGCCGCGCAGCTCGCCGAACAGGCGCAAAGCCTCCGACGCGCTCTCCACGTCGAGCGCGACGATCAGCTTCTCTTTCGCGTTGAC
>DAIRFV010000333.1:0-6299 GCA_036794905.1 Pyrinomonadaceae bacterium | reverse complement strand
CGCACGCCCGACAAGGTGCCCTCGTCCTACATGGACGAGCTGGACTACCAGGAGCCTCTGGCCTTCGAGTTCCTCATCTACGTCGCGACCGACGCGGTCTGGCGCGCGGACATGCGCCGCTTCCGCGAGCGCTTCCTGTCGGCCCCGCCCTCGCGCGACTTCTTCGGCTTCCTCAAGGCGACCGACGGGCTGCTGCACATCGGCGGCCCCGCGCGCCTCGCCGTCGCGCTCCAGTCGCTCGACGAGCTTCTGCGCGAGATACAGAAGGCGGCGGGCTCCGAGACGGAGGTCGTGCTCTTCTCCGACCACGGCATGAACCTGCTTGAGAACCGCCGGGTCAACCTTCAGTCGCACCTCGCGCGCGACGGCTACGAGGTCGTGAGCCACATGCGCCGGCCGCGCGGGCGTCGGCGTGTGTCGGCGCCGGCCTTCGGGCTGTGCGGCTACGCGGCGCTCTACTGCGGCGACGAGACCGACCGCGGGGAGCTGGCCGAGTCCCTACGCGAACTCGAAGGCGTGGACTTCAGCGTCTACCGCGAGGAGTCGGGCGACGTCGCCGTCGTGAAGGGGGCGGCGGGGAGCGCGCGCATACACCGCGCGGAGAAGGAAGGCGAGACGTTTTACCGTTACGAGCAGTTGGACGGCGACCCGCTCGGGCTCGGCGCGGCGGTGCTCTCGCTCGGGGTCGAGGGTCGGCTCGACGATTCGGGTTTCGCGCGTGACGCCGACTGGCTGGCGCGCACGTGGGGGCACACGTACCCGGACGCCGTGGCGAACGTCTACGGCTCGGTCTTCGCGCCGCGCGTGCGCCACACGGCGGACGTGCTCGTCTCGCTGCACGACGGCCACTACTACGGCGCGACCGCGTTTAGCCGCATGGTGCGTCTGCTCGCCACGCACGGCAACGCCCTGCGCTCAAGCTCGCACGCCTTCCTCATGAGCACGCACCGCACCTTCTCCACGCACGTCCGCTCGGCCGAGGCGCGACCCGTCCTGCGCGGGTGAGGAAGCAGTAGACAGTAGACAGTAGTCGGTAGACAGTAGGAAGACGAAGCGGCGCGCCCGGCCTGATGGCTTCGGACGCGCCGCCTCTCTTTTCTACTGACTACTGACTACTGACTACTGTCTACTGCTTTTCAATCTTCCATCTAAATTTCGTGTTCGGCTTCGCGCTCGTCATCTGTGGGAAGTTATCGGAGAAGTAGCGCCACCAGTGCGGGCGCGTGCCGTCGAGGTCGTCGAAGCCGTACTCGTCGGCGAGCGTCCAGGAGCCGTAGAGGCCGCCCGACTTCTCAAGCACCTTCGGGTCGGCGGCCAGCGCGGCGACGGCGCGGCCGACGAAGGAGGGCGACTCGGAGCCGGCCAGCCCGTAGCCGCGCGCGGCCGTGCTCTGCTCGGCCACCTCGCGCCAATTCTCCTCGGTCGCCTTGAGCCGTTCGAGCACCATCTCGGTGCGCATGAAGCCGGGCGTGACGGCGAGCGCGGCCACGTTGTGCGGGCGCAACTCCTCGGCCCACGCGTAGGCGAGCCGCGCGACGTTGACCTTGACGAGGTCGTAGAAGAGGTTGCCGCGGTAGTAGAGCGCGTCGCCGTCGCCGATCTCGACCACGAGCCCGGATTTCTGTTTGACCATCAAAGGCGCCGCGTGGCGCGTCGTGATGATGTGCGTGTCGATGCCCCGCCGCAGCGCGCCGAGGCCCAGTTCGAGCGAGAGCTTCCAGAAGGGCTCCCACTCGTGCTCGACGCCTTCGGAGATGTTGTTGACGAGCACGTCGAGCCGCCCCTGCTCCTTCGACACGCGTTTGAAGAGCGCTTCGACCTGACGCTCGTCCGAGTGATCGGTGCGCGCGGGGAGCCCCGTGCCGCCGCGCGCCGAGACCAACTCCGCCGTCTCCTCTATCGTCTCGGGCCGCCCCGCGAAGAACCCTTCGGTGTTCGGCCGCCCGCGCGAGTTGCGCCCCGAGCAGTAGACGACCGCGCCCGCCTCGCCCAGCATGCACGCGATGCCCCGCCCCGCCCCGCGCGTCGCCCCCGCGACGACCGCCACTTTGCCTTCCAGACTTTTCATCTCATCCTCCCTCGGGTTTTAGGTTTTGGGTGATGGGTGTTAGGTGAAGGCAAAAGACCTCTGCTTTTACCTAACACCTAACACCCATCACCTATCACCCATCACTTTGGTAAGATACGCGCGAGTACCTGACACCCCTTGTCATATTCGGGCGGCTAAATTTTTGTCGGGGAGGTGGGGCGATGCGTGCCGACCGGCTGCTTTCGATCATGCTGCTCTTGCAGATTTACCGGCGGCTGACCGCGGGGGAACTGGCGCGGCGGCTGGAGGTGTCGGAGCGCACGATTCACCGCGACATGGACGCGCTCTCGACGGCGGGCGTGCCCGTCACGGCCCTGCGCGGGTCGGGCGGCGGCTGGGCGCTCGTGGACGGCTACCGCACGAACCTGACGGGGCTGAACGCTTCGGAGGTGCAGACGCTCTTCTCGGGGCTGCCCCCGCGCCTGCTCGCAGACCTGGGCCTCGGACGCGACTCGGACGCGGCGCTCGTCAAGCTGCTCGCGGCGCTGCCCGCGGCTTCGCGCGCCGACGCCGAGTACGCGCGCAGGCGCGTGCACGTGGACGTGGCCGGCTGGGGCGGCGCCGACGAACGGGTGCCGCACCTGCACACAATTCAGGAGGCGGTCTGGCGCGGGCGCCGGCTCCTCTTCGCGTACGGGAGCGACTGCGGCGAGGCGGCGGAGCGCGCGGCAGACCCGCTGGGCTTAGTGGCGAAGGGGGGCGTGTGGTACCTGGTGGCGCGCGCGCCCGAAGGCGAGGTGCGCAGCTACAGGGTCTCGCGCGTCACGTCCGCGCGCGTGTCGGAGGAGCCGTGCGAGCGCCCCGAGGACTTCGACCTGGCGGCGTTCTGGGCCGGGTCGGTCGCGCGCTTCAAGTCGCACGCGCCGCACTTCCGCGCAACGTTCCGCGCGCACAAGTCCGTGCTCCACCTGTTGCCGTACGCGGGTCGCTTCTCGCGCGTCGAATCGCTCGGCGAGGCGGACGCCGGCGGGTGGGCGACCGTGCGGATGCGCTTTCAGTTCGAGGAGGACGCCGCGGGGCTCGCGCTCGGCTTCGGCACGAAGGTCGAGGTCTTGGAGCCCGAGGGGCTGCGCGAGAAGCTACTCAAGATGGCCGAAGAGGTCGTCGCATTCTACAGGGGGCGGGGGGCACATGGTTGAAGAGGGCAGGGGCGACGGGGCGGCGGCGGTCGAGACCGAGGGGCTGGTGCGCCGGTTCGGCGACTTCACGGCGGTTGACGGCATCGACCTGCGCGTCGAGCGCGGCTCGTTCTTCGGCTTCCTGGGGCCGAACGGGGCGGGGAAGTCTACGACGATTAAGATGCTCACGGGGCTGCTCGCGCCGAGCGCGGGTCGTGCGCGCGTGCTGGGCCACGACATCGCGGCCGAGCCTCTGGAGGTGAAGCGGCGGATCGGCGTCGTGCCCGAAGACCTGAACCTGTTCGAGCGTCTGACGGGCGCGGAGATGCTCTCGTTCACGGGGCGCATGTACGGGCTCGGGCGCGAGGACATCGCGGCGCGCTCGCGCGAGCTGCTTGAGCTGATGGAGCTGGACGCGGAGCCGCGCCGGCTGGTCGTCGAGTTCTCGCACGGGATGAAGAAGAAGCTGTCTCTGGCGTGCGCGCTCATCCACCGCCCGGAGATGCTCTTCCTCGACGAGCCGTTCGAGGGCGTGGACGCCGTCGCCTCGCGCACGCTCAAAGACCTGCTCTCGCGGCTCACCTCGCGCGGCCTGACGGTCTTCCTCACCTCGCACGTCCTGGAGATAGTCGAGCGGCTCTGCACCGACATCGCCATCATCAGCGGCGGCCGGCTCGTCGCCTCCGGCCCGCTCGAAGAGCTGCGGCGCGGCATCAGCGTCGGCGGCGGGGCGGAATCGGAGGCGCTCTCGCTCGAAGACTACTTCATCAGCGTCGTCGGCGGCACGCGCGAGGCGGGCGCGGGCGCGCTCGGCTGGCTGGGGTGAGGGGAAGGCAGTAGGCAGTAGACAGAGCAGTCGGTAGGAAGTCAGAGCCGTTGGCCGTGAGGCTTTAAGTTTGACGCGGCCATGGAAGAAGGCGGCCGAGAAGTATTGAGCTTCTCGGCCGCCTTCTTCCTACTGACTACTGTCTACTTACCTTTACGGCAGCGCTTCGACGATGAGCAGGAAGCGGAAGGTGCCGGTCGTCTGGATGCCGAGCAGGAAGCTCACGTTGAGCGACGCGTTGTTCGCCAGCGGCGTGCCCAGCGTGACCGTCCCGGCCGACAGCGTCGAGTTGAAGCCGCCGCCGTTGGGCTGCGCGGGCGGCTCCTCCAGCGTCGTCGCCTGCACCGCCACGTTGCACGGCACCGGATTCGGCGAGCAGGTAGCCGGGTCGTTGACCGGGCCGACTGACACCTCGTTGACGCCCGTCCGCGCCCGCAGGTCGGCCACACCGCCTCCCGGGCTCGGGAAGGTCGTCAGCTCGACGATGCGGAACCGCAGCCGCGTGACCGGCCCGCCCGTGCTGTTGACCACGCGCCGCCGGACGGTCAGCGTGCCGAAGGTCGAGTGGAGCGAGCTGCCGCCCGTGAAGTCCCTGCTCCGGTTCGGCACGGCCGACGAGGGCTTCGTCCCGTCGAGGAACAGCAGCCCGATGCCCGACGTGTCGCGCCGGATCGGCGAGGCGAGGTTCTCCGGCCCCGGCGCGCCGAGCTTTTGCACGAGGCCGGCGATGGGCGTGCCCATCGTGTCGGCGAACGTGAAGTCGGCCGCGTTGTCGTTCGTGTCCTTCGGGTAGCCGCTCGAGGCCGTGCCCATGCTGCGGAAGAAGGCGTACTCGAGGGTCGAGCCCGCGGTCGCGCCGAGGTTGTTGGCCTCGCGCAGCAGGTCGCAGACGGCGCCCGTGTTCGTGCCGAAGCCGACCGCGTCGAGCCGGTTGGCCGTCGAGACGAGGGCGACGTCGGAGGTCGAGAAGACGGCGACGTTGTTGTCGTTGCCGAGGTCGGTCGCGAACGTTGCGTTGGTCGCGGCCGCCCCCGTCCCGCCGTAGTTGCTGAGCGAGTAGGCCGAGCCGGTCGTCAGGAAGTGGCCGCGCGCCGGGATGACCGTCCCGTTCGGGATGGTCGTCAGCAGCACCGGCGAGTCGGCGCAGGTCGCGCCCATCTTGAAGACGCCGTAGCCGGCCGAGGCGTCCGAGGCCGCGACCGTCACCGGCGCGTCCGAGTTGTTGTAGAACTCGACGTAGTCGTCGGCCGCCCCGGCCGGGCCGGAAGTCCTCAACTCGCTGATGATGAACGTGCCGGCCGTCGTCCCCTGCGTGATGGTGCCCGTGGCCACGTTGTCCGTGATGGTGCCCGAGGTCGGGTTGGAGATGGTCACGGTGAGCGTCTCGCTCGACTCGGGCGAGTCGGTGTCGGCGCAGACCGTGACGGGTACCGTGGTCGTCTGGGAGCCGGCCGCGACGGTCGCCGTGCCGCCGGAAACCGTCACGTAGTCCACGGTGCCGCCGCACGCGGCGCCGCCCGTGGCGGTGCCGTTGGTGGTGGAGTAGTTGACGGAGAGGCCGCCCACCGGCGCGGGCTGCGTCAGCGTCAGGGTGAAGAGCAGCGGGGCGTCGCCCGAGGCGGGTTCGGCCACCGTGGCGTCGTTGATGCGGATGTTGGTGGCCTGGATCGGCGTCACCGTCGGGTTGCTGGTGCCCACCTCGGACGGGTCGTCGGTCAGGACGCTGATGCCGCCGTCGGCCGTCACCGTGCCCTGGTTCGAGACCTGCGGCAGGCCGCCGGTGAACGGGCTGTCCACCGTCACCTGGAAGGTGATGGTGACGGAAGCCTGCGGCGGGAGCGTGCCGATGTTCCACGTCAGCGTGTCGCCGTTGACGACGGGCGGGTTCAGCTTGGGCGTGTCCCCGGGCGTGCTCGACGTGGGCGCCTCCGGCTTGCCGCCCTTCTTCGACGAGGGCGGAGTCCGCTGGGCGGGCGCCGCCTGCACCAGCGCGGCCTTCGCGATGGTGGCGGGGCGCTGCGGCTGGGCGGCGGGCCGCACGAGCAGCGGCCTGGCGATGCGCGCGGGCGCGGGCGCCGGGCTGCCGGCCGCGGCGTCCGCGGAGGCCGGGTCGCCGCCGGGCGCGATGTAGTCGCCGCCGATGCTGCTGATGAACTCGACCGGCGCGTTGCTGGGCTGCGTGCAGCCGGCGGTGGCGGTCAGGGTCCCGCTGAGGGAGACCTGCCCGTTGGTGGTGGTCGTCACGGCGACCCCGTTCGGCGGGCTG
>DAIRFV010000565.1:0-1617 GCA_036794905.1 Pyrinomonadaceae bacterium | reverse complement strand
GCCCGAAGGCGCTCGGGATTTCTTCGAGCGGCGGCAAGGTGCCGAGCGGCGGCAGCTTAAATTTGATGGAGGTGGTGAGCACGTCCCTCGCCAGATTGTCTATGTAGTCCTGGTAATCGTCCTGATACTGAACCCACCTCCGAATCATGTCCTTCACCCCTATCCTGTTATGGGGCGAGTTTGGGTCTCCGACGATGTACGGCGTGTCCGCCACGGCCTCCGGTATCATCTCCGGGCTCGGCAGGGGAATCCACGGCACCGGTTTGAGCGACGGGGGCCACGCCGCGTCCTGACGCCCCGCGGCCCGCTCGCGCTCCGCGTAAAGCCGCTGGCGCATCCGAAAAATCTGCCACTCCTTGCCGCAATAATCGCTCTTGAAATACGCGGGGGAGTAGAGACAGATCATCGTCCGACACTTGAGCAAAGCGTCGGCGACGGCGCCGTTCCACACGTCCCCGGCCCGGGGCTCATCCGGTTCAATAAACCCGACCGCCACGTCCGGCGCGACCCCCGCCTTCGCGCGGATGGCGTCGGACAGGTCATCGAAGAACCTCTCCGCGAACACGTCCTCGCTCTCGCGCGCGTAGCTGAGGTAGAAGTAGCAGCCGCTCATGATTCGAGTCCCGAATGGGTGGAGTAAACGTTTGGCCGGGCGCGGGCGCGCCGCCGCCCCGCGCCCCGCGCCACGCCGAAGCCGGTAGAGTAGTACACCACGCGTCGCTCCGGTGTCCACATGCACGCCGCGGCGGGCGGCGCCGGCGCCCGCCCGCTTTTCTTCCGCGCCGTCCGCCGCGGCGGACACGCCCGCGCGATGCTTTGAATTTTCGGCGCCAATCAGCCATAATGCCCCTCTTTTAGCGAGACCAAAAAACGGGTCTGTGCGGACAGTGGGAGCACGTCCTCTCGTGCGACCGAAGGGAAGTCGAGCGCGCGCGCGCTGCACGGACGGCCTCCGCCCCCGGGGGCGTTTTCACTCGCCACTTTTCAGACGAACAACAGGAAAGGAATCGTTCAACTTGTCTAAGATGTTATTGCCGAGTATGTCGAGAGGACTGCTCCGCGTGTTAACCGTTCTGTTCGCGCTCGCGACGCTGGCGACCTCCGTTCTGGCGCAGCCGCCGCGCGGCGAGGGCGCCGGCAGCGGCGCGCAGACGGGCCATCGCCCCGGCGGCGAGGCCAACCTGCTGCTGCCCGACCTCTCCACGCAGAGCTTCCTCGGCGTGGACGGCCACACGCTGCTGCTCATCGGGCTCATCGTCTGCGTGCTGGGCCTGGCCTTCGGGCTCGTCATCTTCACGCAGCTCAAGAACCTGCCCGTCCACCGCTCGATGCGCGAGATCAGCGAGCTGATCTACGAGACCTGCAAGACCTACCTCGTCACGCAGGGCAAGTTCATCATGATCCTGTGGCTCTTCATCGGGGCCATCGCCGGCGTCTACTTCGGCTTCCTCGCCGAGACGGTCAACGCCGCGACCGGCGCCATCGAGCACGGGTTCCCGGCCGTCAAGGTCTTCGTCATCCTGCTCTTCAGCCTCGTCGGCATCGTCGGCAGCTACGGCGTCGCGTGGTTCGGCATCCGCGTCAACACCTTCGCCAACTCGCGCACGGCCTTCGCCT
>DAIRFV010000332.1:0-6303 GCA_036794905.1 Pyrinomonadaceae bacterium | reverse complement strand
CGACGAGAGCCGCCCTGTCTTTACCTCTCCGCCCCGGTTCTTAAGACTTACTGGCGGTGCGCCGGTCGGCGGCGAGTTCGTCTTCGCGCAGGCGTTCGGCGTCGCGGAGCTGTTCGTGGCGCTTCTCGGCCAGCTCGCGCTCGTCCTCCTTGCCGCTGTCGGAGATGCCCTTCTTGAATTCGTTGATGCTCTTGCCCATGCCGCGCGCGAGCTGCGGCAGGCGCGTGCTGCCGAAGAGCAGGAGGACGACGAAGAGGACGACGAGTATTTCCCAGCCGCTGAAGTTCATCTGAAAAGCTCCTTGGAGAGTGCCGACCCGGCGGTCGCGTTTATTAGAACCTGCCCGAGCCCGGCCCTAAGCCTCGCCGCCCGACTCGTAGAAGAGGTACTTGCGCCAGGTCTCGTCCGCGCGCCCGATGTAGCGCATGATCTGGCGGTTGACGTGGAGCGAGAAGGCGCGCGGCCGCCGGATGAGGTGCATCCGCGCCTCCTCGGGCGTCCGGCTCCCCTTCTGGTGGTTGCAGCGCTTGCAGCACGCCACCAGATTATCCCACGTACTCTCGCCCCCGCGCGAGCGCGGGAAGACGTGGTCGAGCGTCAGTTCCGACGGCGAGAACTGCCGGCCGCAGTACTGGCACGTCGAGTGGTCGCGCAGCAGGATGTTCTTGCGCGAGAGCGAGCGGCTCTTGTACGGGATGTGGATGTACTCGACCAGCCTGATGACCGAGGGGGCGTGCATCGTGATGCGCGCCGAGTGGAGCATGTGGCCGTTGTGCTCCTCCATCCGGGCGATGCCCTTGAAGATCATCACGACGGCGCGGCGCTCGGTGCAGACGTTCACCGGCTCGAAAGAGGCGTTCAGGACTAAAACACGTCCAGTCATCTTGAACCGAGATATTACGTGAAAAGAGCGTGAACCGTAAACCGTGAAAGACGCGTGAACCGTGAACCGTGAACCGTGACGAGATAAAACCAGTCTTTTCTTGTCACGGTTCACGGTTCACGGTTGACGGCCTTTCACGGCTCACGCCTTGAACCTGTCCGTCGCGCTCACCAGCTCGTGGATGATGCCGGGCTCGGTGGCGGAGTGGCCGGCGTCGGCGACGACGCGGAAGTCGGCCTCGGGCCACGCCTTGTGCAGCTCCCACGCGCTGAGGATGGGGCAGACCACGTCGTAACGCCCCTGGACGATGACGGCCGGGATGTGGCGAATCTTGCCGACGTTCTCGATGAGGTAGTCGTCCGTCGGGAAGAAGGCGTTGTTCGTGAAGTAGTGGCACTCGATGCGCGCGAAGGCGAGCGCGAACTCCGGGTCGTCGAACTTCTCGATCATCGCGTAGTCGAACATGAGCTTCGACGTGCTCCCCTCCCACACGCTCCACGCGCGCGCGGCCTCGACGCGCGTGGCCTCGTCCTCGCTCGTCAGGCGGCGGTGGTAGGCCGAGACGAAGTCGTCGCGCTCCGCTTCGGGGATGACGCGCTCATACTCCTCCCACACGTCCGGGAAAATCCAGTTCGCGCCCTCCTGGTAGAACCAGCGAATCTCCTTCGGCCGGCACAGAAAAATGCCGCGCAGCGTGAGCGAGCGCACGCGCTCGGGGTGCGTCTCGGAGTAGGCGAGCGCGAGCGTGCTGCCCCACGAGCCGCCGAAGACGTGCCAGCTCTCCACGCCGAGCCGCGTCCGAAGCTGCTCGATGTCTTCGACCAAATCCCACGTCGTGTTCCCTTCCAGCTCCGCGTGCGGCGTGCTCCGCCCCGAGCCGCGCTGGTCGAAGAGGACGACGCGGTAGGCCGCCGGGTCGAAGAACTGCCGGTACTCCGGGATGAGCCCGCCGCCCGGGCCGCCGTGCAGGAAGACGACCGCCTGCCCCTCGGGGTTGCCGCACTGCTCGTAATAGATGTTGTGAACGGGCGAGACCTGGAGCCGCCCGGTGTCGTAGGGCTCGATGGGGGGATAGAGTTCTCTCATGCCGGCCATCATACAAAGATTGACGGCCGCAGGCCAGAAGGGGGCGGCGGCGTCCGGGCGGCGGCGGGTGGGAGTCGCCTTCAAGCGGCGCGCGCGGCCGTCAGCACGTAGACTTCGAGTGCGCCGGCCGACCTGAGCGCGGCGGCGCACGCCGAAACGGTCGCCCCCGTGGTGAAAACGTCGTCCACGAGCAGGACGCGCTCGCCGCGGACGAGCCGGGGGCGTGTGACGGCGAAGACGCCCTCGACGCTCTCGCGGCGCGCGCGCGCGTCCATGCCGGCGCGGTGGCGCTCGCCGTGCGCGACGCGCGCGAGGCTCAAGGGGTCGAGTCTTAGTCGCGCGCTCCCGGCGAGGGCGGACGCGAGCAGGGTCGCCTGGTTGAAGCCGCGCTCGCGCTCGCGCGAGGGGTGGAGCGGGACGGGGACGACGAGCGTCGCGGCGTCGAGCGGCGCGCGCCGGGCGGCCCCGCACAGCAGCCCCGCGAGCCGCGGCGGCACGAACGGCTCGCTCTTCAGTCCGAGCACGGCCGCGCGCAGCGCACCTTCGTAGAGCCCGCACGCCCGCGCCGCCGTGAACCCCTCCCCTTCGCAGCGCCGGCAGCGGACGGTCGGCCGAACCTCCTCCGGCACCTCGCCGCCCGCGGGCGCCCCGCACTTCCAGCAGAGAGTTTCGTCGCCGTCGAAGAGGCGCGTCGCGGCCCAGCACGCGGAGCACGCGGGCCAGTCCGCGCGCCGCTCGACGCCACGCACGCCGCACGCCGCGCAACCTTGCGGGTAGACGAGCGCGAGCGCCGCGTCGAAGAGTCTGTCGAGCGTGTGCGTGAGCCTCGCCATAAGACGACCGTTCGGGCTCGGCCTGGCGGGGCGGAGGGGAGGTGCGTTCGCGTCCCCGAAATCTACCACAAAAGCGAAGCCCCCGGCGTCGGAAATCTCCGACGCCGGGGGCTCGCGTGCGTAAGGTGCGCTCTTAGTCTTCGTCCTCGTTGAGCAGGCCGCGCTCCTGCATGTCCTGGCACTTGAGGCAGTAGCGCGTCCAGGGCACCGCGTCGAGCCGCTTCTCGGCGACGGGCTCGCCGCAGTTGACGCACTCGCCGTACTCGCCGCCCTCGACCCGCTCCAGCGCCTCGTCGATGAGCAGGAGCATCTTGCGGTCGTTGGCCGACATCGAGATCAAAAGCTCCTTGGTGTAGGCGTTGGCCGCCATGTCGGCCGGGTCCTGCGTGGCCTCGAGGTCGCGCTCGCGGCTCGACATCTCGGCCTCGGTCACCTGGCTGAACAGAGACTCGCGCCGCGCGAGCAGGCGGTCGCGGTACGACTTCGTCTTCCTCTTATCCATTCCGTTGTATGCTCCTTCTGTAACCCTGCTTGTCCTTAAACCGTGTGTATACGCTTTTCGCGGGCCGCGGTTTCAAAAACGCCCCGCCGAACTTTCACTTCTGATAGGGCAGCCCCCGCGCGATGGTGTAGGCGCGGTAGAGCTGCTCCGTCAAAACGACGCGCGCCATCTCGTGCGTCAGCGTCAGCCTTGAGAGCGACCAGCGCACCTGCGCGCGCCGCCGCACCGCCCCGGAGACGCCCAGGTGGCCGCCCAGGACGAACGCCACCTCCTTGACCGACCGCCCCTCCCACGCCGTAACCTGCGCGGCCAGTTCCTCCGAACTCCACTGCGTCGTGCCCGACACGTCGAGGAGAATCGTCAGAGCATCAGATGCCAGAGCACCCTGTATGCGTTTGCCCTCCTCCTCCAGACAGGCGCGCGGGTCTTCCGCGGCGGACTCGCGCAGCTCCGTCACCTCGCAGCGGACGAAACGCGAGAGACGCTTCAGGTACTCCTCCGCGAGCGCACGCAGGTGAGCGTCGCGCGTCTTCCCCACCCAGATCAGTCGCAGCCTCATAAGAGGAGACGTAAGTCACCGGCCGCCAGTTACAGGCTTTTCGCCGACCTCCGACGCCTGACGCCCGACGTCCGCCTGCTGCCTCGCCAGCCGCTCGTACAGATTCTTCCGGCTGATGCCGAGGACGCGCGCGGCCTCGGACTTGTTGCCGCGCGCGGCCGCGAGCACCTCGCGGATGTAGTCGGCTTCGAGTTCGGCCAGCGTCGGCCGCCGCGCGCGCCGCGCGCCGAGGGTCGCCGCCGCCTGCACCGCCTCGGGCAAGTCGTTCGCTCCGACCTCACGCCCGTCCGAGACGATGACGGCGCGCTCGACCACGTTCGCCAGTTCCCTCACGTTGCCCGGGAAGTCGTAAAGCCCGAGCGCCGCGAGCGCCGCGGCGTCGAGGCGTCGCGCGGGGCGCCCGTGCTTGGCGGCGTAGGCGGCGAGGAACTTCTCCGCCAGCGGCCCCACGTCCTCGCGCCGCTCGCGCAGCGGCGGGACGTGTATGCGCACGACGTTGAGGCGGTAGAAGAGGTCTTCGCGGAACGCGCGCCGGCGGACGGCGTCGTCCAGGTCTACGTTCGTCAGCGCCAGGAGCCGCGCGTCCACGCGCACCGTCCGGCGCCCGCCGAGGCGCTCGAACTCGCGCCGCTCGATGACGCGCAGCAGCTTCGCCTGCGCGTCGCGCGGCAGGTGCGCGATCTCGTCTAAGACGAGCGTGCCCCTGTGCGCCGCTTCGAGCCGCCCCGGCTTCGCCACGGTGGCGCCGGTGAAGGCGCCCTTCTCGTAGCCGAACAGCTCGGCCTCCAGCAGCTCGGACGGGAGCGCCGCGCAGTCGATCCTGACGAACGGCCCCGCCGCGCGCGGGCTCGACGCGTGGAGGAAGAGCGCGAGCGCGTCTTTGCCGGCGCCCGACTCGCCGGTGACGAGCACGTTGGCGTCCGTGGCGGCCACGCGCCCGGCGAGCCTGACGGCCTCGCGCATCGCCTCCGACCGCGCGACCAGCTCGATCATCTCTCTTCTCTCAAAGAGCCCTCGCCGCCCGACGCCTCCTCCGGCGGGAGCGGCACGCGCGCCGCGTCGCGCCACAGGCGTTCGAGGTCGTAGAAGCGGCGCGACTTCTCCTCGAAGACGTGGAAGATGAAGTCGCCGTAGTCGAGCAGAACCCACTCGGCCGAGTTGTAACCTTCGACGCGCGCGGGCTTGACTCTCAACTGCTTCCGCAACTGCTCCTGCACCGCGTCGGCGATGGCCTGCACCTGCCGCACGTTCGTGCCGCTGGCGATGACGAAGTAGTCGGTGAAGCTCGCCACCTCGCGCAGGTCGAGGACGACGAGGTCGTGCGCCTTCTTCTCGCCCGCCGCGTGCAGCGCGAGCCGCACGCGTTCGTCGAGTTCGGCGGGCGGCAACACGGTCGCCTCCGCGTCGCCGCGGGACTCCGCCTGCGTCCCCTGCCCGCCCTGCTGCTCAGTGCTTTCCCTTGATTCCGGCATCGGAGAATTCTGTCCCATCCGTCTCCCTGTAAAGTCCGTACTTGCTGATGTACTCGGCCACCGCGGGCGCGACGAGGGAGTTGAGCGTCTCCCATTCGCCGCGCGCGACCGCCGCCCTGATGTCCGTCGCCGCCGCGCGGACGTTGGCCGCGTCGGTCAGGTAGACGCGCGGCCCTGCGACCTTTTCAAGTTCGTCCGCGACGCGCTCTCGCGTCGCACCCCGCACGTCAACGATTCGCGCGCGCACCGCCTCGGTCACGTGCCCGACGGGCAGCTCGTAGCCGGGGCGCGTCACGACCAGTTGGTCCGTCAGCGCGAGCACGCGCTCCCACTCGCGCCACGTCGTGATCTCCTCCCACGAGTCCGCGCCCATGACGAAGAAGAGGCGCGCCGACTCGCCGAAGCTCTCGCAGAACCGAGCCAGCGTCTCGACCGTGTAGGGGCGCTCGGGCGCCGACAGCTCGGCGGTCGAGACGCGGAAACTCTCTTCGCCCTGCGTCGCGAGCGCGAGCATCGCGTAGCGGTCGAACGCGGGGCTCACCTTCCGGCCGCGCTTGTGCGGCGCGACGAAGGCCGGGACGAAGATGACCTCGTCGAGGCCGAAGAGTTCGACGAGGCTCCGCGCCACCGACGTATGGCCGACGTGCACGGGGTCGAACGACCCGCCGTAGACGGCGATGCGCCTGCGCCCCGCCGTCATTCGAAGTCGCTCATCAAAGTCTCGTACGTTTCGATGACGGGCGCCTTGCCGATCTCTTCGAGCTTCGCGGCGGCCGCGCGCACGAGCTCTTTCACGCCGCGGTTCGTCACCGAAGAGACTTCGTAGAACTCGCGCCCGTCCGCGCGCGCACGCTCCCGCAGACGTTCGAGCCTCTCGGGCTCGTCGAGCGCGTCGAGCTTCGTCGCCACCACGAACTGCGGGCGCTCGGCCAGTTGCGGGTCGTACGCGGCCAGCTCGCGGTTGATGA
>DAIRFV010000331.1:0-6326 GCA_036794905.1 Pyrinomonadaceae bacterium | reverse complement strand
TCGGCGACGCGGCGGCGCAGCGGCTCCGGCAACCCCGACAGGTCTACGAGCGGCAGGTCATCGCGTTGGGGCGCGGGCGCGACCGCTTGCGCGGGCAGCCCGTCGTTGCCTTCGCGGAACGTCGTGCGCAGAGACTCGTGGCGGCGCTTGAGTTCGAGCAGGGCGTCGGAGAGCGCGGAGGTGGAGAGCGGCCCCGAAAGCTCGACCGCCTGATACATGTTGTAGAAGGCGCTGCCCGGTTGGAGCAGGTCGAGGAACCACATGCGCTCCTGCGCGTACGAGAGGGGCGCGGTGCCGGCCTCCTTCCGGCGCGAGATGGCCGGACGCGGTGCGGCCGCCGCCTTGCGCTTCTCTTTGAGAAGCGTCTCAAGCAGCGCCCTCCGCTCGGGCGAGAGCATCTCCAGACGTTTGTCGAAGTCGGTCATTCGTCCCTCGTCAGAAGGTCTGCGCCTCGGGGACTCCGGGCGCCGCGCTCAGCTCGGCATCGAACCCCGCGGCCGACTCGTACATGGCCTCGACAATCCGCATCGTGGCGAGCGCGTCGAGCAGCCCCGCGCGCAGGCTTCGGCCGCCGCGCAGGCTCTCGACGAAGAAGTCCCACTGGTCGCGGAAGGGCTGGAACACGTCGCCAACGGCCGGGGCTTCGGTCGGCACGGGCCGCCCGTCCACCCACAGGCGCAGCGGGTTCTCGGGGCGCTGGCCGTTCGGGCTGAAGCCGAAGAGCGTGTCGAGCCGCGCCATCCAGCCGCGCCCGCTCAGTTGCAGGTAGGTCTGGTCGAAGGGGACGTTCGACGCCCAACTCACTTCGACGAAGAGGTTGAACGGCCCCTCGAAGACTGCGAAGCCGCTGGCCGTAACGTCAACGTCGAAGCTCGTCTTGTCGGGCGCGTCGGCGCTCGCGTACCACGCGGCCTGCGCGCCCGGCGCGGCCGTGCGGTCTACCACGCACGCCGCCCGCAGCAGGCGCGGCCGCCCGCTCAACCAGACCGCCAGGTCGAGCAGGTGCGAGCCGAGGTCGATCAGCACGCCGCCGCCCGACTGCGCGCGGCTCGTGAACCAGGTGCCCGCGCCGGGGATGCCGTTGCGCCGGAGCCAGCCGCAGCGGACGCTCTCGACGCCGCCCAAGTCCCGCTCGCGCATCGCCGTGTGCAGCGCGGCCACCTCGGGGCGGAAGCGGTTGGCGAAGGCGACCGACAGCTCGCGGCCCGACTCTGCGGCGGCCTCCACCATCGCCTCGGCTTCTGCCGCGCTTGTCGCCAGAGGCTTCTCGCACAGCACGTGCGCGCCCGACCTGAGCGCGGCGACGCAGGCCGGCGCGTGCGTCGCGTTAGGCGAAGCGACGACCACCACGTCCAGGTCGAGGCGCAGCAGTTCGTCCAGCTCGCCGCAGACGTGTTCGACGCCGAAGCTGCCGGCCAGCTCACGCGCGCGCGCGCCGTCGGGGTCGTAGATGCCGACGGCCTTCGTGTCGGCACGGCCGCCGACGGTCGGCAGGTGCACGCGCTCGACGATGCGTCCGGCGCCGACTATCCCGACGCGCAGGGGTCGCCCCGCAGCGTTGCCGCTCATAAACTCACCCCCCTGTTCACAAGCTCATCCAACAGGCGCTCGACCAGGCCGGGCGGCACCTCGTCCTGGCCGACGACGCGAACCTCGCCCACGGCCGTCGGCAAGACCCAGCGCAGCTTGCCGCCCGAGCGCTTCTTGTCGTGGCGCATGGCGTCCATCACGTCCTCGGCGCGGTAGCCCTTGAGCGTGGTCGGCAGGCTCAACGCCTCCAGCGTGCGGCGCACGCGCCCGGGCAGGCCGGCGTCGCAGATGCCGAGTTCGGCCGCGACGCGCGTGGCGACGTGCAGGCCGACCGAGACGGCCAGCCCGTGCGCGAGCGTGAAGTCGCTCAGAGTCTCGAACGCGTGGCCGAAGGTGTGGCCGAGGTTGAGCCGCGTGCGGATGCCGAGCCGGTCGAAGGGGTCGGCCGCGACGATGTCGCACTTGCACCGAATCGCCGCCGCGACCAGCGTGTGCAGCCGCGCCGCGCCGTCACGCTCCATCGACTCGAAGAGTTCGGGCGCGCCGAGCACGCCGACGTTGACGAGTTCGCCGAGGCCGGAGAGGTATTCGGTCTCGGGCAGCGTCCGCAGCGTGTCCGTGTCCGCGAGGACGTGCGAAGGCTGTTTGAAGAGGCCGACGAGGTTCTTGTGCGCGTCGAAGTTGACGCCGACCTTGCCGCCCACGCTGGCCGTCACCATCGCCACCAGAGAGGTCGGCACCTGCACGAGCGCGAGGCCGCGCATGTAGGTCCCGGCCAGCATCCCCGCCACGTCGCCGACCATCCCGCCGCCGACCGCGACGACGGCGTCGCTGCGGTCGAGCCCCGCCGCGTGCGTTGCTGCGTACAGGCGCGAGAGCGTCTCAAGCGTCTTCGACTCCTCGCCGGCCGGGACGGAGGCGAGCGTCGCCGCGAAGCCGGCGTCGCGCAGCACCTCGCGCAGGGGCTCGGCGTAGAGCGGCCGGATGTGTTCGTCGGTCACCAGCAGCAGACGCCCGCCGCAGTAAGGCGTGAGGAGCGCCGGGGCCTCCGCCAACACGCCGGGGCCGAGCAGGATGTCCGTGGACTCCGCCCGCCCCTCCACGGTCAGCTTCAACGTGTGCGCTGTCTCGACTGCCGAATTCATCTCGCTCATTTCATTCCGCATCTATGCGGCGGACGCCTCACCACAAAGGTCTTCGACCGCCGCCCCAAGCTCCGCGTCGGCCGACAGGCTCAAACCGGGCAGGCACGATTTGAGCGCGCGCGCGAACGCCCCGGCCTCCGCGGCGTTGACGACGACGGGGACGTGCAGCGACTCGCCCGGCACGCCCGCGTTCCGGCGCGCGACGGCCTCGCCCCTCGACGCGTCCGCGCACAGGTGGACATGTATGGCCGTGTGCGGCCCGACCGCTTGCAGGCGGTAGGCGCGCAGCATCTCGCCCACGGCGAACTGTCCCGGCGCTGTGACCTCCTCCGTTGACAGCGCGCCGTAGGTCAGCAGGCAGTTCTCGAAGCACGGGGCGAGCAGCCGCGTCAGGCTTCCCGCCGCGCCCATCGCGAGCGCGATGACGGGGCCGCCCGCGCGTTTCAGCAGGTCGAGCACCGGGAGCACGTCCCGGACCGACCGGGCCGTCCCGACCAGCTTGACGGCCTCGGCACGCCCGCACAGCTCTTCGTAAGCCGGAAGAAGCGACGCCGGCATCCCGTCCGTCCAGTGCCTGGAGGCGACGAGGCGGCGGCCGTCGTTCAGCTTCGCGCGCAGGGTTTCGAGGCTGTCCCACTCGACATCGACGTAAGCGCAGCCGAGCCGCCACGCGTGCGCCAGCACTTCGAGCCGCTCCGCCTCGGAGCCGCCGAAGCCTCCGCCCTCGCGCGGCGCCCGGCAGGTGGCGAGCAGGCGGCACGGGCTCTCTTTGACGAGCCGCGGCAGGTCGAACGACTTCATCCGGTCGAGCCGCACTTCGGCCAGTTCAATCGAAGGGGCGTGCCGACGCAGGGCCGACAGGCAGGCTTCCGTGTCCTGCGGCGCGAGCGAGAGTGCGACGCGGTTAGGCATACGACGCCGCCCCCCTCCCCGCCGCGGCCCGCGTGAACTCGCGCGCGAGCGCGACGCCGCCGAGCACGCCCGCCGTGTCGGGCAACTCCGCGCGCACCATCTCCACCCGCCGCGCGTCCGCGTTGAGCGTGTTCTCCCGCAGAGACTCTTCCATGCTGCTCAGCCAGGGGTCGCCGAGCCCGCTCAGCCCGCCGCCGACCACGATCAACTCAAGGTCGAGGAGGTTGACCGCGCCCGCGAGCGCGAAGCCGAGCCAGCGGCCGCTCGCGGCCAGAGCCTCGGACGCCCAACGCTCGCCGCGCGCGGCCGCCTCCGCCAACTGCGACGCGTGCGTCAGGCCGTGCGCGGCGGCGACGCGCTCCAGCGCGCGGCCCGACGACAAGACCTGCAAGCACCCGCGCTTCCCGCAAGGGCACGCGGGGCCTTCGGGGAGCACCGTCACGTGCCCTATCTCGCCGGCCCACCCGCGGCGCCCGCGGAAGAGGCGGCCGTCGAGCACCAGCCCCGCGCCGACCCCCGTGCCGACCATCAGCACGAGCAGGTGACGGCGCCCCCGCCCCGCGCCGAAGGCGGCCTCGGCCAGCGCCGCCGCGTTCGCGTCGTCCTCGACCACGACCGGCGCCGCGAGCCGCGCCGAAAGCAGCTCGCGGAAGGCGAGCCCGCGCCACTCCGGACGGTTGGGCCACTGCACGACGCGGCCGTCGGCGTCGAGCAGTGCGGCGAGTGAAACGCCGACCGCGTCGATGTCCCCGCCCGGCTCGGTCTCCTCGAGTAGCCCGAGCGCCACGCCGGCGACGAAGTCGAGCTCGCCGGCCGCCGAGAGTCCCGCGGGCCAGTGCGTCGCGCGGCTGGTCAGCACGCGCCCCCCACGCGCCAAGGCCGCGCGCACCTGCGTGCCGCCGATGTCGAGCCCGACGAGTAGAGGCTCAGTGCTCATCGAGCTGCGCCCCCGACTCGCCGCGCCGTGCGAGCAGCCCCGACGCCTCGACCACCGCCTCGACCACGGCGCCCGCCGGCCCGAGCACGGGCGACGCGACGGTCGCCGCCGACGCGCCGCTGCGCACCAGCGAGAGCAGGAGCGAGGTCAGCGACTCCCAGTCGTGGACGGCATGGTCGGGCCGGCAGTTGGTCTGGACGAGTTCCGGCTTGATGCCCCACGTGACGGCGACCGCGCGCACGCCCGCCCTCTGCGCGCAGAGGATGTCGCTGACCGCGTCGCCGATCATCACCGCCTCGTGCGGGGCGTGGCCGAGCAGGCCGAGCGTGTGGAGAATCCCCTCCGGGTGCGGCTTCGGGTGCCGCAACTGGTCGGAGGCGACCACGGCGTCGAAGTAGTGGAGGAGGCTGAAGTGCTCAAGGGTGTGGAGCGTGCGCCCCCGGTCCTTGCCCGTCAACACGGCCAGCCTCAGCCGCAGCGTCCGCAGCCCCGCGAGCAGCAGCCGGCTCTGGGGGAAGAGCCGGCTGCGCCCGATGTTCTCCCGGCAGAGCTGCTTGTACGGCTCCCACATCGTCAGCGGCAGGCCGAGGTGCTTCATGATGTGCGGGAACGACTCGCCCATGTGTTCGAGGTAGGACTCGATGGGCGGCGTGCCGCTGCCGATGACCTGCCGGTAGGCCCGCTCGAACGCGTAACGCATCAGCGGCTCCGAGTCGATGAGCACACCGTCGAGGTCGAAGATGACGGCCTTCAGCATGTTTCCTCCCTTGGGGGTGTCGAGGCGGATGGGTGCGGGAGACGGGGGCGGGCGGCGGCCGCCGTCAGGAGGCGGCGGCGACGGTCTGGAGTGCGTGCGCGCGAATCTTCTCGACGGCGGCCACCGTCTCGCGCACGTCCTGCTCGTCGCCGAGCAGCACGCGGTGATGGAACCAGACGACCGTCTCGCCGACCCGCTCGGCGACGGGGCAACTCGTCTGCGCGTAGTCGGGCAGCAGCGGGTCCCGCGGGTCCCAGCGCGGGCCGAAGGCGCGGTTGAGGAAGACGGGCGTGCGGTACATCGCCGGGTAGGCGACGAAGGCCGGCACGCCTTCCGCGATGAGCGCGTCCACGAAGTCTTGCCGGGACAGGCCGCCGAACTCCGCCTCGTCGTAGCGGAACATGTACATGTAGTGCGGGTGGCGGTTGACGCGCGGGTCATGCCCCTGCGGCTCGAGGCCCGGCACCTGCTTCATGGCGGCGTCGAGCAGGCGCGAGTTCGTCTCGCGGATTTCGATCTGCGCGTCGAGCCGGTCCATCTGCGCGCGCAGCACGGCGGCGTGCAGCTCCGACATGCGGCAGTTGCTCCCGAGGACGCTGTGCTGGTAGGTGCGGTCGGTGCGCGGCCGCCCGCAGTTGCCGTAGAGGAAGCAGCGTTCGATGAACTCCTCGTCGTTCGACATGACGAGCCCGCCCTCGCCGGCCGTCATCAGCTTGCCGGCCTGGAAGCTGAAGATGCTGCCGCGGTGGAGCGCGCCGGCGCGCTGGCCCCGCCACTCCGCGCCGTGCGCGTGCGCCGCGTCCTCGATGATGGCCAGCCCGTGGCGGTCGGCGATCTCGATGAGGGCGTCCATGTCGGAGACGTGTCCGGCCATGTGGACGGGGATGATGGCCTTCGTGCGCGGCGTGATGGCCGCCTCCAGCTTCGACGGGTCAAGACAGTAGGTGTCGGGCAGGATGTCCACGAAGACGGGGACGGCGCCCGCGCTGAGGACGGCCGTCGCCGTCGAGATGAAGCTGAAGGCGGGGACGACGACCTCGTCGCC
>DAIRFV010000330.1:0-6346 GCA_036794905.1 Pyrinomonadaceae bacterium | reverse complement strand
CCGCCTGCGAGGCCGCGGCCGAAGTGAACCACTTGCGGCCGTAGAGCCGCCACGCGCCCTCTGCGTCGCGCCGCGCCACGGTCTCCGACGCGCCCACGTCCGAGCCGCCGGTCAGCTCCGTCATCCACTGCCCGCTCGTCCAGAACTGCGCGGGGTCGCGCGAAGTGAGGCGGGGCAGGACGTCACGTACGAGAAGGTCGTTGCCGGAAGTCGCGAGCACGCGCGCCGCGCCGTCGGTCATCGCGAGCGGGCAACTGTAGATGTCGGTCGAGGGCGTGAACAGGTACGCGAGGGCGAACTGGTGGACGCGCGAGTGCGCGCCGTGCCTGCGCTCGTAAGCGGCCGCGACGAGCCCGCGCTCGGCGGCCAGGCGCTCGGCCACGCGCCACAGCGGCGAGACCTCGATGCGGTCAACGCGCTCGCCCCACGCGTCCCACTGCGTCAGGCGCGGCTCGTTGAGGCGGTCTGCGAGCTGCATGCGGTACAGCTCGCCGCCGGCCAGCTCGCCGAGTTCGAGCAGTTCGGGCTCGACCTCTTCTAACACCTCGGGCGGGAGCGCGCGTTTGAGGTATGAGCGCAGCGCCGGGTCTGTCTCGTACTGGTTGCCGAGCCGCGGCGGCTCCTGTCGGAAGGACATCTTCGCCTCCTTCGTGCTTGACCTCGGGCGTGGGATTCGTTGATGCTGGCGCGGCAAGATAATAACACCGGCGAGGTCTTCGGATGGCTGAGACAGTGAGGGCGGCCGCGCGCGCCGCCTCGGTCGAAGAGATACGTTCGCACTTCCCCGCGCTCCGGCGCAGTCACGAGGGGCATCCGGTCGCCTACTTCGACGGCCCCGGCGGGACGCAGGTGCCGCGCGCGGTCGTCGAGGCGATGTCGGACTACCTCTACCACCACAACGCCAACACGCACTGGGCCTACCCGACGAGCGCCGAGACGGACGCGCTGCTGGAGCGCTCGCGCGAATCGCTCGCCGACTTCCTCAATGCTTCGCCCGGCGAGGTCGCCTTCGGCGCGAACGCGACGACGCTCGCCTTCCACGTCTCGCGCACGCTCGGCCGCACGTTCGAGGCGGGCGACGAAATCGTCGTCACCGAGCTCGACCACCACGCCAACGTCGCGCCGTGGCAGGCGCTCGCGCGCGAGCGCGGCGTCGTCGTGCGCGTCGTGCGGATGAAGAAGGAGACGGGCGAGCTGGACTGGGACGACTTCGAGTCGAAGGTGAGCGGCCGCACGAAGCTCCTCGCGGTCGGCGCCGCGTCGAACGCGCTCGGCACCGTGACCGACCTCGCGCGCGCGGGCAAACTCGCCGAGTCGGTCTGCGCCTACATGTTCGTGGACGCGGTGCACTACGCGCCGCACCGGCTGGCGGACGTGCGCGCGCTGCGCTGCGACTTCCTCATCTGCTCGGCCTACAAGTTCTACGGCCCGCACGTCGGCGCGCTGTACTGCCGGAGCGAGCTGCTGGAGTCGCTCCCCTTCCCGAAGCTGCTGCCCGCGCCCGACTACGCGCCCGAGGTCGCCGAGACCGGCACGCAGAACCACGAAGGCATCGTCGGCGCGGCGGCGGCCGTGGACTTCCTCGCCTCGCTCTCGCGCGGGGCGCCCACCGCGCCGCTCAAAGGCTCCGCGCGGCGCGAACGCCTGCGCGCGGCCTTCGAAACGCTCCACGCGCGCGGGGTCGAGTTGACGAAGGTGCTGTGGGAGGGTCTGTCGGAGGTCGAGGGCGTGAAGCTCTACGGCCCGCGGCCCGCGGCGCAGCGCACGCCGACGGTCGCGTTCACAATCGAGGGCGTGACCTCGACGGAGGTGGCGCGGCGGCTCGCCTCGCGCGGCCTCTTCGTCTCGCACGGCGACTTCTACGCCGCCACCGTCATCGACCAGCTCGGCCTCCGCCCCGAAGGTCTCGTCCGCGCCGGCTGCGCTTGCTACACCACGCGCGCAGAGGTCGAAAGATTGGTCGTGGGCGTTCGTGAAATCGCCGGCACAGTTTAAAGGTCTCCGCGCACGGCGTTGACGAAGTCGGCGAGCAGGCCGTAGGCGGTGGCCTTCAAGTCGGGGTCGTGTGCGACGACGGTGAGGCCGGGCAGCACGTCGAGCTCGTAGCGGATGGCGAGCGTCGTGCCCGTGGCGGCGGCGAAGGCGCCGCGCGGCGCGACCTGCTCGGGTCGCGCGGAGGCAGTGACGCGGCCCGTCTCGTCGCGGCGGCCCCGGGAGACGAGTCTGAACGGGCGGCCTGCGGCGTGCGCCGCGCGCACGTCCTCATCCTTCAATCCGCGCACGCCTTCCCTCCCCACCTCTTCGAGTTTAAGTTCGGCGCCCATCAGGACGTTCGCCAGCGCGCACGCCTTGACGGCCGAGTCCCAGCCGTCAACGTCGTGCGCGGGGTCGGTCTCGGCGATGCCTAGCTCCTGCGCGCGGCGGACGCCTTCGGCGAAGGTTCGGCCGGCGGCTATCTCTTCGAGGATGACGTTCGTCGTGGAGTTGAGCACGCCCTCGAACGAGAGCAGGCGCGCCGCCGGGAGCGAGCCGCGGAAGAGCGAGAAGACGGGGCACTCGATCACCGTCGCCTCATACAGAAAGCGGCGGCCGCGCGCGCGCGCCAGCTCCGACAGCTCGCGGTAGGCGTGGACGATGGTGCCCTTGTTGGCCGTGACGACGTGCGCGCCGTGCCCCAACCCCGCGCGGACGTGCGAGATGGCCGGCTCGCCCGTCAAAGGTTCGAGCGGGGTCGTCTCGAAGAGCACGTCGCAGCGCGCCATGTCGAGCCATTCGGGGATGTTCCCCGGGTCGTGCGGCGCCCGCAGGCGGAGGGGGCCGGCGCCCGTGAGTTCCGAGTCCTGGTAGCCCTCGGGCGCGAGGCACAGACCCGCGCGGCGCGACGCGAGGCCGGTGACGCGCCACTCTATCCGAAACTCTTCGCGCAGCTCGTCCCTCTTCTCGACCAGCAGTCGCGCGAGCGCGCGCCCGACGTTGCCGAAGCCGAGCAGGCAGAGGTTATAGCTTTTCATGTTGCTTTTCCGACCGCGTTGCGCGATGCTCTCGAACCACATCGCTCCTCGAAACTTTTACCACGCGAAGAGAGGCTGGAACCAACATGGCGCGTAAAGTGCGGCGCGGGGGCCGGGCGTTCGGCCGGAGAGAGTTCGTGCGTGCGGGCGTGGCCGGGGCCTTCGGCGCGGCGCTCGCGGGCTGCAACCACGAGGCGGCGGCGCGCACGCTCGCCAGCCTGGCCGGCGAGCCGCAGGGCGGCGGCCGTTTCGACTGGGAGGAGCTGACCGCCCGCGACGCGCAGGCGGCGATGGAGGGGGGCCGCGTCTCCGCGCGGCGTCTGACCGAGATGTACCTCGAACGCATCGAGCGCATCGACCGGCGCGGGGCGGCGCTCAACTCCGTCATCGAGACGAACCCGGACGCGCCGGCAATCGCCGACGCGCTCGACCGCGAGCGCAAGGCGGGGCGCGGGCGCGGGCCGCTCCACGGCGTGCCCGTCCTCGTCAAGGACAACATCGACACGGCCGACCGGATGTTGACGACCGCGGGCTCGCTGGCGCTGGTGGGCGCGAAGCCGCGGCGCGACGCCTTCGTCGTCGAGCGCCTGCGCGCGGCCGGCTGTGTCATCGTCGGGAAGACGAACCTGAGCGAGTGGGCCAACTTCCGCTCGACGCACTCTTCGAGCGGCTGGAGCGCGCGCGGCGGGCAGACGCGTAACCCCTACGCGCTCGACCGCAACCCCTGCGGCTCAAGCTCGGGCACGGGCGCGGCCGTCTCGGCCAACCTCGCGCTCCTGGGCGTCGGCACCGAGACCGACGGCTCCATCGTCTGCCCCGCGGGCGCGTGCGGCCTCGTCGGCATCAAGCCGACGCTCGGGCTCGTCAGCCGCTCGGGCATCATCCCCATCGCGCACAGCCAGGACACGGCCGGCCCGATGGCGCGCACCGTCGCCGACGCCGCCGCGCTGCTCGAAGCCCTCGCCGCGCCCGACCCGCAGGATCGCGTCGCGGGCAACGGCCGCCCCGGCGCCGTCTGGCCGTTGAATCTCACACAGTCGCTCGACCCCGGCGCGCTGCGCGGCGCGCGCATCGGCGTCGCGCGAAAGTTCTTCGGCTTCAACGACCGCGTGGACAAGCTGATGGCCGACGCGATTGACCTGTTGAAGCGCGAGGGCGCGACTGTCGTAGACCCGGCCGACCTGCCGACGCACGGCAAGTTCGACGCCGCCGAGTTCGAGGTGCTGCTCTACGAGTTCAAGGCCGACCTCAACAAGTACCTCGCCGGGCTCGCGCCGGGCGACCACCCGCGCACGCTCAAACAGCTCATCGAGTTCAACGAAAAGAACCGCGACCGCGAGATGCCCTACTTCGGCCAGGAGCTCTTCGTCCGCGCCGAGGCCAAGGGGCCGCTCACCGAAGCGGCGTACCTCAAGGCGCTGCGTTCGAGCAAACTGATGTCGCAGGCGCAGGGGATAGACGCCGTGATGGTCAGGCACAAGCTCGACGCGCTCATCGCGCCGACGGGCGGCCCGGCGTGGACGACCGACCTCGTCAACGGCGACCACTTCACCGGCGGCAGCTCCACGCCCGCGGCCGTCGCCGGCTACCCGAACGTGCAGGTGCCCGCGGGCTACGTCTACGGCCTGCCCGTCGGCATCTCCTTCTTCGGCCGCGCCTTCACCGAGCCGAAGCTCATCCGCCTCGCCTACGCCTACGAGCAGGCCACGCGCCACCGGCAGCCGCCGCGCCTGCTGCCCGCGGCCGACCTGAAGGGCTGAAGGTCACCCATCAAACCTTCGCATCACGCGCGAACATTTTTCGACAAGAAGATGCCGCCCGCCGCCGGGTGGCATCTCTTTTGCACATGACAGGTGACAGCCAAGTTTTCGGATGCGAAAAGCATACTGTCCGAAGCTCTAACTCTGGCAGCGTGCCCGCTCGGTAGTGGGTTTCGTACAGGGTTTATGGCGCAGATTTCACTTAATCACCTTAAAAGGGGAACACATTCATGGCAGAAAAAACTGGTTCAGCGACGGGACGTTCGAGGATGGTTACCGGACTGTTTAGAGACAGGGAGAGCGCCGAGCGCGCCTACGGTTCGGTCACGACCCGCGGCTACAGCAATGATGACGTCAACCTGTTGATGTCGGACGAGACGCGCGACAAGCACTTCGTGGACGGCAAGGAGACGGAGCTGGGCAACAAGGCTCTGGAAGGCGCGGGCACGGGCGCGGCCATCGGCGGCACCGTCGGCGCGACGCTCGCGGCCATCGCGGCCATCGGGACGACGCTGGCGCTGCCGGGCCTCGGCCTCCTCGTCGCCGGCCCCATCGCGGCGGGTCTCGCGGGCGCGGGCGCGGGCGGCGCGACGGGCGGCATCATCGGCGCGCTGATCGGCGCCGGCATCCCCGAAGAGCGCGTCAAGCACTACGAGCAGGGGCTCAAGGAGGGCGGCATCGTCATGGGCGTCACGCCCCGTTCGGACGAGGACGCGGAGTACTTCGAGCGCGAGTGGAAGACCCACCGCGGCGAAGAGGTCTACCGCTAAGCAGCGCCGTCCGGCACGGCCTTAACAGTTGGGGAGGATAGATGCGACGCACATTAACTTTAGCCAGCCTACTCGCGCTCGCCGCGCTCGGCGCGGCCTGCGGCGGCGGCGACTCGAACAGTAACGCCAACAACGGCAACGCGAACGGCAGCGCCACGCGCAACGGCGTGGTGGACACGAACGCCAACGTCCCGAAGAACTTGAACGCCAACAGCGCCCCGTCGAACGTGGGCGTGGTGACGAACGACAACGGCAACAAGAACACCTCGGGCGTCAGCACGATCAACAACAACAGCACCGGGAACGGGAACCGCAACGCCAACGGGAACCGTAACGCCAACGGCAACGCGAACCGCAACGCGAACCGCTAGGCGCCGGAAGGCCGAAACGGCGAGAGGGGCGCGAGACGTTACAACGTCTCGCGCCCCTCTTTTATTCCCGCGGCCATGCATTCCGGCCTGCCAACAGGTATAATTCGGGTTTCGTGTCCGCTTAGACTTTATGCCTGTGGAGTTCACTTCAGCCGCAATGATTAACTTCGAGACCTCGCCGGAGCGTTACCGGCATTGGAAGCTTGAGATCGACGGCCCCGTCGCCACGCTCTCGATGGACGTGCAGGAGGACGAGACGCTGGCCGAGGGCTACAAGTTGAAGCTCAACTCGTACGACCTCGGCGTTGACATCGAGCTGGCGGACGCCGTCTCTCGCCTGCGCTTCGAGCACCCGGAGGTGCGCGTCGTCGTCGTCAAGAGCCTCAAGCCCCGCATCTTCTGCGCCGGCGCCAACATCTACATGCTCGGCACCT
>DAIRFV010000564.1:0-1632 GCA_036794905.1 Pyrinomonadaceae bacterium | reverse complement strand
ACCCCGGCTCCGAGAGCCTCTTCGCCAACCGCATGCCGGCCGTGCTCTGGATTCTGTGCGTCGGCTCGTTCTGGACTTTCGCCTACAGGGTCTATCACACCTGGTCGGAGCTGAACCGCGTGGCCGAGCCGGTTGAGGCACACGCGGCGCAGATGCTCGACACCGCCGCCGAGACGTGCGCCGCGCCCGACGGCACACCCGCGAAGGCCCCGGGCGCATCCAACACCGACGCGGGCCGGCCCATGCGTGCGCGGCGCCCCGACCCGCGACCCGCGCTGACCAAGGGGGAGTGACAGGAACGTGAACCGTAAACCGTAAACCGCGACCAGGGGTAACAGGTTTTATCTCGTCACGGTTGACGGTTCACAATTTACGGCTTTTCGCGGTTCACGCGAACGGAGCGAGCACCTTGAACATTTGTCCATGCTGCGGCGAGGGTTTGGAGGGCGAGTCCCGGGGCGAGGCTTGCGCGTCGTGCGGCGCGCGGCGCGTGGGGCCGCCGCTGGCGGCGCCCGAGCGCCTGCTGCCCGCTTACGGTCACGCGCTCGCGGTCTGCGCGGCGGGGCTGGTGCTGCTCGCGTCGCTGCTGGGCGCCACGGCCAGCTCGCTCTGGCAGTTCGAGGAGTTCGCGCTCGACGCGCGGACGCTTCTGCGCGCGGCCGAGACCGCCGCGTGGCGCCTGAAGTGGACGGCGCTGCCGGCGGGCTTCGTGCTCACGGGTCTGTGCGGGTGGCTCTGCGCGCGCATGCGCCGCGCGCCCGCGCGCTTCGTCGGCCACGCGCCCGCGCGCGTCGGGCTCCTGACGACGGCCGCGGTCGCGCTCTCGCTCGCAACCCTCGTCGGCGTGACCGTCCCCGAGCGGCTGCGCATGAGGGAGTTGGGGCGGCGCGCCGCCGAGAACGCCCTGCTCTACGAGACCGACCTCGCGCTGGCGCGCTACCGCAAGCGCTTCGGCACCTACCCGGCCGCGCTCACAGACCTGCGCCGGCTCGAAGACCCCGACGGCGCGGTCGCGCGCCTGCTCGCCCACATCGCGCCCGGCGAGTACAGGCCCGAGACTGACCTCGCCTCGCTGGGCGCGGGGCGCACCGCGAAGTCGCGCCGCGGCCGCCGCGTCAGCACTGTGCCCGCGCGCGCCGCCGCCGCCGACACGACCGACGCCGGGATCGCGCTCACCAACTACGGGCTGACGCTCCCGGGGCGCGACCGCGTGCTCGGCACCGCCGACGACCTCTACATCCGCGACGGCCGCATCCACCAGGAGGCGCCGACCGCCTCCTTCGTCAAGGCCGTGGCCGCCACGCCGACCCCGTCGCGCGCGCGCTCGAACTGAGCCCACGCCGCGCCCGTCTCAAGGCTTATGGGTATCCTCGACATCTTCAAGCGCCGCAAGACGGACGACGAGGCCGAGCGCCGCACCAACCTGCTCCGCATGGGGCGCATCACCGAGGGCTCCATCTTCGACGTCATCACCGACGAGGCCGGCGCCATCACGCACGTCTTCTACAACTACGAGATCAACGGCGTCGAGTACGAGTCGTCCCAACTGCTCGACGACGGCCAGCGCCTGCACCCCGGCGACTACTTCCCCGGCGCCCGCGTCACCGTCCGCTTCAACCCGCGCCAGCCCGG
>DAIRFV010000329.1:0-6358 GCA_036794905.1 Pyrinomonadaceae bacterium | reverse complement strand
AGCCCTCCCTCACGGTCGGGCTTCCGCCCCGTTCGCAAACTGCTAACCCCGCGCCTCGCGCTCGCCTTTTGCAAGGCGCGTGAATGTCTCCGCCCAAAAATTCAGAGCGTAAGCACTCTCCTTGCGTCCGGCACGGCGCTTGAAGAACTGACTCGATGAAAGCGCGTCGGTCGCGCGGCGAGGAGGTTCGAGGTCATGTCAGAGGCGCGTGTGTCGAAGGGGCGTGTGGTGCTCGCGGGCGGGAGCGGGTTTCTGGGGCGTGCGTTGGCCGAGGCGTTCGAGCGCGCGGGTTACGAGCCGGTCGTGCTCACGCGGCGGGTGCGCAAGTCGAGCGCGCGGCAGGTCGAGTGGGACGGGCGGACGGTTGGGCCGTGGGCGCGCGAGCTTGAGGGCGCGGCGGCGGTCGTCAACCTCGCGGGCCGCAGCGTGGACTGCCGGCACACGCCGGAGCATAGACGCGAGATCGTGGAGTCGCGCACACACTCCGTCGAGGCCGTCGGGCGCGCGATTGCCGCGTGCGCGGAGCCTCCGAAAGTTTTAGTGCAGGCGGGCTCGCTCGCCGTCTACGGCGACGCCGGTCGGCGCGTGTGCGGCGAGGACGCGCCCGCGGGCCGCGGCTTCCCCGCCGAGGTCTGTCTGCGCTGGGAGCAGGTCTTCGACTCCCTCGAGCTGCCCGCGACGCGGAAGGTTCTGCTGCGCATCGGCTTCGTGCTGGGGCGCGACGGCGGCGCGCTCCCGACGCTCGCGCGCCTCGCGCGCCTCTACCTCGGCGGCACGGTCGGCGAGGGGCATCAGTACATCAGCTGGCTCCACGTGCGCGACTTCTGCCGCCTCGTCCTCTGGTGCGTCGAGCGCGAAGCGGCCGCGGGCGTCTACAACGCCACGGGGCCCTGCCCCGTCACCAACGCCGAGTTCATGTGCGAGCTGCGCTGCGCGCTCCGGCGCCCCTGGAGCCCGCGCGTGCCCGCCCGGCTCGTCCGCCTCGGCGCGTTCCTGTTGAGGACGGAGCCCGCGCTCGCCCTCGAAGGCCGCCGCTGCATTCCCGACCGTCTGGTCGAAGAGCACTTCAAGTTCCTCTACACGAACCTTGAGAGCGCGCTGGCCGACCTGCTGACGGAAAGGAGCGAGCCGGCAGTTGACTTCGAGGGCGAGGAGCAACGAATGGTGGTCGCGCGCCGGCCGACCATCACACCGGCGCGGGCGGCGGAGATTACCCGTGGGTGAGTGAATCCGTTTGACGCCCCGCGCGCTGTCCGTTTAGCATCGAAAACGTTCCCCCGAAAATTCGCCGCGCGCATATGGGGTGCTCGCCATCGAGTGGGTTAACGCGGTCGTCCACAGCAAGTGGTTCGAGCTGTTCCTGATCGTCTTCGTCGCCACGTTCCACGGCTACGGCGCGGCGTGGCTCGCCGTGCGGATGCTCTTCCGCCCGCACAACCCCGTGAAGGTCTTCGGGCTCACCGTCTGGCCGCAGGGCATGATCCCGCGCCACCGCGAGCGGCTCGCGCAGACCATCGGCCACGCCGTCGGCAACGAGCTGGTCTCGCAGGAGACGGTCGTCCACGCGCTGTTCGAGACGGGCTTCTTCCGCCGCAAGGTCGAGTCGCTGATCAACTCCTACACCGGGGAGCTGCTGGAGCAGAACTACGCGACCTTCCTCGACGCCATCCCGAAGTCCGCGCGCCCGGCCGTCCTCGACGCCATCTCGGCGCTCCAACTCCGCATCGCCGAGCACATCGCCGGCGCGCTCCGGAGCGAAGAGACGGCCGAGGCGCTGACGCGCTTCGTAGACCGGCGCGTGGACGAATTGCTCTCGCAGAGGCTGTCGGAGGTGGTCAAACCCGAGGCGTTCGAGCAGGTGCTGGGCTTCGTCGAGAACCGCTTCCGCGGCGTCGTCAACGAGCGCGGCTTCGAGTCGAAGGTGCGCGAGTTCGTCTCGTCGCGCGTGGACGAGCTCGCCGCGAGCCAAGCGACGCTCGCCGAGATGTTCACGCCCGACAGCGTCGCCGTCATCAAGGAGCGCATCGACAGCCAGGTGCCGCCCATCGTCCAGCACCTCACCGAGCTCGCCACGAACCAGAGCACGCGCAAGCAGATCGGCGCCCTCATCAAGCGCGAGGTCGATGACTACTACAAGCAGCTCAGCTTCTTCAAAAAAATCTTCGTCTCGCGCGACCAGATTCACGGCGAGGTGGACGACCTCGTCAACAAGACCCTGCCGCGCCGCATCGGCGAGTTCCTCTCGGGCGAGGCGTTCGAGCGGCAGGCCGAGGAGTTCATCAACACCTCCATCGACAACGTGCTCGCGCGCCCCGTCAACGAGCTGGTCGGCACCGTCGCCCCCGACAAGCTCGAACTGATTAAAGACCAGATCGCCGAACGCATCCTCGCCGTCGCGCAGAGCGCGGAGCTTTCGACCTCCGTTTCGGCCTACCTCACCGACGCGCTGGAGCGCCTGAAGCCGCATTCTTTACGCGCGCTCCTGGAGCACGCGCGCCCCGACTCGACCGAGGAGGTCAAGCGGCTGCTCGCGCGCGGCCTCCTCGGCGTGCTCGCGCGCGAGGAGACGGCGCGCACCATCAACGCCATCCTCGCCTCGCAGGTCGAAAAACTGCTGGTCAGACCCATCGGCCGCGTCGGCGACCTCGTGCCCGAGGAGAAGGTCAGGCGCGCCGCCGACAAGCTCACCGAACGCATCGAGTCGGCCGCGCGCGAGCGCCTGCCCGCGGCCATCGCCGAGTTCGACATCGGCCGCATCGTCGAGGAGAAGGTCGCGGGCTACCCCATCAAGAAGCTCGAAGACCTCGTGCTCTCGGTCGCCAAGCAGCACCTCCGCACCATCGAGCTCTTCGGCCTCCTCATCGGCTTCGTCATCGGCGTCGTCCAGGCCTCCTACCTCTACTTCCGCCTGATGTGGCAGTGAGGGAGGGTGCTGGGTGCTGGGTTTTAGGTTTTGGGTCAAAACAGCAGTTCTGACCCAGCACCCAGCACCCTCCCTCCCCCCTTGCGCCGGACAACCATTTCGTCGGATAACTATACCTACCCCAAGCCCCCGTTTTAGTTCAGGCCGTCGCGCGCCCGGCTCTCCCTCCCGGCGGGCGCGCGTTTTCGTCAAGGAGGGAGTGAAGCATTCATGTTCGCACGCGGAAGCTTGAGAGTGTTGCTGGCGGGAGTCGCGCTGTGCGTGCTGTCGGCGGGCGCGGCGCAAGGCCGGCAGGACTTCATACGCTACGACCGCTTCGAGTCGGAGCGCTCCGACAAGGTGACGGGCGGGCGCATCGAGAAGGCGGAGTTCGAGGCGGGCCAGCCCGACATCCGCCTCACGCTCAACGTCCCTTCGTTCCGCCTCACGCTGTGGCAGAACGGCCGCGAGGTGAGGTCCTGGCACGTGGGCGTCGGGATGAAGGACTACCCCATCTACATCGGCGAGCGCGAGGCGCGCGAGGTCATCTGGAACCCGCCGTGGATTCCGCCCGCGAGCAGCTGGGTCAAGGGCGTCCGCCCCGGCCAGGTCATCAAGGCCAGCGACCCGCGCAACCCGCTCGGGAAGGTCAAGATTCCGCTCGGCGACGCCTACCTCATCCACCAGGCGAAGGGGCCTGGCGACCTCGGCAACCTCGTCTCGCACGGCTGCGTCCGCATGATGCGCGCAGACCTCTACGAGCTGGCGGAGAAGATCGTCGCGGCGCGCTCGCTCCCCGTCACGCGCCGGCAGATCGCGGCGGCGAAGGCGAGCAAGAAGACGCTCGTGGCCGCGCTCGACGAGCCGGTCGAGGTCGATATCAACTACGACACGCTGGTCGTCGAGGGCGGCGTGCTCTACATCTACCCGGACGTGTACGACCGGCGCACGAACACGGCCGCGCGCCTGCGCGAAGAGCTGCGCGCGAGCGGCGTTGACGCCTCGGCCCTCGACAACGCGGAGCTTGAGAAGATGCTCGCCAGCGTCACGCGCCGCACCAAGTTCGTCGTCCCCGTCGCCAGCATCCGGCAGGGCCGCGCCCTCGCCGACGGGCACACCGAGCCGCTCCTCGGCTCGCCCAAACCCGCGCGCAGAAGAAGAACGACGGCGAGCAGCGGCAGGTGACAGTTGCCTTACCCGTTGACAACGGCCGGGTGTAAGTAAGAGTCGTTAACCACCGCGGACACGGAGACACGGCTTGAAGAACATAAGTCTTCAAGCCGTGTCTCCGTGTCCGCGGTGGCTATTAGCTTCGGAGTCTCACTCCGAGTCGGGGCGGCGGCCGATGTTTTCGGCGAGGGACTTGGCCTCGGGGAAGAGCTCGACGGCGCGTAAGACCTGCGGGTCGCCTTCGAGGAGGTAGCGCGTGGCGGCGTCGCCGCCGTAGCTGGCGTTGACGAGGCCCTCGCGGATGCGCAGGCGCACGTACTCGATCTCGCGGTCGATCTGCGCGGGGCTCAGTCCCGACTCGGGGTCGCGCTTGGCGAAGTCGCGGAACGCCTGCAAGACCTTGTCGTTGATGGGGAAGTCGGTCGGGCGCGCGCTCTTGCCGAACTGCACGTCGGCCGCGACGCGGTAACTTTCGAGCCCCGGAATCTGGCCGCCCGCGAGCTGGCGCACGAAGTGGAAAGCCTCCTCGTAGATGCGCGCGCGCACGGGTGACCCCACGTCGAGCGGCTTGACCTCGCGGTCGGGCGTGATGCCGCCGCCGCCGTAGAAGACGCGCCCGCCCGCCGTCTTGATCGCCGGCCCGGAGGGCGTCGGGGCGGGCGTCGGCTGCGGGGCCGGGGTGGCCGAGGTGCCGGGCGCGGCCGGCGTCGAAGGGTTCTGCGCGGGCTGCGTCGCCGCGTCGGGGGCCAGGTGCGCGTAGTAGTCGTAGATGGAGCCGCCCGTGTACGAGCGCTGGATGAGGCGGCCGTAGGGCGTGTAGTACTTCGCGGTCGTCAGCGTCAGCCCCGCGCCGTAGGGCAGGTTGAAGATGCGCTGGACGAGCCCCTTGCCGAACGTCGTCTCGCCGACGACGAGGCCGCGGCCGTGATCCTGCACCGCGCCCGCGACGATCTCGGAGGCGGAGGCCGACCCGCCGTTGACCAGGATGACGAGCGGGAAGTTGACGGGGTCGTAGAAGACGTTCTTGTACTCGCGCGTGTTGTCCCCGTCGCGGCTGCGGACGGAGACGACGCCCCTGCCGCGCGGGACGAAGTGGCTGGCGACCTTGATGGCCTGGTCGAGCAAGCCCCCGGGGTTGTTGCGCAGGTCGAGCACGAGCTGCTGCATGCCCTGCCCGCTCAGCTCTTCGAGCGCCTGGGCGAGTTCGTCCGAGGTCGTGTGCGTGAAGCCGCCCGTGAGCCCCACGTAGCCGACGCCGGGGCGCACCATGAAGGCGTTGCGGATGGAGGGCTGCGGGACGCTGCCGCGCTTGATGGTGAAGTAGAGCGCGGACTGCGAGCCCGCGCGCTCGACCTTGATGGTGACGGGCTCGCCCTCGGGGCCGCGCACGGCCTTCGAGACGGCCTGCGTCGTCCAGTCGCGCGCGTCCTTGCCGTCCACCTCGACGATGCGGTCGCCGAAGCGGAGGCCCGCCTTCGCGGCGGGCGTGCCCTCGATCGGCGTCTGGACGTAGACGGCGTCGCGGTGGCGGAGGATGGAGACGCCGATGCCCGTGAAGCGCGACTCCTGGTCTTGCAGGAGGCGGCGGTACTCGGCCGGCGTGAAGAAGCTCGAATGCGGGTCGAGCGAGAAGAGCATGCCCTGCACCGCGGCCTCGTTGGCCTTCTCGTAGTCCACGGTGTCCACGTAGTTCTCCGAGATGACCTGGAGCGCCTCGTTGTAGGCCGACTCGATCTGCGGCGCGCCGCCCTGCGCGCCGCCGCCCGCGGCCTGCGAGAAGGCGCGACGGCCGTAGATGCCGCCGACCAGCGTCGCCGCCAGGATGATGACCGCCGCCGTGATGCGTCCGAACGTCCTGCTGCTCATGGATGGAAACTCCCGAACTACCCCTGACCTCCGGGCGTTATACGCCCGTGTGGGATTTTATCACGAGCAGTAGGCGGGAGACAGTAGGCAGATGGCAGATGGCAGATGGCAGGTGGCAGATGGCAGTAGACAGGAGGCAGTCGCTCTGCACCGCGGACGTTGAAGGGTTGCACCGCCTCGTGCCGCATGACGGACGTTGAAAGATTAAATCAGAATCCCCGACAGCGGCGCTCTCAACGGCCAACGGCCAACGGCCTACTGCCTACTCTCCTCCTGACTACTGTCTCCCGCCTACTTTCTGTTATATTTTTCGGTCAGAATTTTCTCCGTAAGTTTCGCCTAACCGATGTCTTCTCTCTCAATCATCATCCCCGCTTACAACGAGTCGGCGCGCATCGGGAAGACCCTGCGCGAAGTGGT
>DAIRFV010000328.1:0-6367 GCA_036794905.1 Pyrinomonadaceae bacterium | reverse complement strand
GTGTGGCAGTAGCGGCAGTCGATGCCGTCGTCGCCGACGTGGTGCTTGTGCGAGAACTGGACGGGCTGCTGCACCTCGATGAACTGGCCCGTGTTGTAAGAGGAGCGGTTGATCTCGGCGAGCACCCAGAGCGAGGCGGCGACCAGGAAGATGCCGCCGAAGATGCTGACCTTGGCGATGGTGTTGGTGCTGTGGTGGAAAATCTGCATGCTCTGACCCGACCGTCCGTTTGTGACTCTTGGAACTAGCGCGGCTGGGGCGAACCCTTAAGTCCCCGGCCGTGCGCGTCACCGCTTGCCGACCGCGCGGAGTGGGGCAGGCGCCCCGGCGACGACCGACACGGCCCGCCGCGCGCCTGCGGCGTCTGCCCGGCGGCCTTCCGCCCGACGGGGGAATCGGCGCGCGTCCGCGAAAGCCTTCGGCTGCAACACCATAAATAAGAACTGCTTGGGTGCCTTAAGTGATACTACTTTTTTCCGCGGCGGGCAAGCGCTAATCCAAAATTTGGGTATGATATTGGCGCGCACGCTTCATTAAGAAATCTAATAAGGAGGGAGTCGGGGGTCAGAAGTCAGGGGTCAGAAGGGGAAGGTGCTTGCCGCCGCCAGCTTCCGACTCCTGACTTCTGACCCCCGCTTCCCTTTCCTAACGCCGGCCGAAGACGAGCGCGAGGACGGCGAGGAGGGCGACGATGAAGAGGGCGAGGAAGAAAATCTTCCAGAAGCTGTAGGGACGTTCGCCCTGCACCTCGCCGGTGCGGCCGTTGACGACGAGTTGGTAGACCTTGCCGTTGAAGCGGTAGGCGCCGGCGTAGACGGGGAGCAGGAGGTGCTTGAAGGTGACGGCCGAGTAGTTGGTCGCCACGTGCGAGACGCGCTGCTCGTCGCCGCCGATGTCGCGCCGCACGTCCGACTCGATGACGGGCTCGGCCGCCCGCTTCGCCAGCTCGAAGCCCTCGGCCATGTTCACCTGGTAGCGCTGCGCCTTGTAGCCCGACAGGTACGCGGGCTCGTACCCGGTCAACTCGTTCAAGTCCCACGGCTCAAGCGCCGTCAGCCGCTGGGGCGGCAGGGACTTCGTGGCGGGGATGAGGAGGTCGTCGAACCAGCGCTCGACCGTGCCCGAGGCGTGGTGCCAGCGCGTGTGGCGCACCTGCCGCGTCCGCTGCACCTCGCGCCCCTGCGCGTCGCGGTCGGTGTAGGGCTCGGTCGTGTAGTAGTGCTCGCCGCGCTCGCCCTCGTAGCGGGTCGCGGCGTAGGCGTCGTAAGTCCAGAAGGGGAGGTAGACGCCGCTCACCCCCTCGTGCGCGGCCAGCCGCTTCAGGGCGTTCGGCGCGAACCAGAGCGAGCCGATCCAGTCGCCGACCGAGGCGGTGGCCGCGTCCCGCGTCACGCGGAAGGGGAGGACGCCCTCGGGCGCGAGGATGGGGTCGGCCGAGCGCGGCTGCGCGACGAGCGGGCTGCCGCAGAAGTCGCACTCGCCCGCGACCATCGGCGGCGTGAAGGTGACGGTGGCCCCGCAGGTCTGGCAGGAGACTTCGAGCGCGCCCTCGGCGAGCGTGCCCATGCGGTCGGCGTGGAGTTGGAGGTACTCGTCGTAGGAGCGCTCCTCGACGGCGCCGGCCGGCGGCTCGATGCGCTCCTGCCGCCCGCAGTACGGGCACGTCAGATTCCCGCCCTCCGGCGCGAACTGCAAATCGGCCCCGCACCCGGGGCAGCGAAAGCGGTGGACTTTCTGCGGTTGAGGGGCTGGCTGCATGTTGTTAAGTAGACAGTAGACAGTAGAAGAACATCAGTCGCTCGTGCCGTGCGTTTGTCATCATCAATGTCAGCAGGGCGGAGCCTACTGTCTACTGACTACTGTCTACTGTCTACTCAGCACCGAAAGGTGCTCATTGCCGCGCCGGCGCCAGACGAAGCCGTCGAGGATGTAGTGCGTGGCCTGCGGGAGCGCGAGCAGCGGGACGAGGAAGACCTTCAGAGACTCCCAGTCCCAGGCCCCGCCGAAGAGCCACGCGCGCTCGTGCCAGACGCCGCGATCCCAGAGCAGCTCCTCGGCGTAGGCCATCACCCACAGCGTCGCGAGGAAGACCGGCCAGCGCGCGAGAGTCCGGTAGACCTTCCCCGTTCGAGCGGCGCGCGCACGCGCGTACCACCAGACGAGCGCCGCGTATGGGACGCCGTGGATGACGACGTTCGTCACCGTGAAGGCGTAGTCCGAATCGTACGCGACGATGCCGGCGTACCAGCACACGGCCGTCGTCGAGACGACTAAATCCTTCCCCGGGTTGCCGCCTCCTGCGACCAGCCACGCGTGCGCCGACCGCAGCGCGTACGCCCCGAGCGCGAGGCAGTAGACGACGAAGGCGACCCTCTCGACCCACGCCGGCACGCCCGCGAAGTCGCCCGGCAGAAACCACCAGAAGCGCCGCGGCAGGTGCGCGTGCCAGTACGCGAGCGGGTACAGCGTCGCCATGTAGACGGCCGCCGCGTCCACCCACCAGCCCAGCCGCCCGCGCTCGCCCGCGCGCGCCCGGTAGAGCGCCACCCAGCCGTACTGCTGCCGCACGAAGTGGAAGACCGCGAGGTACGCGAGCGCCCGCCAGAAGAGCGCCTCCGATTCCGAGTAGAGCGCCACCGACAGCACGAGCGCGATCGCCGGCGCGAGCACGTAGAGCGACAGCCGCCGCTTCAACTCCTCCGCGTCGAAGTAGACGCGGAACGCCGTCGCGTAGACGTGCGCCACGTCCACCAGCAGCACCGCGGGCACCCACGCCCAGTCCGGCGACTCCGACTCCAGCAGGCCCGCGCGCGCCCCGACCCACAGCAGCAGCAGCGAGACGACCGCGCTCCCGCCGAAGACGCACACGTCCACCCGCGGCGAGAAGAGCCACCGCGAATTTCTTTGCGAAGCAGACCCCGCGGCCGACGCGGCTTCGGCGGCCGGGACTGCTTCGACGTGGTTGAAAGGTTCGGCGGACATACGCGGGCGGCCGCGGGGAGTTTATACTGTGCCCGCCCCGTTTGAGAAGATGTCAGGTATAGCGGTCAGAACCGCCCGCGGGAGCGGGTGGGTGTGTCTGACTCGGAAGGCCCTCGACACGTGAGCCCGACCCACCCGCTCCCGCGGGCGGTTCTGACCTGCTTATAGACCGATGAGCGAACAGGACGGACACGCCGAGACGGCGAAGCAGCGGCGTGCGCGGCGCGCGCTCGAACGGCAGCTCGACTACCAGCGCGCGAAGGCCGCGAAGGCTCGCGGTCACGAACAGGACTACGTCGAGGCCATGCGGCAGCGCTCGGCGCGCGTGCGCGAGAAGCTGGAGCGCGTGCGCGCCGTGGCCCCGGACGCGCGCGTCCTCGAAGTCGGGAGCGGCGCGCACGGCCTCGTCTTCTTCTTCGGCACGACGCGCGGCGTGGGCGTAGACCCTTTGGCCTGCGACTACGCCGCGCTCTTCCCCGCGTGGCAGAGCCGCGCGCGCACCATCGCCGCCGCGGGCGAGCGCCTCCCCTTCGCCGACGCCTCGTTCGACGTGGTGCTCTGCGACAACGTCGTAGACCACGCCGAAGACCCCGCCCGCATCGCGCGCGAGTTGTCGCGCGTGCTGGCCCCCGGCGGTCTGCTCTACTTCACGGTCAACTTCCACCACGCCGTCTACTCGGCCGCCGCCCGCCTCCACTCCGCCTGGAACGCCGCGGGGCTCCGCTTCGAGGTCGGCCCCTTCGCGGATCACACCGTCCACCTCACGCTCCCGGCCGCGCGCGCGCTCTTCGACGGCCTCCCGCTGCGCGTCGTCAGCGAGAGCGGCAACGTCTCCGACGCCAGGCGCGCCGCGCGCCAGCGCCCCCCGCGCCACGCGGGCGACCGCCTCAAACGCCTCTTCTTCAAGAACGCCCTCTACGAACTCCTCGCCGTGCGCGAGCCCTGACGCCGTCAACGCATACTCTCGGACTTCAGGCCGCGGGCGGCGAGGACTTCTTCGGCGGCGCGGAGGCCGTGGTCGAAGGCTTCCTCGAAGAGGGGGACGCCGGAGAGGTCCGTGTTGGCGAAGTGGACGGGGCCGTGTGGGCGTTGGGCGTTCACTCGCGCGCCGCCCCACTGGAAGCCGACGCGGGGGCGGATCATGGCGTGCCCCCAGCGCATCACGTCGAGGCGCCGTGTGAGCGCGCGGATGTCGCGGTGCGCGCGCGCGAGGTCGGAGAGCGTGACTTCGGCCCACTCGTCGCGGCCGGCGGAGAGGAGGCGCGCGCGCGCGTCGCGCGGGTGGTCGTCGGCGAGCGGGTAGTAGTAGGTGAAGACGGTGGGGCCGCGCTCGAACCCGCGCTGGTGCGTGGCCGTGACGTAGCCGAGCGCAGGGCTCTCGTAGAGCACGTTGTCCCACGCCGGGGGGAAGCCGAGCCCCGGGTGCGGACGCTCCGAGAGGAAGAGGTTCGCCACCATCCACGCGCCGTACTCGAACTCCGCGACGTGCGGCGGGCACACGCCCTCGCGGTAAGACTTCAGCAGGTACTTCGTCAAAAACTGCGGGGCCGCGAAGACGACGCGCTCCGCGCGAAAGCCTACGCCCCGGCGCCCGTCGCGCCCGACCGCGACGACCTCCACGCCGCCGAGACTTCCGGCACCGACACTGTCGGCCTCGACCGTCCGCACGTCCGCGACGGCGAGGCCGAGGCGGACGCGCGCGCGCGCCTGCTCATACAGGTGCCGCACGATGCGCCCGTTGCCCTCGGGCCAGGTGATGAGCGGCTGCGCCTCGGCGCCCGGCCCCTTCATGCGCGAGGCGAAGTAGAAGAGCCCGGCCCAGGCGCTCGTCTGCTCCAGCGTCAGCCCGTAGTCGTCGCGGCACCCGTAATCGACCAGCCAGCGCAGACGCTCCGAAGTGAGCCCGCGCGCCCGCATCCACTCGCCCATCGAGACGCGGTCGAGCGCCACCGCCTCCGCGTCGTCCGAACATTGAGAGACGGGAATCGCGAACGCCCGCCGCCCCTTCGCGTCGCGCCACGCGGCCCAGGCGTCAACCTCCGCGTTGAAGATTTCGAGCTGGCGCGCGTCCTCCTCGCTCGCGCCCGCGTGCAGGTAGAGCCCTTCGTACCAGCGCCCGCGGTAGTAGACGCGCTCCTCGGGGTCGCGGCAGAGGAACTGCTCGGCGACGACGGGCTCGCCCTCCGCGTCCGCGCCTTCGAGCACGCCCATCTCGTCGAGCAGTTGGACGAGCGCGCGGTTCTCCCTCTGCGGCGCGGGCAGGTAGTGCGCGCCCCACGGGTAGGGCACGACGCCGTGCGCCTCGCCTGAGCGCGCCGTCCCGCCCGGCTCCGCTTCGAGTTCGAGCAGCACGAAGTCCTCGAAGCCCGCGCGCAACAACCTCCACGCCGCCGCGAGCCCCGCCACGCCGCCCCCGACGATGACGACCCCCGCGCGCTCCCAGGTCTCCGGCTCCGGCCTCAGCCCGTCGCGTATCAGGTGGCCCACGCCGTCCGACACGCCGACCACCTCGCCCTCCGGCAGAGGCGGCGGAGGCGCCCCGCCACGCCCGCCGCACGCCGCGAGCGCGAACGGCGCGCCGAGGAAGGCCGCCAGCAGTTCCCTTCTCGTTAAGCTCCGCACGCTCAACCGCCCGCCGCGAGCTTCAGGACGAGCCTGACGCACACGGCCACCGCGAGCGCGCCGACCACGACGATGACGAGGTGGCGCGCCGCCCTCGGCCAGCGGTCGATCTCCCGCCCCTTGAGGACGACGAGGCCGCCGGAGATGAAGAGGGCGCCCTCCAGCCACGCGCGGTTGAGCAGGTTGATGACCCCCAGCAGGAAGAAGCACCCGGCCATCAGCGCGGTGAACGTGCGCGCGCCCGGGCGCCCCCCGTCGTCTTGCGTCTGCATACTTCAGTCCCTTTCCGCGGGGCGCGGCCGCCTCACCCGGGGCGCCGCGGCTCGGCCGCCGGCGCGGGCGGCTCCTTCGTGTCGCACCCGCAGTGCGGGCAGAGCACGGCCTCTTTGCGCCGGCGCTTCTGCAACTCTTCGGAGAAGGCCGAGGCGAGGATGCCGGTCGGCAGCGCGAAGAGCCCGACGCCGAGGATGGCGATGCCGGCGCCGAGGAAGCGCCCGGCCGTCGTCACGGGGTACACGTCGCCGTAGCCGACGGTCGTCAGCGTCGCCACGCCCCACCACATCGCGGCCGGGATGCTGGAGAACTGCTCCGGCTGCGCCTCGCTCTCGACGTAGTACATCGCGCTCGAAGCGAAGACCAAAAGCACCACGACGACGAAGAGCGTCACCAAAAGCTCCTCGCGCCGCGAGCGCAGCACCAGCCCGAGCGTGCGCATCGAGTCGGCGTAGCGCGCCAGCTTGAAGATGCGGAAGAGGCGGAAGAG
>DAIRFV010000327.1:0-6373 GCA_036794905.1 Pyrinomonadaceae bacterium | reverse complement strand
GTGATGGCGCCCTTGCGGCCGGCCTGCGCGACGATCTCGGCCTCGCGCTCGTGGTGCTTGGCGTTGAGGACGTGGTGGTAGTTCGGGATCGTGCCGTCGCCCTCAATCAGGATGTTGCCCGTCTCGTCGCGGTGGCGGATGCCGGCCTTGGCGAGGCGGCGGGAGATCAACTCCGAGTTCTCGACCGAGACCGTGCCGACGAGGACGGGCTGGCCCGTCTCGTGGCGCTCGACGATCTCCTCGATGATGGCGTCCCACTTCTCGCCGATGGTGCGGTAGATGACGTCCGAGTTGTCCTTGCGGATCATGGCCCGGTTGGTCGGGACGACGGCGACTTCGAGCTTGTAGGTCGCCTCGAACTCGGCGGCCTCGGTCTCGGCCGTGCCGGTCATGCCCGAGAGCTTGTCGTAGAGGCGGAAGTAGTTCTGCAACGTGATGGTGGCGAGCGTCTGGTTCTCGCGCTCGATCTTCACGCCTTCCTTCGCCTCGACCGCCTGGTGGAGGCCGTCCGACCAGCGGCGGCCCTGCATCAGGCGCCCCGTGAACTCGTCCACGATGATGATCGCGCCGTCCTGGTTGACGTAGTGGTGGTCGAGCCGGTAGAGCGTGTGCGCCTTCATGGCGTTCTCCACGCAGTGGAGCATCTCCATGTTCGAAGGGTCGTAGAGGTTGCCGACGCCGAGCAGGCGCTCGGCCTTGTCCACGCCCTCCTCGGTGAGCACGGCCGAGTGCTGCTTCTCGTCCACGACGTAGTCGCCGGGGCCGGGCTTGTTCTCGGGGCCGACCAGCTCCGCGCGCTTGAGGTGCGGGAAGATGGCGTTGGCCTGGTAGTACTTGTCCGTCGCCTCGTCCGACGCGCCCGAGATGATGAGCGGCGTGCGCGCCTCGTCGATGAGGATCGAGTCCACCTCGTCCACGATGGCGTAGAAGTGCGCGCGCTGGACGCAGGTCGCCAGGTCGAACTTCATGTTGTCGCGCAGGTAGTCGAAGCCGAACTCGTTGTTGGTGCCGTAGGTGATGTCGGAGGCGTAGGCGTCCTTGCGCTCCCAGTCGTCGAGGTCGTTGACGATGGCGCCGACGGTGAGGCCGAGGAACTTGTAGATGCGCCCCATCCACTCGGCGTCGCGCGTGGCGAGGTAGTCGTTGACGGTGACGACGTGGACGCCGCGACCCGTCAGGGCGTTGAGGGTCGCCGGCAGCGTCGCGACGAGCGTCTTGCCTTCGCCCGTCCTCATCTCGGCGATGCGCCCCTGGTGGAGCGCGATGCCGCCGATGAGCTGCACGTCGAAGTGGCGCATGCCGGTGGCGCGCACCGAAGCCTCGCGGGTGAGTGCGAAGACCTCGGGCAGGATGCGGTCGAGCGCCTCCTGCGTGCGGCGCTTGCGCTCCTTGCGCGCCTCGTCGCCCTTGGCGGTGGTGTCGCCGACCTCCGCGACGACCTGCTCGCGCAGGGCCGCGACGCGCGCGCGCATCTCGTCGTCGGAGAGCTTCTTCACCGACGGTTCGAGGTCGTTAATCTGCTGGATGAGGGGCAGCAGCGTCTTGATGTAGCGCTGGTTGCTGCTGCCGAAGACCTTGGTCAGAAATTTATCAATCATGTTTTTATCCCGCCGGGGGAGCGGCCCCCTCTCCGAGTCGCGGGCGCGCGGGGCAGGGGAGTCTCACCCCGAAAACCCGCCGCGTCCGCGACATTAGGCCGATGTTCGATTGTATGTGAGCGACCGGAGGGGCGCAAGGAGGGAGGGTTTTGGGTGTTAGGTGTTGGGTGTTGGGTAAAAGAAGCAGTTCTTACCCAACACCCAACACCCAACACCCTCCCCCGCGCCGGAGGCGCGACTAATTCGGCGTGATCTGGCGCAGCAGGATGTTGCCCATCTGCTCGCGGGGCATGTCGAGGTTCATGAGGAGCTGCTTGCCGCTGGCGGAGACCTTCATGCCCGAGAGCAGCGCGCCCTCGTCGGTGCCGCGCCGCATGAGGCGGCCGGCGTTGATGAGCATGCGGTAGCCGCGCGCCATCTCCTCGGCGCGCGCCTCCGTCGGCGCGTCCGAGGCGGTCACGGCCTTGAAGCGCTCGCCGTCGAGCGTGAACGTCATCGTCATGCGCGACACGTCGGAGAGGAACGCGAGCGCGTGGCTGTCGTTGACCGAGGCGACGAAGTCCTGCGCGACGGCGCGCAGCGCCGGGTCGGAGGCCGACTCGCCCGTGATCTGGACGTTCGTCAGCGTCCCGTCCCGCTCGCGCAAGCCTTCGACCACCACGGAGCGCGGCTGCGAGAGGTCGAGCTTGCCGGCCTCGTGCAGCTTCTTCGAGCGCGCGAGGAACGCCTTGATGGGCTTGACGTTGACCTTGACGGCTTCGGGCTTCGGCGCCTCCGCCTTCGCGGTCTTCTTGACGCCCGAGTCGGTGGTGGCGGCGACCCCGCCGTCGCCCCGGCGCGCCTGCGCGAGCGCGGCCCAGCCGCCCGGCGCGACGCCGAGCACGAAGGCGCCGAGCACGGCGAAGCGCGCGAACAGGCGCGCGGCCTCGCCCCGCCCCTGCGGCGCGTCGCCCGTGTGGAAGATCGTGTTGAAGAGTTCCCTCATGGCTCGTTCTGTGAATCCCCGTCTGTCCTGCCGACCTGCTTAAATCTTGCTGGCCGGCGTGGCCGAGGGGGCGGCGGCCCCGGCCGCCGCCCCCGCCTTCTTCGCCAGCATGTCGGTAATCATCTTGCCGGCCGCGTCCTTCGGCATCTCGAAGTTCATGGCGAACTGGTTGCCGGCGTACTCGAACTTGATGTTCTCGTAGAGGACGCCCTCGTTCGTGCCCTTCTTGACCAGCCGGCCGAGGGCGACCATCCCCCCGAAGCCTTCCGCCGCCTTCTTCGCCGCCGCCTCCGTGCCGAGGTCGCTCAGCACCGCGATCTTGACGGTCTGCTGGTCGAGCTTGAGCGAGATGGTCACGTCCTTGGCGCCCTTAATCATGACGAGCACCTTGCTCTGGCTCATGGCCGTGAGCAGTTGCTGCGCGAGCAGCGCCGTGTTCTCGTCGCTCGCCGTCACCCAGTTGAGCTTGACGGTCTCGGGCTTGAGCGTGCCGTCCTCGTTCAGCTCGCCCGTGGCCGTCACCTCGATGGTGCTGTCGAAGTTGAGCTTGCCCTGGTCGAACAGCTCCTTGCCCTTGACGGCGATCTCCTCGAAGGGCTTGGTGTTGATGTCGCCGGGCGGGCGGGCGATGCCCTTCTCCGCGGCGATGCGGTTCATCTCGGCCTCGGCCCGCGTCTTCTCCTCCTCGGTCACTGACTCGGGCGAAGGGGTCGGCGTGGCCTGCGCGACCTCCTGGGGCGTCGGGCTGGGCTCGGCCGTCGCTACGACGCGCGGCGTGCGCGGGCGGCGCGGCCTGTAGACGGGCGCGGGCGTCATCGGCGGCGGCGCGGCCGGCTGCACCACCACCGGGTCGAGCACGCTCGCCTCGGCCACCGCGGGCGCGCCGAAGTAGTCGGACGGGTAGTAGAGCTTCTCGTGCGGCCCCAACTGGACGATGGTCGCGCGCTGGCCGATGAGCGTCCGGTCGTAGTCCTCGTTCACGAACTTGATGCCGGAGACGGTCGAGGCGACGAAGAGCAGGCTGCGCACGGTCGGGACGTAGACGACCGCGACGAAGAAGAGACCGTGCAGCACGACCGAGAGCGCCAGCAGGCGCGACATCAGCGGCCAGCGCGGCACACGGTTGATCTCGAATTTTTCGAAAAGCCTGCTCATTCTTTTTTTTATAACTCCGCACGCCCAGACGGCACGCAAAACACGAACGATTAGACGCTTAATGTGCCCCCGGAGTTGCGAAAGTCACACAAAAGTTAGCATTGCGCGGGCGCTTTCCACAAAGTTCCTGGGGTAGAATCCACGTTTATGACGCGTTCGCGCAGAGGAGACAGGGGCCGCCGCCGCGGCTCCAATGCCGGCGACAAGGGCAGGCGCGACGACGAACACCACGACTCTCGTCCGTCACCCCCCCGTCAACACGCCGACGGGCGCGCGCCGGGCCGCGACGGCCAGGACAAACAGGCGCGTACGGCGGCGGCCGACTCGGCCTCGCGCGTCGCCACGCGGCAGGCGCGCACGCGCCCGCTGCGCCAACTCCTCGAAGGCATCGGCACGCCCGACCCCGCGCCCTTCAAACCCGACCCCTTCCAGACGGAAGCCCTCGCCGCGCTCGAACACGAAGACGTGCTGGTGACGGCCCCCACGGGCAGCGGCAAGACCTGGATCGCGCGCGAGGAGATTCGCAGGCTTTTGGGGCAGGGCCAGCGCGTCTGGTACACGAGCCCCCTGAAGGCGCTGACCAACTCGAAGTTCCACGAGTTCACGGCCGAGTTCGGCGAGGATAAGGTCGGCATCCTGACCGGCGACCGCAAGGAGCGCTCGGACGCGCCGCTCATCGTCGGGACGACCGAGGTCTACCGCAACCAGCTCTTCGACGCACTCAGGCGCGGCGAGCAGTTGCTGGCCGACCTCGTCGTCCTGGACGAGGCGCACTACCTCGCCGACGAGGAGCGCGGGCACGTCTGGGAGGAGGCCATCATCCTCACGCCGCCGCGCGTGCGGATGCTCCTGCTCTCGGCCACCGTGGGGCGGGCCGAAGAGTTCGCCGACTGGATCGCGGAGGTGCGCGAACACCCCTGCCGCGTCATCCCGCGCCCGGGCGCGCGACCCGTGCCCCTGCGCGCGGCCTTCCTCTTCCCGGACGGCGGCCTGACCCCGCTCTTCGACGAGCGCGGGCACTTCAACAACGAGATCGCGCGCTTCATGCAGACCGCGAAGAGCGAGCGGCAGGGCGCGCAGGGTCGTTACGGGCGCGGCGGGCCGCCCTCACGGCGCGCCGGGATGCCCGAGATGCCGCCCTCGATACTGCTCGCGGCGCTCGGCTCCTACGACCTGCTGCCCGCCATCATCTTTCTGCCCACGCGCCGCCGCTGCGACGAGGCCGCGGCCGAGGCCGCTTACGCGCCGCGGCGCGGCGTCGGCCCTGAGAGGCGCGAGGGGCGCAGGCGCGTGCTCGAAGAGCTGGCCGAGCAGTACCCGGAGGTGCGCAAGCACCGCCACTGGGACATGGTCTTGCGCGGCGGCGTGGCCTCGCACCACGCGGGGCACCTGCCCGCCTGGAAGCTCGCCATCGAGAAGTTGATGAGCGCGGGGCTGCTCGACGCCATCTTCGCGACGATGACCGTCGCGGCCGGCGTGGACTTCCCCGCGCGCACGGTGGTGCTTGAGAACGTAGACGTGCGGCGCGGGCAGGGGTGGCAGACGCTCTCCGCCTCCCAACTGCAACAGATGACCGGCCGGGCCGGCAGGCGCGGGCGCGACCGCGTCGGCTTCATCGTCGCCGCGCCCGGTCTGCATCAGAACCCGCAGAAGCTCGCGGCACTCCTGCACGCAGACCCCGACCCGCTGGAGAGCCAGTTCCGCGCGACCTACACGACGCTCCTCAACCTGCTCGACGCCTACGGCACGTTCGCGCAGGTGCGCGAGATCGCCGAGCGCTCGTACGCGCGGCGCGACGCGGCCGAAGAGGTCGCGCGCGTCGAGCGCGCGCGCGCCGAGGCCGAGCGGCGCTTGCAGGCGAAACTCAACGAGGCGGGCTGCGACCTGCCGCCCGCGGTCGCGCGCGGGCTCGAACGTCTGGCGAGCGCGCGCTCGCGCCTGCTGGAAGACGCGCCGCAGACGCGCACGGACGCCTACCTGCGCTGGCTCGACAAGGAGGTCGTGCCCGGCCGCGTCGTCTCGGTGGGCCGGGGCAGCCGCCGCCTCGTCTTCGTCACGGAGCGGCGCGGCGACGGGCTCGCGGGCGTGCGCGACAACGGCAAGCGGGTCACGCTCGCGCTGGAGCGCGTCGGGCGCGTGTGGGAGGAGACGCACGCGCTCTCGGAGTCCGCGCGCGACGCGGCGTTCGAGCTGGTGCAGTCGAACCGCGCGCGGCCGCTGCGTGAGCCGGGGCTGCGCGAGGCGCGCTCCTCGACCGAGGAGGCCGTCGCACTCATCAACGACCTCATCGAGTCGCTCGCGGGCGGCGAAGGCCCCGGCTCGCGCACGCGCTGCGAGGAGGCGCTGTGGTCTGTCATGCAGGAGGCCGAGAGTATCGAGCGCCTCGGGCGCAGGCTCGAATCGCTGCACGGCGAGGCGTGGCACCCCTTCGAGCGCCGCGCGCGCGCGCTCCATCATTTCGGCTACCTGGACTTCTTCGCCGAGCAGGTCACCGAGCGCGGCCGCTGGCTCGCAGACCTGAGATTAGACCGTCCGCTTCTCGTCGGCGAGGCCATCGGCCGGGGGCTGTTCGCCTCTCTGGACGCGCCGCGCGCCGCCGGCCTGATGGCCGCGCTCGCCGCCGACGCCGAGCGCG
>DAIRFV010000070.1:0-23419 GCA_036794905.1 Pyrinomonadaceae bacterium | reverse complement strand
GGCGAGGACTCGAACTTCGTCGCGCACGACGGCTTCGACTACGAGGCCATCCAGAAGGCTTGGGAGGCGGGGCAGAAAGAGGCCGAGCGGGAGGCGAAACAGGAGGGCGAGGAGGACACGACCTGGCTGCCCGACCTCAGCAAGTTCCGGCGCGGCGGCTCGACCGTCTCGCAGCAGTTGGCCAAGAACCTCTACCTCTCCTCCGAGCGGACGGCCGCGCGCAAGGTCAAGGAGGCGGCCATCACCTACTTCCTCGAACGCTCGCTCTCGAAGTGCCGGATACTGGAAATCTACCTCAACGTCATCGAGTGGGGCGACGGCATCTACGGCGCGGAGGCCGCGGCGCAGACCTACTTCCGCAAGCCCGCCGCGAACCTCACCCCGCAGGAGGCCGCCTACCTCGGCGCGATGATCCCCTCCCCGCTCAACGTCTTCAACCCGCAGAAAAACCCGCGCCGCGTCCAGCGCCGCCAGCGCGTCATCCTGCGCGGCATGAACTCGGTGCGGGTGCCGCAGTGTTGAAGATGAGTGGGCAGTAGGCAGATGGCCGTAGGCAGTTGCAGGCCGGTAGCATTTTTACGCTACAGGTCTGAATGGGACGGAGGCGGCGAGTTTATGACTCGCCGCCTCCGTCCCATTCGTGTGGGTTGGGGTAGGCCGTTTTAACTGCCTACTGCCATCTGCTTACAGGGCAAACTCGCGGGCCAGTTTGAGTTCCGCCTTGCGCAGCTCGTAGCGGCCGCGGCCGAGGTTGCCGTCGGGCTTCATGGCGAGGACGACGAAGTATTCGGGGGAGAAGAGGCGCGCGACGACGCGCGCGCCCTCGAAGTTGACGAACAGTTCCTGCGGCGCGCCGAGGCCGGTGTTCGTGCCGGCGCGCATGGCGCCGCGGACGAGCGAGGTGACCTCGGCCGCCGCCACATCCATGTTGGCGTCGCTGCCCTCGGGCAGCAGCACCCGCTCGACCGCGATGCCGTCCATGCCCATGATGAGCGCGCCGGTCGCGCCCTCGGTGCGTTCGACTATCTCCGTGAGTGCCTGCTTGAACATCTCTTCCGAGTCCTCCTTTACGGGCGGGGCGGCGTCGTCGTCTGCGGCTCGCTCGTCGTCGTCGCCGGGACGGTCGCGGCCGGGGCCGGGGCGTAGACGGGCTGGCTGAGCGTGGACGTGGGCGACTGCTGCTGCGGGGTCGGGCCGGCGGGCACGGAAGTGGCCGGCGTGTTCGTGTCGGGGTTGCCGAGCGGGACGGGCTGCGAGATCGTGACCGAGCGCGTGCCCGTCGCGGGCTCCGACTCGATGCGGCGGCCCTGGTAGTCGGGGCGGTAGATGCGCGGCGTGATGAAGAAGAGTATCTCGTCGGTGTTGCGCGTGATGGCCTTGCGCTTGAAGAGGTGGCCGAGCACGGGCAAGGATGAGAGCCCCGGCGTGCGTGTCTGCGATTCGGTCTCGCGGTCGTTCAGGACGCCGCCGACCACCGTGGTGCCGCCGTCGGGCACGAGCACCTCGGTCTGCATGCGCTGCGTGTTGATGCCGGGTGTGCCGAGCGCGTTGACGATGTCGCTGAGCGTGTTGTTCTCCATCGTCAGGCGGAGGATGACCGTGCCGGCGTCCGTGATCTGCGGCGTGACGGAGAGGCGGAGCGGGACGGAGACGAAGGTCGTCGTGAAGACGGCCGTGCCGCCGCCCGTGCCGGTCTGCGGGGTGACGACGGGAATCTGGGCGCCGCTCTCGATCTGCGCCGAGCGGTTGTTGAGCGCCGTGACGCGCGGGGTCGCGACCACCTTCGCCTGCCCCTTGCCCTCGGCCGCCGTGATGAGCGCGCCGATCTGCGCGGTGCCGAAGATGCCGGTCGTCAGGCCGATGACGGTCGTCGGATTCTCCGCGCCCAGGCCCGGCGAGGCCGGCGGCGTGTTGCCGAGCCCGCCCGGCAGGCCGTTGCGGACGAGGCCGCCGACGGTGTTCGTGAAGTTCTCGAAGCCGATGCCGCCGCCGCGGCTCGGGTTGAAGACCGCGGCCGAGAGCTGGACGCCGAGGTCGCGGCTGAAGCTGCGGCTGGCGACGACGATGCGCGTCTCGATCTCGACCTGCGGCTCGGGCTGGTCGAGGAGACTGATGAGCCGGCGGACGGCGTCGATGTTCTCGCGCACGTCCGTGATGATGAGCGTGTTGCTGCGCGAATCGACCTCGATGCTGCCGCGCGTCGAGAGCCTGCGCTTGATGATGGGGAGGATGCCGGCGTCGCCGCCACTCCCTGCGCCCGCCGCCGAGGCGCCGCCGCCCGTGAACGAGTCGGCGCCGCTCGCGGACGAGGCGAGCGAGCCCGCGGCGCGCGCGTAGTTGAGCCGGACGAACTCGGTGACGAGCGGTTGGTTCAGGAGTTGCGCGTCGCGCAGCGCCGTGCGCGCGGCCTCCTCCTCGGCGCGAATCTTGGCCTCGTCCTTGAGCACGGCGAGCGTCGCGACGCGGAGGATGTTGCCGTTGACCTCGACGCCGAGGCGGTTGGCCTTCAGGATCGAGTCGAGCGCGAAGTTCCACGGCACGTCCGTCACGTTGATGGTGACGGGGACGCCCCTCACCGACGCGTCAACGACGAAGTTCACGCCGTACTGCTCGGTGATGTAGTTGAGGATGTCACGGATGTCGGCGTTGACGACGTTGAGGCTGATGGGCTCGCCGACGAAGCCGGGCTGGCCGTACTGCGAGCCCTGCGTGGCCTGCGTCTGCTGAGCGGGGTTGGCGGGCGTCGTCGTCTGCGCGGCGCCGGACTGCGCCGTGCCGGCCGAAGAGTTGGAGGCGGCGGCCTCGCCGGGCATGATTTCGAGGACGAGATGGCTGCCTTCGAGGCGCGAGCGGTCACGCGCGGGCGCGCGCAGGGAGACGTGGAGGCTTGAGACGGGCTCGCCCTCGCGCAGCGCGTGCCTGACGCTCAGCCCTTCGACCAACGGCGAGGTGACGCCGTAGTTGGGCGAGAGCTGCGAGCCGTCAACGCCGGGCAGCTCGACGACGATGTGGCGCGCGTCGGGGCGGCGGACGGTGTAAGGCATCGGGGCCGTGCCCTCGATGGTGATGAGCGTGGCCGGGCCCATGACGGCCGCGCGCACGGAGGTGGCGACGGGCGGCTTCGCAACGCCCGCGCCGACGGGGCTGCTGCCGAGTGCCATTTGGCCCAGCGCGACGACGAGCAGGAGGACGAGCGTGCCTCTCGCCGCGGCCGCGGGTAATTTTTTGGTGTGTGCCATGTTCTTCGTTCCTTCGGAGCCATCGCCGCCCGGACACGTCCGCCACGCGCTAACGCTCGTCCGGGCTGGCTTCAACAGCCGACCCTTAAAGCGCGCGCCGCACAACGCGGAAGGCCGAGCGGCCATGTTGTCAAAGTAATCGCCGCGGGGCGCGGCCCTTCGGAAAAGGTTCTTCACCTCCGTTCGAAATCAGGCGGGACGAGGCGACGGTCGGGCGGGTCGGTTCGGGCGCAGGGGGTTTTAAGGTTTCGCCTGCGGCGGGGTGGCCTGGGCGTCGCCGCCCGCGCCCTGCTGAGGCTGCTGCGCGGCGCTGGCCGCGAGGGCCTTGAGCGCTTCGATGAGCTGGGTGACTTCGGACTTCTTCTCCTCGGCGGCGGCGGGCTTCTCTTCGCCGCGCTGCTGGGTCAACTGGTCGGCGGCCGAGGGCTGCACCAGCGGCTTGGACTCGACGGCGACCACGGTGCGGCCGTCCGTCCAGCGCGTCTGCTTGCGGAAGACGAGGCGCGTCTCCTCGATGGCGACGAGCATCCCGTCGTAGAACTGCTCGCCGGGGTAGACGACGTAGGAGAGCTTGATGGGCTCGGCCTCGACCATCGCGGCGTAGCCGCGCGGCGTGCGGAAGATGCCCTTGACCTTCACCTCGGAGAGGAGGAGCGCGGTGGTCGGCTTCGGCGCCGCCTGCTGGAGGTTCATCGCCGCCAGCTTCTGCGCCTTGTATTTGTCGATGCGCACCTGAATGTCGGGCACCGGCGAGGGCGCGGCGACCTTCTTCTCGACCTTGCGCTTGACGACCGGCTTGAACTTCGAGAACGGGTCGCGCGGCGCGCCGCGGTAGGTGCTGCTCGCGGTCTGCGCAGGCGCCGTGGCCGCCGCGGCGGCGACGAGCGCGGCTGCCAGAAGTCCCTTGAGCGTGCTGGACGTGTGTCTGTTCTTCATAAACTCTTCCTGCGTTCCGGCTGCGACGTTTGCTCACTGCGGGGTCGCCCCCGGGGCGCGACCCTTCTCCCTCTATTCTGCGGACTCGGCCTTCGGGGCCTTGTCCTTCTTCCCCTTGCCCTTCTTGTCCTCGGGCTCCGGCGGCGGCGCCTGAAGCTTCTCGGGCGGGACGTAGTAGGCCGTCACGAGGAACTCGGCCGAGACGGTCTGGTTCGGCCTCGGCTCGCCGGCCGTCTTGTCGTCCTTCAGCTTCGTCACCTTGAAGTCCGTGATCGAGACGATGCGCTGGTAGGAGGCCATCTGGGCGAAGAACTGGCCCACGTTGTTGTAGTTGCCCGTGACCACGACCTGCACGGGCTTGCCCGTGTAGAAGTCCTGCTGCACCTCGTCCTTCGGGTCGAACTTGTTGAGCGTCAGGCGGCCGCGCGCGCGATCTTGCACGTTCTGCAAGACCATCGTCAGCTCGCGCTGCTCGGGCAGCAGCAGCTTCAGGTCTTCGTAGTCGGCCTTGGCGCGCTCGTAGTTGGCCTTGAACTCGTTGAGGCGCTGCGAGGCGACAATGGCCCCGGCGTTGTCGCGCAGGAGCTTCTCGACCTTCGCCTCGACCTCGCGCGTCTCGGCGCGCGTCGGGCTGGTGACGAAGTACCAGAAGGCGCCGTAGACGACGAGCGCGACCCCGCCGAAGATGGCGAGCTGCATGTACCAGGGTTTCTCTTGGAGGGCATCGAGTTTGAACATCGTTCGTTTCCTTCCGGTGTGCCGCGACTACTTCTTCTTGCCGCCCTTCTTGGCTGGCTCGGCCTTCGGGTCGGGCGCGGGCGGCTGGTTCGGGCCGTACCGGCACTTGATCGTGAACGTGAAGACTTCGGGCTTGAAGCTCGTGTCGATGGGGCCGTCGGCCGGCGTGTAGTCGGCCGCGTTGATCTGGACTGGCTTGCGCTCGGCCTGGAGGCTCACGTTCAGGAAGAGGCCGTCGGAGAACTCCAGCTTGCGGCCGAACTCGGTGACCGCGTACTCGTTGGGGGACTGCCCCTCGATGGTCAGCTCGCCGCCCTTCTGCTCGATGGTGTTGAGGCGGAAATCTGGGTCGCCGGGCAGGCGCGCGTTAAGGTCGGAGAGGAGCGAGACCGGGCCCTGCTGCGAGCTGCGAAGCCGCTTGATGACCTCGATGCGCGACTGGATGTCCTTGAGCTTCTTCTCAAGGTCGGCCTGCTCCTTGTTGACGGCGGCCATCTGCGCGGCGATCTGATTCTGCTTCTCCAGCTCGGCCTTCGCCTTCTTCTGCGAAGCCCCGGCGCTATAGAAGTCGAAGACCATCGCGAGGCCCAGCAGGACGCCCACCGCCGCGCCGAGCGTCCAGAAGCGCGCGGCCGGGTTGGCGACCTTCTCCTCGACGGCCGCGGCGCTCGACTGGCGCTCGGTGACGGAATCTAACAGGTTGACCTTGATCATTTAGGCATCCACTCCTCTCAGGGCGAGCCCCACGGCGACCGCCATCTCGGGCACGACCTCGCGCATGTACTCGGGGTCGAAGCGGCGCGCGTCCACCCTGATCTGGCGGAACGGGTCGAGCCGCTCGACCGGCATCTCGAAGCGGTTCGACAGGAACTCGGGGAGCCCCCGCAGCTTCGAGCCGCCGCCCGAGATCAGAATCTTCTGGACGCTGCCGTCGTTGTCGTCGGCCGTCGCGCGGTAGAAGTCGAAGGTCTTCGAGATTTCCAGCGCGAGCATGTCCGAGACCGACTCCAGCGCGCCCTCGATCTGTTCGGCCTGCACGTTGGCGGGCGCCTCGCCGCCGCGCTTGACGGCCTCGGCCTGCTCGTAGGTGAGCCCCAACTCCTTCTGGAGGAGTGACGTGTACTGGTTGCCGCCGACCGAGACGTCGCGCGTGAAGACGCTGCGGACGCCGCGCAGGATGTTGATGTTCATCGTCGAGGCGCCGACGTTCAGGAGCGCCACGACGAGGTTCGCCGCCGGCTGGTAGTTGATCTCGTAACAGTTCTGCAGGGCGAAGGCGTCCACGTCGATGACGGCCGGCTGCTTGCCCGCGAGTTGGATGGCCTGCTTGAGGTTGGCGACGAAGTCGCGCTTGCAGGCGGCCATCAGCACGTGCAAAGAGTCTGGACCGGAGCCGACGACCTCGTAGTCGAGGCTCACGTCGGAAATCTCGAACGGGATGTGCTCCTCGGCGTGCCAGTCGATGGAGCCCTCAAGTTCCTCGCGCGTCATCTGCGGCACGATGATGTTCTTGACGATGACGCTGCTTCCGGAGACCCCGGCGGCCACGCGGTCGGTCTTGAACTGGTGCCGTGAAAAGACGCCCGAGATGACCCCGGACACGTCGTTCAACTCCATGATCTGGCCGTCCACGACGGTGTCGGGCTGGAGCCCTTCGAAGCCGAGGTTGACGAGCGAGAGCGAGCCGGGCTTGCCGGCCAACTCGACCGCTTTGACCGAACTCGAACCGATGTCCAGGCCCACGAGGCCCTTGTTACCGAGTTTCTTTCTGAACATAGCCTATCCGTTCCTCGAAGACTTCGTCTGTCGCTGCCGGTGGAGTTGGCGGAGGCGCGCGCGTGCGCGCAAGACCCTCGCGTGCGTCGTGCGCCAGGATGGCGGCGCTTGCGTCTGGTGTGTGTCGGACTTCATCTCTCGCGGGCTCGCCCGGCGCGCCGTGCGGGCGCGCGGGAGTTTGAGGTGGGGTTTTGCTGCTGACGTACGAGCTGAAGCTGTGTGCGTCCGAAGGCAGGAGTGCGTCGCGGCGTGTGGCGCAGGGTTGGGGTTGGGGTTGGCTCCGCTGCGGCTCAAAGAATCTCCCCTTCGGCAACCCGGCCGAGTCGAAGTAAACCGTTCGACTCCCGTCGGCTTTGCGGCCCACGCTCGCGCGTGGTGTGCCTTTCTCGGTTGAGTTTCAAAGGCGGCGCGCGGCTGTTCGTGTCTACCCCTCCGCCGCGGCCGGCCGCTACTTCTCAAGGGCGTCCCGGCCGCGTCCCCACGCACAAGGCGGAGAGTGGGCGAAACACCTTCCACAGAGACTATAAGCCACACGGCCAAACCATGTCAACCAGTATTTTGCTTGGTTTAACCCTTGATATTCCTTAGTTTAAAAGCTATTCCTGGATTGTTTGAAAGACTTTTCCAGAAAATTTCAACCTACATTCCCCTTTTGTTTGAACAGTTAACCACGGAGACACAGAAGCACAGCTCGATGCATTTAGCTGCGCCTCTGTGCCTCCGTGGTTCAAATTCTCGGGGCTATGATTCTTGCTTCGCGCTCGGGGCGAAAGTTACGATGGGGCATATGGTTAACGTCCGGAGGGCGCTCGTCGCCGTTCTGTTGCTGGCACTGGCCGCCTTCGTGTGGCTGTGGTACACGCGCCCGCAGAGGGTTGACATGACCGCTTACGCGCCCGCCGACTCCATCGTCTACGCCGAGGCCGACAGCCTGCCGGCGATCATCGACGCCTACACCTCGACCGACGCGTGGCGCGAGTTGGCGCCGGCCGCGGGCGTCGAGGCGCGGCCGGGCTGGATGGGGCGGCTGCCCTCGCTCCTCTCCTTCACGGGCTTAGGTCCGGGCGACGCCGTCGTCCTCTCGCGCGCGCAGGTCGCCGTCACGGTGCTCGGCTTCCAGGCGGCCGAAGAGTCTGACACGACGCTCAAGTTCACGCCGCGCGCGGCGCTCGTCGCCGAGACGCACAGTCCGGGCTGGCGCGTGAGGGCCGCGGTCGAGAAGCTGGTCGGGGAGTTCGCGCGCAGGACGTTCGAGCGGCAGTCGTTCGAGCGCAAGGAGGTTGACGGAGTCCCCTTCTACCTCTGGGTCGAGCAGGCGGGGGCGCGCCGCAAGATTGTGGCGGCCGTGGAGGGGAGCGTCGCCGTCGTCGGCAACGACGAGGCGGCCGTGCGTGCGTGCCTCGACGTGCGGCGCGGCGCGCGACCGAGCCTCGCGGGCGACGAGCAGTTGAAGGAGATGCGCCAGCGGCTCGGCGGCGGAGCGCTGGCCTTCGGCTACGCGCCGCGCGGGAGCGCCGCGAAGGCCGTCGAGGTCTTCGCGCCCGCCTTCGTCGGCGGCATGGCGCAGGAGCCGCACGTGCAGAGCGTGCTGGCGACCTTCCTGCCGCAGTTCATTAACCAGACGCTCGGCGCCGCGGGCTGGAGCGCGCACGTCGAGGAGGGCGTGCTCGAAGACCGTTACTTTCTGACCCTGCCCCCTGATGTCGCACGGCGTCTGGAAGGGCCTTTCGCGCCGGCCGAACACCCGGCCGAAGACGCGACGCGCGTGCTCCCAGGCGACGCGTACCAGGTGACTTTCTACGACCTCCGCAACCCCGAGGAAGCGTGGCGCGGCCTGAACGCGGCGCTCTCCGCGCAGACCGACGTTTCGCGCGCGACCATCATCACGCTCGCTCTCGAAGCGCTGGTCAAGCCCTACGGCGTCGAGAACCCGCGCGAGTTTCTGCGCGCCTGCGGCGGCGAGGTGGCGACGGCGCGGCTCGAAGCGGCGAGCGAGGGCAAGGTACTCGTCGCCAGAGTTCGCGACGCCGCGGCGCTGCGCGCGCAGGCCCTCGAACACCTGGGCCGCGGCGCCCGCGTCGAGAGCACGGGCACGGCCGAGCTTCTCATCTCGACGGACGAGGAGCGCGGCGCGGCCGCGTTCGTGGACGGGTTCCTGTTGATGGGTTCGGAGGCGGACGTGCGGCGCTGCGTGCGCGCACACGTCGAAGAGAACGGGGGCGGCCGCGAAGGGCCGCTCAGGGCGGCGACGGCGGGCTTTAACGGCCGCACGGCCTTCGCGCGGACGCTCACTGACGAGCGCGAGTCGGCGCGCGCCGTGCTCTCACACTTCGCGCGGCGCGGCGACGCGGGACGGCTCGACGCGGCGCTCGCGCGGCGGCGCTACGCCGTCTCAGAGACGCAGCTCGCCGACGGCGGCTTCGAGAAGAGAACGCGCTCCGCCTTCGGCCTCTTCGGCGAGGTCGTCACGCGCATGGCACCGAGGTGAGACAAAATCGGCCGGATAAGCATCGGCGTGGCTCTCATCAACCACCGATGAGAGCCACGCTGTCTTTACTCCTACACTTCTGCCTTTTACTGGTCGGGTGACTTCGGGTTGAAGGGGAGGTCGGCGAGGACGGCGCGCATGTTGACCTGGCCGAAGAGGGTTTCGAGGTAAGCCTCGAAGCGGTGGAGCGTCCGCGACAGCTCGCCCGCGTCGCGCGCCGAGTCGAGCTCCTCGGCGAAGCGTTCCAGCGCGTCCCAGTCCTTGTACATGAGGTAGCGCTGCGCCCCTTCGGCGAAGGCGTCCAGGGCTTCGAGTACGCGCGTCGCGGGCGGCTCGTGGCCGTCGGCCGAGGCGCGCGCCACGAGCAGTACGAGAGCCCACAGCTCGCGCCGCAGTTCGAGCGACTGTTCGAGCTTGGTCGTGAACGAGCGGAAGAGCGTCCCGCCGTCGAGCCCGGGCTCGAAGCTCTGCGCGAGCGCGACGACCGACTGTTGATAACAGTCGCGCAGGAGCCCCGTGGCGTTCTCGACCTTCGCGTAGAGCTGCGGCGGCTGCCGCACGGAGCAGAGTCCGGTCAGCTCGTGCTCGAAAGCCTTGCGCAGCTCCATCCGCACCGCGTAGGCCGTGCCGTCGAGGATTTCGCTCGCGCCGCGCCCGACGCCCTCGACGCGCAGCGCGCGGCCTTCGATGAAGTCGAGCAGCGCCCGCGTCTCCTCGTTGATGAGCGTGAAGATCGGCAGCAGACGCTTGAGCTGCGTGTCGCCCTTGAGCGAGTGTTCGGCGAAACGCAGAAGCGCGAGCAGGCGCGAGAAGGCTCGGAAGATTTCGAGCAGGTCTTCGCCGAGGTCTTCCGGCGTCAGCCCGTGCGCGAGCGTGACGAGCTGCCCCTGTAGCTCCGCCGCGCCGGCCGCGTGCCCCGCGGCCAGGATGAGCCCCACGGACTCCGAACGTGTCAGCTCACGTTCGAGGACGCTGCCCAGACTCGACCACGCGGCGAAGCCGACCGTGCTCGAATCGAGCAGCGCGTCGCTCAGGCGGCTCACGTCCTTGAAGACTTCGCCCAGGTCGCCGAGCGAGTCCTTCGCGCCGACGAGGCCGAGCGCGTCGCCGTGCCGCGTCGCATCCAGAACCGGCGCGGCGGCGCCCTCCTCTGCGAGCCCCGGCACCGCTTCGCCGCGCGCGAGGTTCGAGAGCAGGTGCAGGCAGCGCACGAGCGCGTCGCGCACGACGCCCGTCTCGCACTTGAAGCTGCGCTCGCCTAAGCCCGCGCGCTCAGCGTCGGTCAGCGGGTGGTTGGCCTCGTTGAAGAAGCTGCGCAGAGCGCGCAGCCACACGGCCAGCTCCTGCGCCGGAGGCAAAGCTTCCTGGGGTGAGAGATGTTGGGACAGTTGGTTCACTCCTCCGGCGCCGCCGGCGCGGGCGCGTGCCAAACCGCGCGGGCGGATTCTAGAATGACTTCGAGAGCTTGGGAGAAAGAGGCCGGCCGGGCCCCGTTCGATTCTAAACAGGAAAGCCGCGGGCGGCAAAGTATTTCGACTCTGACGGTCTACCCATGAACAAACACACGGAGCTGCTGGTCGCCACCAACAACGCCGGGAAGGTCAGAGAGCTGTCGCAGCTACTCTCCGACTTCCCCCTCCGCCTGCGCCTGCTCGCCGAGTTCCCCGACATCGCCGAGGCCGAAGAGACGGGCGAGACCTTCGCCGAGAACGCGTCGCTCAAGGCGCTGCACTACTCGGCGCACGGCGGGCTGTTGACGCTCTCGGACGACTCCGGCCTCGCGGTGGACGCGCTCGGCGGCGCGCCCGGCGTCCGCTCCGCGCGCTACGCGGGGCGCGCGGCGACCTACGCCGCGCGCATGTCGAAACTACTCGGCGAGATTGACGCGACCGGCGACGCGGAGCGCCGCGCGCGCTTCGTCTGCGTCATCGCCGTCGCAGACCCCGCGGCCGGCACCCTCCACACCTTCGAGGGCACCTGCGAGGGCCGCATCGCCCCCGCCCCGCGCGGCGACGGCGGCTTCGGCTACGACCCCCTCTTCATCCCCGACGGCCACGAACGAACTTTCGGCGAGCTTCCCGCCGAAGTCAAACACACCCTCAGCCACCGCGCACGCGCCTTGAAGCAGGCCGCCCGACACCTCCGCGAGCGTTTCACCTGAACCCGCTTTACCCTTCAACGACGCCGTCTGTTAGAATGCCGACGGTCAAGTAACGAGTTCTTTCGTCACCTTCAGAATGCGGGGCGTAGCGAAGCCTGGTATCGCGCTCGGTTTGGGACCGAGAGGTCGGGGGTTCGAATCCCTCCGCCCCGATTACCTTCCCTATCTCTTCAACCGTCAACTAACTCCCTTTCGAGGCGACGGGCTCCTCTTCGGGTTCCAGCGTCGTGAACTCGGCGATGACCATGCGCTCGCCGGTCTCGGCGCAGCACGCCTCTTCGTCGGGCGGGGCGACGCCCGCATCCCCCTCGCGCGGGAGCCATAAGGCGACGACGAACGCGAGGCCGGCGAGCGCCGTGCCCGTCCAGAAGACGTTGTGTATCGCGGCGGCCAGAGACTCCTGTAGCTCGTCGAGCACCGCGGGCGGGAGCGACGCGCGCGCCTCCGGGTCGATGAGGGCGTTCGGGTTCGAGGCCAGCTCCGCCGCGCGCTCCGGCGTCATCCCGCCCGCCCCCGTGCGCGCGTAGGCTTGCAGGTGCGAGGCTAAGCCTGCGGAGAGCACCGCGCCCATGATCGCCACGCCGACCGCGCCGCCAATCGAGCGCGAGAACTGGTTGAGCGAGGTCGCAATCCCCAACTGCGCGCGCCCGACCGACTGCTGCACCGCGATCAGGAGCGTCAGCATCGTCAGCCCCAGCCCCGCCCCGATGAGCACCAGATCGACGTAGAGCCACACGCGCGGCGTCGTGCGCTCGAAGCTCGACAGCATCGCGAAGCCGAGCGTCAGCAGGAAGAGCCCCAACAGCGTCGTCGGCCTGTAACCGACCCTCAACAGCAGCCGCCCGCCGACAATCGAGAGCCCGACCCAGCTCAGCATGAGCGGCGTCAAAAGCGAACCGGCCTCGGTCGCCGTCGAGCCCAGCGCGCCCTGCGCGAACAGCGGCACGAACGAGATCGCGCCGAACATCGCCACGCCCGCGAGGAACCCGGCGGCGACGGAGACCGTCACGACGCGGTTGCGGAACAGGTCGAACGGCACGATCGGGTCTTGCGCCCGCCGCTCGACGTAGATGAAGAGCACCCCGAGGAGTACGGCCACGGCCAGCAGCGTTACGTTGCGCGCCGAGGCGAACTCGCGCAGCGTCGCGCCGCCCTCGACGAGCGCCAGCATCAGGAGCGTGATGGAGGCCATCAGCAGCGCCGCGCCCGCGTAGTCGATGGACGGACGCCCGTGCCGCTTCGGCTCCTTCAGCGCGAGGTGCATGATGACGGCGGCGAGGATGCCGAACGGCACGTTGATGTAGAAGACCCAGCGCCACGAGAGCTGGTCGGTGATGAACCCGCCGACGACGGGGCCGACCACGCTCGAAATCCCCCACACGCCGCTGAAGAACGCCTGCATCCGCGCGCGCTCCTCGACCGTGTACACGTCGCCGATGATCGTCATCCCCAAAGGCACCAGCGCCCCCGCGCCGAGACCCTGCACCGCGCGGAAGACGATGAGCTGCGTCATCGTCGCCGCCATCCCCGACAGCACCGAGCCGACGAGGAAGATGCCGATGCCGAGCTGGAAGAAGAGCCTGCGCCCGTACAAGTCCGAGAGCTTGCCCCAGACCGGCACCGTGATGGTCGAGGTGATGAGGTAGGCCGAGAAGACCCAACTGTAATGGCTCAGGCCCCCGAGCGAGGCGATGACGGTCGGCATCGCCGTCCCGACGACGGTCGCCTCCAGCGCCGCCAGAAACATCCCCGTGATGACCCCGAGCGTCACCCACAAACGCCTCCGCGAAGACATCGCGAGCGTCGGCGTGTCCTCAGAGATAGAATGGCTTGCCATAAGATTCGGGGATGATACTACGCGGCGCGGCGGTGCTGTGTGCCCTCTGCTTGAAGATTGTGGGACAAAAGGTTCACTGAAAGTTAAGGCGGAAGCCCGACCGTCAGGGAGGGCGTCGGTCTTCCTCTTCTTGCTCCGTCGAGGAAGACCGACGCCCTCCCTGACGGTCGGGCTTCCGCCTCAGGCCTGCTCTACGTGACGACGGTCGGCTCGTCGGTGCCGAAGCGTTCGCGCAGGCGGAGCAGTTCCCTGACGCCCTGCTTGAGCGTGCCGAGAATTTCCTCGATGTCGCTCGCGCCCGCGTCTTCGCGGTAGCGCTCGATGTAGATGCGCAGCGTCGCGCCCGCCGTGCCCGTCCCCGAAAGACGCAGCACCGCGCGCGAGCCGTCTTCGAGGAAGATGCGCACGCCCTGCCGCGAGGTCGTGCTGCCGTCCACGGGGTCTGTGTAGCCGAACTCGTCGGCGCGCTCGACGCGGCTGCCGGCCAGCGGCGTCCCGGCGAGGTGGTTAAGACTCGCGCTCAACTCCGCCATCATCTCCCCGGCGGCCGCCGCGTCGAGCCCCTCGTAGTCGTGGCGCTGGTAGTAACTCCGCCCGAACCTGCGCCAGTGTTCGCGCACGACCTCCTCGACCGACTTCCCCGTCACCGCGATTATCGAGAGCCAGCACAGGACGGCCCACAGCCCGTCCTTCTCGCGCACGTGGTTCGAGCCCGTGCCGAAGCTCTCCTCGCCGCACATCGTCGCGAGCCCCGCGTCGAGCAGGTTGCCGAAGAACTTCCAGCCCGTCGGCGTCTCGTAACACTTGATGCCTAAGCCTTCGGCCACGCGGTCGGCGGCCGTGCTCGTCGGCATCGAGCGCGCGACGCCCGCCAGCCCTGCGCGGTAGCCGGGGATGCAGTCGCGCGCGTGCTCGGCGATGACGGCCAGAGAGTCGCCGGGCGTGACGAAGAAGTCGCGGCCGAGAATCAGGTTGCGGTCGCCGTCGCCGTCGCAGGCCGCGCCGAGGTCGGGCGCGTCCGGCCCGCTCATGCGCAGGACGAGTTCGGCGGCGTGCACGAGGTTCGGGTCGGGGTGGTGGCCGCCGAAGTCGGGCAGCGGCGTCCCATTCAAAACCGTCCCGGCGGGCGCGCCCAGCCGCCCCTCGATGATGTGCGTGGCGTACGGGCCGGTCACCGCGCTCATCGCGTCGAAGAGCATCCGGTGGCCTGAGGCGAAGTAGCCGCGCAGACGCTCGAAGTCGAACAAGTCCTCCATCACCGCCGTGTAGTCTTCGAGCGGGTCGATGACGACGACCTCAGTCTCCCCGACGCGGACGCTCCCCGTCCGTTCGAGGTCAACGTCCCCGTGTTCGACGATGAGGTAACGCGTGATGGTCTGCGTCCCCGCGTAGACGCGCTCGGTGACAGACTCGGGCGCGGGGCCGCCGTTGCGCGTGTTGTACTTGATGCCGAAGTCCTCGTCGATGCCGCCCGGGTTGTGGCTGGCCGACAGCACCAGCCCGCCCAGGGCTTTGCGGCGGCGGATGACGGCCGAGACGGCCGGCGTCGAGAGGATGCCGCCGCGCCCGACCAGAAGACGGCCGAACCCGTTGGCCGCCGCCATGCGGATGATCGTCTGGACGGCCTCGCGGTTGTAGTAGCGCCCGTCGCCCCCGACGACGAGGGTTTCGGCGCCGAAGCCGTCGGGCGCGTCCGCGCGGACGGCGTCGAAGACCGACTGGACGAAATTCTCAAGGTAGCCGGGCTGCATGAAGACACGTGTCTTCTTCCTCAGCCCGGAGGTGCCCGGGCGCTGCCCCTCGAACGGCTGCGTCGGGACGGTCTGCACGCTTCCCCCGCGAAATGGAGTCAAGGCTGCCCCTCCCTGTCTGTCTTGATGGAAAACGGTTGTCAGACAGTTTATGCCCGAATCTCCCGGGAGGCAAAACCGCCCGGCGTAAAAACGTGTCGGGCGGTTTCGGGGTCTGCGATTCATACGACGGCCGGTCAAACGGAACGCCCGTCGGGGTCTGCGGCTAACTTTTTTAAGAAAAATGGCAATTTCGGCCATTTTTCCGAGACGCGAGGCCGCGTCGTGTGATATATGTCCTGACGCAAGCTTTTTGATTTCTTCCCGAATTTGCAGGAGGCAGTGCACCATCCAATGGCGACGAAAGCAGGCAAGAAGCGCATGTCACAGTCCGAAGTGGTTAACCACTTCGCCGAAAAATACGAGCTGAAGCGCGCACAGGTGAAGGAGCTTTTCGAGGAGTTGGCTAACCTGGCGACCAACGAGGTTAAGGAGAACGGCGAGTTCGTCCTCCCCGGCTTCGGCAAGCTCGTTCTCTCCGAGCGCAAGGCGCGCGAGGGGCGCAACCCTCAGACGGGCGAGACCATCCAGATTCCCGCCAAGACGGCTCTCAAGTTCCGTATTGGCAAGGGTTTGAAGGACGCCGTCGTCCCGAAGAAGTAGTCGGCCGTCCGACGAGCCACGGAATACTTCTCAATCACACGAAAAGACCGCCGGCGGGTTTTGGCAGGCATACTTTTGCCTTCCGACTTCGCCGGCGTCTCTTTTTCCCCCTGCCACGGACTCTGAACCCATCTCGTTCAAATATAACAACTTACACGACCTAGCAACTAATCTTTCCTCCTGATTACCCGTCGTCGGCTTTCGGTCTGACCACATTGAAAAAAAATCTGGTAATTCAAATAATTTCAATGTAGAATGCGTTTTTCTTCTGGCCCCCTTTTCCCCTACAGGGTGTAGTGATTTAAAAAGAGTGGGCTGGATTGTGTGAAAATTCCGGGGATTGTAACGGATTCGCATCCCTTGAACCCCCGGAAGCATCTAAATTGTCACTAATACAGAGCCCACCGGTCGAGATAGATTTGCGGGGGCCCGAAAACATAAGGAGCAGACGAAAAGTGATCGCTACTGAGAAGTTTCCGCTGGCAGAACGGCTGAAGATGATTGACCACATCCAGGCGCGCCGCTACTCGAAACTGGGCGGCCCTGCCCTGGACATCGCGACCGAGGGCATCATCCGCCACCTGCGCGCCTGTGACCGCATGGACGTCAACCCGGATGTTGCCGCCGTCCGCGAGATCATAGACGACGCGCTCAACGGCCGCCGTGTCTTCGCCGAAACCTTCAACAACGCCGCGTAAGTCCACATTTACGCAGCCTTTACCGTGAGATTCAGAAAGCCGCCGGCATCGAGCTGGCGGCTTTCTACATTTGACGCGGTCGGCGGGCGTCAGGAGGACCCTTCGGGCGTGGTGCGCAACTCGGCCTGCTCCTCCAGCAGCGTGTCGCTGCCGGGCCGGTCGCGCGTGGGGCCGTCCACCTGGCGGAGGATGTCGAGGAGCGCGATGGTGATGGCGACGATAACCGGGCCGAGCACTATCCCGAGGACGCCAAAGACCTGTAGGCCGCCGAGCACCGAGAAGAAGACGAGCAGTTCGTGCAAACGCGTCCGCTCGCCGACGAGCTTCGGCCGGAGGAAGTTGTCCACGCTCCCGATGGCGAGCGCGCCCCACACGGCGAGGATGATGGCCTTGCCCCAGTCGCCCGTCAGCGCGAGGTAGATGGCCGCCGGCACCCAGACGATGAAGGCGCCCAGCATCGGGATCATCGAGAGGAAGATCATCACGACGCCCCACAGCAGCGGCGAAGGCAGCCCCAAAACCCAGAAGGCCAACCCGCCGAGCACGCCCTGTATGACGGCGATGACGAGCACGCCGTAGACGCTGGCCCCGATGACCTCGCCCGTGCGGTCGAGAATCTCGCGCGCCTGCGGGCCGCTGAGGGGCATCATGTCGTAGGCCGCCGCGCGCATCCGCTCGCCGTCGCGGAAGAGGTAGTACATCGTGAAGATGACGAAGAAGACCTCGACGACGAAGCCCACGGCGCCGCCGACGAAACCCAGCGTGCGCGAGGCTATCGCGCCGCTCACGCCCTTCAGGCGCTCGGCGATGAACTCCTGCGACGCGAGCCGGCTCACGTCGTAGTACTGCCCGACCCAGCGCACGACCGGCCCGAGGTACTCCGAGTTCGGGTCGAACAGACCGGCCGCCGCCCCGGCGGCGCCGCCCGTCCCGTCCTGCTTCGGCTGAAGCATCTGCGCGAAGTTGCCGATTTCGTTGACGACGGCGAAGGTGAGCAGAGTGAGCGGCACGAGGATGATGAAGATGACGAGCAGGCACGAGAGCACCGCGCTCCACCCGGGGCTCCCGACCCGCGCCTGTATGCGCCTGTGTATGGGGAAGAAGACGATGACGAGGACGACGGCCCAGAGCACCACCTCGATGAACGGCTGGAGCATTTTCCAGCAGAGGTAGAGCGCCACCACGGTCGCCACCATCAGCCCGATCCAGCGCAGCAACCGGCTCTGCGACTTATCCCATTGCGCCATAGTCCGCACACTTTACCACAGCCCCGCGCCCCCTCTTTTTGAAATCTTGTTGCCGGATGTTCCAGGCTTAATCGGCCTTGCGAGTAATTTTGTCATGTTGGGGGTGCGTGTTAACATTCGGCCTCGAACGACGTACGCGCTCCCGTAGCTCAGTCGGATAGAGCATCTGCCTTCTAAGCAGAGGGTCGCTGGTTCGAGTCCAGCCGGGGGCATGGGTGGTGGGCGCGCGGCGCGGGGCAACTTGTCAGTGCCGTGGGCGGTTGGTAGTATTGGGTCTTCAGTTCGCTTCCCCTTGTGGCGGCCATAGCTCAGTCGGTTAGAGCGCCTGACTGTGGATGCGGGGTTCTTTGATGACCTTCATCAAAGAACCCTTTCGTTTGCTCCAACTTACCGCCCGGCCACAGGGTAGCTCCCCCACCATCTATCGAAACATCTATCTAATCGCGCCAACATGCTCTCATTGAGAGCGTCATCAGGAACCGCCGCATGGCGGCTCCACTCCTTTAGCCCTTGCCGCTTCCCTTCTTGCTCGCCTGTTTCGGCGGCCTCCCCGGCTTCCGGTTTTCTACCAACTTCAAGTCACTCTCTTTGATGAGATGGTCTCGCCCGTACTGCTGTGAGGGCAACCGCCCATCCTTGATGAGTGCCTGAACCCGGCGAACGGTTACGCCTAGCCGCTCGGCGACCTGTGGAGTCGTAAGCAGGTTCTCTTTCGTCATGCGGCCATCCTGCCATGGCTAATACCATTCGTCAAGCGAATAGTTATCTTGACAACCCTGCGTTCCGTGGATTAGACACTGTGCCGCACATAGGCCATGCGTGCGTCAGGATGCCCTAGAATCGCTTGGACTGCTCAGGATAGGAAAAGGGTCAGGCCGGAAGAGAAGCTGGGCTTGTAGGGGCTCTACACGCCGAAGCCCGACCGCGGAAGTAGAAGGTGCCCGGTGCTTCTGCCGCGCGAGGTGTCAACGATGAACGCCCGCCCGAGCACAGCAACAGTCAGGCAGCGCAAGTCCGGTGCGGATGAGCCCTTAACCCGAGCACACAGCAAAGCCTCCGCACGGCGGGAATGGTGATGAATACGAAGGCGGGGTGGGTTAAAAACGATGGGGCGGCCTCCGGATTCGATAGACATGGCTCGCGCAGCTAATGGTCGGTGAGTGAATCTCATGTAGAAGGGACATCGCTCCGAGGAGGGGAGCCCCCGCTTTCATGTTGGCCGCGGGAGAGACGGTAAGCCACGGCCTTGTTTAATAACTCTAAACATACGATAACCCATAGCGCCATGCCTCCGGGTTCATCTGTGGCCGGGTGCCAACTCTCGGCGCGGCTCCGGCGGGGCTCTCGGACAATCGGTGATGCGGCGACTCGCGCACCCGCCCCCGCGTCCTCGAAACCCAGCAGCAAGGAGGAAAAGCGCAGAAAACAGCCACTACATTTCCAACTGACAGACTGACACCCCCGTAGGGGAACGATGTCAGTCAGTTCGATTGCAAAGGCTTGGGGCGGCGTCGGGGGCGATGACCGGGCAGGTCTCGACGGGCTTGGTACCGGGGGCGCGCATCTCTCTGAAGCTCGTTCGCGGCGTACACAAGAGCGTGTTCGGCGTCGCGTTGCCGGCCGCTGTACTCACCCCCTTCGGCCTCGTGACGAGTGTGGCCGCCCTGCGGTAAACACCAATAAAACCTGCCTGCCTACAAACTGACAGACTGACACCCCCATAGGTGTTGTCAGTCTGTCAGTTTGTCACTTCCCACAGAACGCCCCGACGACCACGGGACTGCTGGCGCGGGTCTCTACCGTGCCCCCAGCCTGCGCAGTCGGGTGCGCCAGTCGGAACCGGAACGGAGAGCCGTGTGGCATACTCCCGTAGGGAGGGGAGGGAAGGGCTGCGAGGTGTATTACATCTCTGATGTAATCAGCCGAGAGCATCAACCCGGTCAAGAGTAAGCAACTCCCGGCTCAGAAGCTCCCCCTGCGGTCGAAGAAGATGGCCGGCGGTCAGATGGTACCAACGTCACGCGGTCATCAATAGTATTACCGCGTAATCATTTCTAACAACAAACGGACTGACAACATCTCGCCTCTCGGCTCGATGTCTTCAGCCCGTTTGTTTTTACATGGAAGGAGTCAGTAATGTCAGACGAGTTTTATAGTGAGCGGCGTGCCGCGGTTAAGGTGGGGCTGAGTCACACGACGTTACAGAGGTTCAGGAAGGAAGGCCGCGTGCAGGCGTTGTTTTTAAACCATTGCGTTCTGTATTCAGCTGCCGAGCTTGGGCGGATTAAAGCCATGAGGACGCGCACGCGGTCGGGAAGGGGGCAGCGGCATTCATGAGCAAGCCAGCAGCGATTGTGGAAATAGAGCGCGAGATAAACGAACGCAGGGCGGCCGAGAAGGCGAAGCGCGACGCGGAGATTGAGCGCATCGCGGCCGAGAATGCCAAGCGTGCTGCGGTCGAAGAGGGGGAACGTAAGCGCCAGATAGAGGCCGAGGACAAGCGCCGCGAAGAACAGTTCGAGCGCACCCTCGAAGCCGAGGCGCGGAGCTTGTTCTTCAGCGGCAATGGCGGCGCGAGCGAGGAGGTCTACAAATCTGTCCGGGAGGAGTATCGCCGGCTCGTGATGCGGCGGCGAGCGGAGGCTGCGGAGCGGGAGACGCACTCGATGTACAAAGGATGGCAGCCCCTCGGTTAAAGCGGCATCCCGACTGACAGACTGACATCGCCTATGGACGTGTCAGTCTGTCAGTCGGGGGAGTCGTCTACGCCGATTCCCTTGAGCCACTGCAAGTTCAATGAAATTCGTCTTTTCATACAATATGCGGTAGTGATATCTTCAGCTTCACGCAAGTAGTAGAGTCAGAGTGGCTTAATACTTATTCATTTGAGGGAGAGACAGCATTGGTAACTCCGGCGAGCACTGCTCAAAGCGGCGCGAAAGCATTGAACACCGGCCGTGTGAGTGAGCGAGAAAAGTGGGAAGACAGAATCATTCGTGGCGACTGCAAAGAAGTCCTCAGTGACATGCCATCGAATCTAGTTGATTTAATCGTCACATCGCCTCCCTATGCCGACAGCCGCAAGAACACTTACGGGGGGCATCATCCAGACGATTATGTGAGGTGGTTTCTGCTCATCGTCGAGCAGCTCAAACGGGTGATTAAAGAAGATGGTTCTTGCATCCTTAACATCTAGGAAAAGGTTGTTGGCGGCGAGCGCCATACATACGTACTTGAACTGATTTTGGAGTTGCGGAGACAAGGCTGGCTATGGACTGAGGAATACATCTGGCACAAGAGGAATTGCCCGCCCGGCAAGTGGCCTAACAGATTTCGTGACGCTTGGGAGCGTTGCTTGCACTTCACCAAGCAAAAGAAGTTCAACATGTATCAGGATGCCGTCATGGTTCCGACGGGAGATTGGGCGAAGTCCCGCTTAAAGAAGTTGAGCGACACGGACAAGCGGCGGGACAACTCCAAAGTAGGAAGCGGCTTTGGTAAGAACATATCAAACTGGGTAGGACGAGATATGGCATATCCGGCGAACGTCCTACACCTCGCAACTGAGTGCGGCAACAAGCAGCACAGCGCGACTTTCCCTCTCGCACTGCCAGAGTGGTTCATTAAGCTCTTCACAAAACATGGTGACTTGGTTCTTGACCCATTTCTCGGCTCAGGCACTGCGGCGGTAGCCGCAAAGATGCTCAAGCGCCATTATCTAGGGATTGAGCTTCTGCCGGAGTATGTGGAGATTGCCGAATCTGCTCTTTTGAACCCGCCGCGGCGCGCGAGGGCTAAAGATGATGACTGAGGAACAGCTAGAAGCAGTCAGAGCCTACATCAGAGAGAACATAGACGAGTTCCATAACAATCGCCTCAACAAAATTAAGAATTTGAAGCTGGTAGATGTTTTGAAGCGGAAAAATCCTTTCCTCTTCAAAGCCAAGAATATCCACTCTTCCCAAGAGTTTGTTTCTTCCGTTCTTGACGCCTACCTCTCGTCCTCGGAAGAGGAGGCGATGGGACATTTTTTGGAAGAGTTGGCAATTTATGTAGCCGAAATCTCATATGGCGGCCAGAAGTCAACCTCCAAAGGCATTGACTTGGACTTTACGAGAGATGGGACGCGCTACATCGTTGCAATCAAGTCAGGACCAAACTGGGGCAACGCACAACAGTATTCAGCCCTCGCTGAAAACTTCAAAAATGCGCTCGTGGTGGTAAGGCAAAGAAGAAAAGCCCAACCTGTGCAAGCTGTTCTTGGGATATGTTACGGCAACTTCAGGACGGTGGACAGAGGTCTTTACACAAAAATCGGCGGCCAAAGCTTTTGGGAATTAATATCTGGACGCCCGACGCTTTACTTAGATATCGTTGAACCTCTCGACTATGAAGCTAGGCGACATAACGAAGGTTACATTGAGGAGAAGGCAAGAACATATGAACGCTTCGCAGAAGAGTTTGAAGGGCGATTTATGAATGAGGGACAGATTGTGTGGGAAAGGTTGGTTGAGTTCAACAGTAAGAATTTCAAACCCCAAATGCAACTTGAAGCTGCCGGCGCAGAAGCGGCAACACCAATTCCCCCGCCCGAACCTACTGACACGGCCAAAGAGTAAGGCGCGAGGGATACCCCCCCCGCGCCTTCTCTTCGCTTCCTCGTCTAGTTGATGCTGTGCGTTGCCTCCACAATCAAGCCCGCCAGCCGCGGGCTCTCTGCGTTAAAGGCGTCCAGAGCGGTCGCCACCTGCTGCACCCCTGCCTTGTCCCTGTTAACGTAGCGCGCGGTGGTTTGAACTTGCGTGTGGCCGAGTTGTGCTCCTATCTTCGACAGTGAGAAGCCCAACTCATCAAGACGCGATGCGTGCGTGTGGCGCAGGTCGTGGAAGCGAAAGTCATTAATCCCCGCGGCCTCACACGCGGACTTGAACGCGCGCTTGACGTTGTCGATGCCGAAGACGGCCGCGTCCAAGTCCTTCGGCGACGCTTCCCACATCTGTTCAAGCTCCCCGCGGAGGCGTGCGGTGATTGCCACCTGACGCTCGCGCATCGTCTTAGTATTCATCGCGCGGAGGGTTATCAAGCCGCCCTCGAAGTCAACGTCACGCCATTGAAGCGACAGTATCTCTCCGCGGCGGCATCCGGAGTCAATCGCCATGATGATGAGCGGGCGCAGGTGCTCGCGCTGCCTGCCCTTGTCCCGCATCGTCACGTCTCTGCCGCGCCGCGTGTAGGTCACAGTGCGCTCGCCACACGCCTCCAACAGCCGGGACTCCTCGTCCCGCGCCAAGATTCTCTCGCGCCGCCTCTCGTCGGCCAAGCTGATTAGCGGCTCGCCTGCGGTGAAAGGGTTCTTCAACAGCCACGATTCACGGACGGCGATGTTCAGCATCCGGCGCAACAGCGCAAGCTCGCGGTGGACGCTGGCGAGCGAGCGCGGCCGGTCGTATTGGGTCTTTGTTTGAAGCCTGCTTAGCTTATAGGCGCGGAGGTCGCCGTAGGTGATGCTGCGGAGCCTCTTGCGGTCGAAAGCGGCTCTGAGGGGCTTTATGAAGTCCTGCGTATGTGAGAGCGAGCGGTAACCGGCGACCTTCCGCCCCTCGGCCGTGTACTCTGCCGCCTTCAGGTAGTGCTGCTCGAAGTGCGCGGCCAGTTCGGCGAACGTCATGTTCTGAGCATCCACCGCGGCCTCGCCGTGGTCGTCAAGGTCGCGCAGGACTTGTTTGATGATGCCACGGGCATCCTTCCGGTCTTGAGCCCTGCGCCAGATGCCGCGCTTGCGACCTGTCTCGTCAACGAACTGGATAACTGCGTACAGCTTCCCTTCCCGCTCAACTATCGAGCCT